>CAYOUR010000087.1:0-16236 GCA_964407145.1 uncultured Lentisphaeraceae bacterium | reverse complement strand
GTGGTGATAGGCGCTTGATTTCCGGCTGCCGTATGGTGTCCCGCCCTCCGGGCGGTCAAAGCAGAGGTGTCTCTTCCCCCGGGTTCCCTCGCCCTTCGGGCTTCGGTCACCCGGGGTTATGTTTGTCCCGCCCTCCGGGCGGTCCTATGCAGTCCAGCCTTCAGGCTGCCGTAGGTAGTTCAGGCTTTAGCCTGCCGTATGCCGTCCAGGCTTTAGCCTGCCGTAGGTACGTATGTAGTCCAGGCTTTAGCCTGCCGTATGCCGTCCAGGCTCATTTGCCGGGCATCCTGCAAGGACGGCGGAACCGCAGCATGGCCTGCTTATCAATCGGTGGCCGATTACGGTATCAACGGGTTTTCGGGTGGACCATGGACGATGGACCATGGACCATGGACGCCGGTGGACAATGATGTACAAAGAACCCTGGATGGACAGGTCCATTCGGGGTCCTTCCACACGATTCGCCGGACAGTTTCCGGAAGCGTCCGGACCCTGCCCGGCGAGTCCGGTTATTTCAGCAGGTCTCTGGTGGCGGCGAGGCATTTTTCAACGGCTTCGAGGGCCGGATAGGCCGGGCATTCGTATTCGATGATATACCACTCGGTGTTGCCTTTGGCCTGGCAGAAGGCAAAGATTTCCCGCCATGGGCATTCGTCTTCGCCGATGAGCGGCTCGTAGCCCTTGGCTTTGCTGTAGGGTTTCAGGTGGATGGTCTGGCAGCGGCCGGGGTAGGTCAGGAGAGTCTGCATGATGTTGGCGTTGCCGGCCAGGGCGTTGCCGGTGTCAAGCTGCATGACGACGCGGTCGCTGGTGTTGCCCATGAACGTGTCCCAGGTCGCCTTGCCGTCCAGCAGGGCGAAGTCTTGGGCGTGGTTGTGGTAGCCGCAGCGCAGGCCGTAGACAGCCAGTTGATCGGCGATGCCGTTCATGGCGGCGGCCTTTTCCAGCCAGTCGGCGTGTGTGCTCGCCTTGATGCCCGGGACGATGACGTACTTGTTGCCGACCGACAGGTTGAGGCGGACCGTGTCGGCTATTTTTTCTGGCTGGAGGCTTTCCCAGGGCGTGTGCCAGCCGCAGCAGACCAGGCCGGTTTCCTTCAGCAGCGCCGCATAGAAGTCCGCTCCCCAAATCGGCGGGCCGGCGAATTCCACGCCTTCGTAGCCCATGGCCTTGACCGCTTTCATGGTGGCGTACGGATTGGCGGCGAATTCCTTGCGGACCGAGTACATTTCCAGGCCGACCGGGATGTAAGTCATGATGCTGCTCCTTGTTCTCGAATGCGGTTGGTTTCAGGTGGGTTGAAAAGGGTTGATGATAGGATTGGCTGTGGTTGCGGAGGGCCGGGGAAGCCGGGGCAGGCGACGCCGTTGCAGTCTGGGACGGGCCGCCCGGAAGATACCGTTACGGTTTTGCCTGGAACGCCTTGCGGCGAAGGCCGTGTTCAGGGAGCGGCAGTCGTCGGGGAAAAGGGCGGCAGCCGGATCACCTCGAAGTCGTCGTAGTGAATCTTGTCTTGTCCGGGGCGCTGCCGGCCGACGCCGAGCTGGAGGCCGAGGCCTTCGATATGGTCCGGGACCATGAGCAGCGCCTTGCATTCGCGCCATTCCGAGCCCGGCACCGCCCGGAGGCTGGCCCGGACCAGCGGTGCCTGGTAGTTGTCCCAGACCCACCCGCCGGTGGCGGTGCGTTTCCAGGCCGCGGTGACTTCGCCGGTGGCGTTCTCCTCGCAGCGGGCTTTGCCGCGCAGCAGCAGGATGTCGCCTGGCTGCACCGCGACATTGGCGATGGCGCAGCCGCCCCGGACAAAGCCGGCCGCGGTCATCGCCGTCGAGCCGTTGCCGCCGGCGCCGGGCGACGCGTAGAAGACGCCCTTGCGCTCCTCGCGCTCCTCATCCCAGACGTTCCATCCGGCCGGCGCCGGCAGTTTTGCGGCCTTGGCCTGTTCGCCCGGCGCCGGCGCCGTTTCAAAGTCGCCGTTGGCCAGGAGGTTCTCGTAAGTCGGCATTGCGGCAATGACCGCTTCGGCTTCTTCGACGGATTTGACGCTGCGCATGATGGTGTTGAGGCCGGGCAGGCGCTGATTCAGGGCGTCGGCTTTGTTTTGCGGCCACCAGGTGACGCGTTCGCCCCAGGTCCACACATACTCGTCCGTTGCGGCCAGGCAGTGGAACAGGACATTCCGGAAATGCCGCAAGCGGGTGGTGTCGTTTTCGCCGGGGTAGAGGTCCCAGCGGTTTTTCGGGTCGTCGGGGGTGGCAGGGAAGAAGGCATCGAGATACATGGCCGCCGCCATCTGGGTCTGGCTCAGGGCGCGGCCCAGGTTCTCCGGTGCGATCAGCTGGCGGAAATTGGCGCGGAAGTACCCGGCCGAATGCATGACCCGGTGCCGGTCGCCGCTGCGGTAGAAATAGCTTTCATGGCCGTCGACGATGGTCATGCCCGGGGGCAGGGCGTCATAGACGCCGTTGAGAAAGGCCGGGAACAGGGCGCAGGAGCGGTTGCCGATGTCGTTGGGATTGTCGCCGAAGGGATAGACCAGCGAGGCCCAGAACAGGGCGAACAGGGTCATGTCCGGATAGGCGTTGCCCAGGGCGCTGATCCATTCCCGGCCACGCTGCCGGGCTTTGACTTTCATGGCCTCGTAGCTCACCCCGGAATCCGGTGAATAGGCGAAGAGATGGCCGGAATCCTGGTAATCCTCCGGGTCGAAGATGATGCCCCGGCAACCGGTTTCCCGGGCGATTCTGGCGATCAGGCCGAAGTTGTGGCAGACGTGGGCCCAGTATTCATCGCTGAGCCAGTCATGCGGGCCGGACCTGGTTGTCGTCAGGATGAACAGGTCCAGCGGCCGGTTCGGCCGGAGGCCCTGCAGGTAGCTGATGCTGTCGGCAAACGCTTCGTAGGGCCAGCTTTCATGCTGCCAGGGAAACCGTGAAGTGTACTTTTTTGTGGCGCCCTCGACGGTCATTTCGCCGACCAGGTGCACGTGCATGCCGTCATAGGGCGTGCCGTTTTCAATCAGCGTCAGGTTTTCCGCCAGGTCTTTCGGGGTGCTTTTTGCCCAGCCCAGCGAAATGATCTTCTTCCGGGGGGCGGTGAGTGCGCCGCCGGCGCCGGCAGACGTTTCGGCCGTGGCATCGAACAAGCTCAGCCCGAGGCTGAGAGTCAGGCTCCAGGCAGTTATCAGCATGTGTTTCATGGCTGTCTCCGGAAGGGGTTGCTCAGCATCCGCCAAGAAAGGCAATGACCGCGAAGACGAAGACAATCAGGATGATGCAACCGCAGGCGCCCGACCCGGCCTGGCCGGGCAGCGGCCAGGTGTGCCCGCATTCCAGGCAGACCAGCTTGATATTCTCGCCGCCAAGCAGCCCGGCCAGCAGCCCCAGCCAGCCGAACAGCAGGGCGCCCAGGCAGCCCAGTGGCATGCTGTAGTTGGACGAGGCCGGCCGGAGATTGGCGGAACCGCATCGGGGACATAGGTGTTGTTGGCTGCTCATGCAATCGCCTCAGGATGCTGGCGTCTTCGCCGTCGTCAGGCGCGCAGGGCCGCCCGGTCGGACGGCGGCCTGGGTCATTGGGGGCCGAAGGCGCGGATCAGTTCCAGGTCGGCAAAGGTGATCTTGTCATTGCCGGGGCGCTGTTTGCCGATGTTGAGCATCAGGCCCAGGCAGGTGATGTCTTCCGGAACCGGCACAATGGCCTTGAATTCACGCCATTCCGAGCCGGGAATGGCGGAAAAGCTGGCGCGGATGACCGGGTATTTGTTTTCATCCCATACCCACCAGTCGGCGGCGTTTTTCTTCCAGGCGACGGTCACGCCGCCGACGGCGCAGCCTTCCAGCTTGGCCCGGCCGCGCAGCAGCAGGAAATCGCCAGGCGTGACTTCGGCCAGGGAGGTGAGCACGGCGCCCTGCCCGAAATCGGCGGCGACGGCGGCCGGGCCGCCGGCCGGGCCGCCGGCAGCCACGGGCATGAACGTGCCGACGGGGCTGTCCTTGGACACATACACGCTCCAGAACGGCACGGCGGTGCGCAGCTGGTCTTCATTGGCCGTCTTGCCGTCGTCGGTCGTCGCGGCAAAGCCACCGTTGGCCAGCAGGTTCGGCGAGGCCGGCTGCAATGCCATCAGGGCTTCGATCTCACGGATGCCCTTGGCGCAGCGCAGCGCCTCGTTGATGCCCGGAACGCGCTGATTGAGGGCGTCAAGGTTGTTTTTGGGCCACCAGAGCACGCGTTCATTCCAGGTCCAGACGTATTCGTCCGCGACGGTCAGGCAGTGGGTCAGCACGCCCTGCAGGCGGCGCAGGCGTTCGCCGAGGTCGGTCACACCGGGGTAGATGTTCCATTTGTTCTTCGGGTCGTTCAAGTCGCGGGGGAAGAATGCGTCCATGTAGATAGCTGGCGCCATCTGCGTCTGCGCCAGGGCCTTGCGGAGGTTTTCCGGGGCGAATATCTGGCGGAAGTGGGTACGGAAGTAGCCGGTGGCGTGCATGATTCGTTCCAGGTCGCCGCTGCGGTAGAACATGTTTTCATGGCCGTCGACCATGGTCATTTCCGGGAGCAGGCCGTCATAGACGCCGTTCAGCCAGGCCGGGAACAGGGCGCAGGAGCGGGTGCCGATTTCGGCGACGTCGTCGCTCATTGGATAGACGAGGGAGACCAGGAAGAAGGAAAACAGGGTGATGTCAGGATATTCCTTGCCGATGGCGGTGATCCATTCACGACCGCGCTGGCGGGCTTTGAGTTTGGCTTCGGCGTAGCTTACGCCCATGTCCGGATGGTAGGCGAACAGATGCCCGGTATCCTCATAGTCTTCCAGGTCCAGGCAGAGGCCCTTCAGGCCGGTCTCGCGGGCAATGCGCGCCATCAGGGCGAAGTTGTTGCAGACATTGGCCCAGTAGGAGTCGGAAAACCAGTCGTGCGGGCCGGTGCGGGTCGAGGTGCGGATGAAGTTGTGGGTCAGGCGTTTCGGCTTCATGTTCTGCAGGTAGGCGATGCTGTCGGCAAAGTATTCGTATTTCCAGGCCTCGTTTTTGTAGATGCGCTGCGATTCGTAGCTGACTTTTTTGCCGTCGACGGTACGCGATTCCACGATGGTGATGCCGATGCCGTCAAACGGCGTCGCCGCTTCGATCAGCTCCAGGTTTTCGGCGATGGCCTTCGGCGTGGCGGCGCCCCAGCCGAAGTAGAGCAGCTTTTTTTCCGGCCGTCTCAGGACGAGCTCCTGACCCGATGCGGCCATCGGCAGAAGCAGGCAGGTAACCAGGGCGGCAGCCAATACCGGTGCGATGCGTCTCATGAAATGCGCCTCCTTGTCATTGAAATATGGAAAACTGTGTCGGAAATGTTGATGTCACACGGTACAACTCAGAAAACTATAACGGCGGAAGGGTGAAAAACAAGCTTCCTCGCCGCCCATATCATTCATTGTCCGTAATCGGTCACCCCTTGATTAAGGACGGCCAAAGTGGGATATGTGGTGGATAAGCGTTTGATTTCAGGCTGCCGTATGTAGTGCAGCCTTCAGCCTGCCGGGCATCGTGCCGGGCTGCCGGCACCATGCCATGGCTCAATGTTCAATTCGCAATCAGTTACCATCGTCTTTTTTCCCGTCTGTCCTCTGGACAAACGCGACATGGCCATATATATTCCTTGACTTTCCGTATTTTTCATGATTGGCACTTTCACACCCGAAACATAAGGATCAGCCATGGGTCAGCAGCACCGCAAGAAGTTGAAACGGATTCGTCACAAACGCTATGTCGAGCGCCTGAAAGAGCGGGTCAAGACGCTGAAGCGCAAGTCGAAGTGAGTTTTTGCCGTCTGACGGCATGGACGCCCCGGCCGGCAATAAGACGGTTCGGAGGCGTCCATAATTTTTTCAGGCCTTTTTTGGGGACGGCGTCGGCATGACGCATGTTCTTTTGGCGGGATTTTCAGGATGATCACGGGTACACACGGATGTCGGCGGCGCGAGGCATGGCCAGGCGCCGTCGCCGTCCGTGTCTATCCGTGCCGTCCCCCGTTGAGTTGACATGCGCATGTGGAAGTCGGTTTCAGTCATCATTGATTCCATCAACCCACGGAAAGAGAACATGAAGAAAGTCAGCAAAGACGTGAAGGCCAGCAAGTCGGAATCCGCCAAAGCCTGTTCCGGTGGCGTTGCTGCTCCGGCGCCGGCCGTCAAGCAGAAGCCGGCGGCCGTTTCCGGCTGTCCGAAGTATGTGTATCCGTTTGGCAAAGGCGAGGCTGACGGCGATGCCTCCATGCGCAATGAGCTCGGCGGCAAGGGCGCCAATCTGGCGGAGATGAGTCGCCTGGGACTGCCGGTGCCGGCCGGCTTCACCATCACCACCGAATGCTGCAACGATTACTTTGCCCGGAAGGCCTGGCCGAGCAGGTGGACGCGGCTCTGGCCCAAGTGGAAGCCCGAATGGGCCGCCAGTACGGCGATTCCGAGAACCCGTTGCTGGTCAGCTGCCGCTCCGGCGCCCGCAAGTCCATGCCTGGGATGATGGATACCGTGCTGAACATCGGCCTGTCCTCCAGCACCATCCCCGGCCTGATCGCCACCACCAAGAACGAACGCTTTGTCTGGGATTCCTACCGCCGCCTGATCGCGATGTACGCCGATGTCGTCATGGAGAAGGCCGAGGGCATTGAGCCGTTCGAGGGCAAGGGCATCCGGCGCCTGCTCGATGAACTGCTCGACCAGTACAAATACATCAAGGATTACAAGTCAGACACCGACCTGACGGCCGAGGACCTCAAGACTTTGGCCAACGCCTACAAACGCCGCATCAAGGAAGTCCTCGGCGCCGAATTTCCGGATGACCCGCGCCAGCAGCTTTGGGGCGGCATCGGAGCCGTCTTCAAAAGCTGGGTCGGCCGCAAGGCCGTTTCCTACCGGCGCATTGAAGGCATCCCCGAGACCTGGGGTACGGCCGTCAATGTCCAGGCCATGGTCTTCGGCAACATGGGGGAAACCTCCGCCACCGGCGTCGCCTTCTCCCGCAATCCCGCCACCGGCGAGAACCTCTTCTTCGGCGAATGGCTGCAGAATGCCCAGGGCGAAGACGTCGTCGCCGGCATCCGGACGCCGAATCCGCTCAACAACGCCACCAAGAGCGACCAGAACCGCGAGATTCCCTCCATGGAGGAAATCATGCCGGAAGTCTACCGGGAGCTGAATGACATCCGGCTGCAGTTGGAACGCCATTACCGCGACATGCAGGACATCGAGTTCACGATTGAGGAAGGCAAGCTGTACATGCTGCAGTGCCGCACCGGCAAGCGCGGCGGCAAGGCCGCCATCACCATGGCGCTTGACATGTTGGACGAAGGCCTGATCGACGAAAAGACGGCCGTGCTCCGGGTCAGCCCGAATCAGGTCATTGAATTCCTGCTGCCGATCATTGAACCGAAAGTTGAATCCCGGACCAAGAACCTGCTCAAGGGGCTGCCCGCCGGACCAGGCGCGGCCTGCGGGGAAATCTACTTTACCGCCGATGACGCGGTGCGGGCTGGCCGTATCGGCAAGAAGGTCATCCTGGTGCGGGAGGAGACCAACCCCGAGGACGTCGAGGGCATGCGCGCGGCCGAGGGTATCCTGACCGCCCGCGGCGGCATGACCAGCCACGCCGCGCTGGTCGCCCGTGGTTGGGGCAAGTCCTGTATCGTCGGCGCGTCCGAAATGCAGGTCGACGCCTCCAACAAGACGATGAAGGTCGGCGACCGCGTCTTCCGCGAAGGCGCCGTGTTGACGATGAACGGCTCCGCCGGCACCGTCTTTGACGGCGCCCTGCCGCTGGTCGAGCCGTCTGCCGGCGAAGACTACGCCCAGTTCCTGCGTTTCATGTCGATAGTCGACAAATACCGCACCATGGGGGTGCGGGCCAACGCCGACACGGCGGCCGACGCGGTCAAGGCGCGGTCGTTCGGCGCTGAGGGCATCGGCCTGTTCCGCATGGAGCACATGTTCTATGGCGAAGGCTCGGCCAAGCCGCTTTTCCTGTTGCGCAAGATGATTCTCTGTGTCACCCAGGCGGACCGCATTGCGGTGCTCAAGGATTTGTTCCCGTACATGAAGAACGACATCAAGGGCACCATGGAGGCGATGGAGGGCTTTCCGGTCACCATCCGCCTGCTCGATCCGCCACTGCATGAGTTCCTGCCGCATTCCCAGCTCGGCCGCCAGGAAATCTCCCGGGCGCTGGGCATTGCCGAGGACGAAGTGCGCAAGCGCGTCGACGCGTTGCAGGAGAACAACCCGATGATGGGCCATCGCGGCGTCCGTCTCAGCGTCACCTATCCGGAGATGACGGAATACCAGGTCCGGGCCGTGTTCGAGTCGGCGGCGGAGCTTATCCGCAACGGCAAGAAGGTCGTGCCGGAAATCATGGTCCCGATTACCTGCGACGTCCGCGAGCTCAACCATACCAAGCTGATCATCGAGCGCGTCCATGCGGAAATCCTGCGGCGTTTCGATTTGCGCAAGCTGTCCTACAAGCTCGGCACCATGATCGAAATCCCCCGCGCCGCCCTGCTCGCCGACCAGATGGCCGCCAGCGCCGAATTCTTCTCCTTCGGCACCAACGACCTGACCCAGCTGACCTTCGGTTTCAGCCGCGATGACATCGGCAACTTCATGTCGGCGTATCTTGACCAGCGCATTTTGAGCGCGGACCCGTTCCAGACCATTGACCAGTGCGGTGTCGGCGCCCTGATCGAAATGGCGACCGTCAAGGGGCGGGCCGTGCGGCCTGACTTGAAGGTCGGCATCTGCGGCGAACAGGGCGGCGACCCCGCCTCCGTTGAATTCTGCTTCAAGGTCGGTCTGAACTATGTCAGCTGCTCGCCGTTCCGGGTGGCGGTGGCGCGGGTCGCGGCGGCCCAGGCCGCGGTCCGGGTCGAGGAACAGGAATAGAAGCTGGATAGCCGGAAGTCGACGGCCGGCGCGGAGGACCCTTGCGGCCGACCGGCCAGCCGCGGGAGTGCCGCCTGACCGTACGGGGCATGGGCCGGGATGCCGGCCCGTGTGGCCTTTCGTGTGCTCCATCAATCACCCCCAGGAGTGCCGCCATGTCCTTTCCGATTTTGCCCGAGGCCGTCCGCGTCGCGCGCCTGGCGCCGCCCCGCGGCCAGAACCGCTGCGTCCTGGACACGGACACCTATAATGAAGTTGACGACCAGTTTGCCCTGGCCTATGCCCTGTTTTCGCCGGAGGCCATCCGCCTGGAAGCCGTCTATGCCGCGCCCTTTCACAACCGCCGGTCGCTGGGGCCCGAAGACGGCATGGAAAAAAGCTATGCGGAGATTCTGGCTGTTTTGCGCCGGGCCGGCCGGTCGGCGGACCATTTTGCCTTCCGTGGTTCGGACCAGTGGCTGCCCGCATCGGACATTCCGGTGGACAGCCCGGCGGCGCGCGATCTCGTGGCCCGGGCCCACGCGGAGGACAGCCCGCTGTATGTCCTGACCATCGGCGCGCCGACGAATGTGGCCTCGGCCCTGCTTCTGGATCCCTCGCTGGTCTCCCGTGTCGTCGTGGTCTGGCTGGGGGGGCAGCCGCACGCCTGGCCGACCGCGCGTGAATTCAATCTGCAGCAGGACCTGGCCGCTTCGCGCGTTCTGTTTGATTCGGGCGTGCCGCTGGTGCAGATTCCCTGCACGAACGTGGCCGAGCATCTCCGGGTCACCATTCCGGAGTTGGAGGCCTTCCTGGCCGGCAGGAACGACCTGGCCGATTATCTCTGCGGTGCGGTCCGCGACTATGCTGAAGACCCCTTTGCCTGGTCAAAGGTCCTTTGGGACATTTCCGCCGTGGCCTGGATGGTCAACCCGCAGTGGTTTGACACGGCGCTGGCCCCCAGCCCGGTCCTGACCTCGGATTATACCTACAGCTGCGCTTTCAACCGCCCCCTGGTCAGGGTCGCCATGCACCTGCGACGCGACCCGATTTTCCGGGACGTATACACCAAGCTCAACGCCTGACCAGCTGCCTGGCGACGGTCCGGCGACGTGCCGGCCGGCGCCGGCGAGTCGCCAAGGAGGTTCTCACATGTCTCTTCTGCTCAAAAATGGCCGGGTGCACGATGCCCTTCAGCCGACGCCGCGGGCCGCGGACATTCTGATCGAGGACGGCCGCATCGCCAAGATCGGGCCCGGGCTCCGGGCCAGCCGCGGCACGACCGTCAAGGACTTGGCCGGCCGGGACGTCTATCCCGGTTTTGTCGAAGCGCACTGCCACCTGGGCCTGAGCGGCTACGCCATGCGCTATGAAGGGCATGACTACAATGAGTTGAATGACATGATCACCCCGCAGATGGACGCGGTTGACGCGTTCAATCCGCTGGATCCCAGCATCGCCATGGCCGCCCGGGCCGGCGTCACCTGCGTCGCCACCGGCCCGGGCAGCGCTAATGTCCTTGGCGGGACTTTTGCCGCCATCAAGACGGCCGGACATCGCGTCGATGACATGATTGTCAAAAGCCCCGTGGCCATGAAATGCGCCTTTGGCGAAAACCCCAAGTTCAGCTACCAGGCCAAAGGCCTGAGCACGCGCATGACGACGGCCGCCAAGTTGCGTGAAATGCTGGCCAAGGCCTGCGAATATCAGGACAAGCTGGCCGCGGCCGGGGAGGACGTCGCCAAAAAGCCGGCCTACGACCAGAAGCTGCAGGCGCTGTTGCCGGTGATTCGGCGGGAAATCCCCCTGAAGGCGCATGCGCACCAGGCCAATGACGTGTTTACGGCGATGCGCATCGCCCGCGAATTCAAGGTCAGGCTGACTTTGGAGCATTGCACGGAAGGGCACCTGATCGCGGCGGACCTCGCGCGGGAGGGCTGCCCGCTGGCGGTCGGGCCGTCGCTGACCAATGCCTCCAAGGTGGAACTGCGGCACCGGACTTTTGCCACGCCCGGCATCCTGGCGCAGGCCGGTTGCCAGGTGTCGATCATCACCGACGCACCGGTCATTCCGCAGCAGTATCTGGCTCTGTGCGCCGGTCTGGCGGTCAAGTCCGGCATGGACCGTTTTGCGGCTCTGCAGGCCATCACCATCAACCCCGCCCGCCACCTGGGCATTGACGACCGCGTCGGCTCCCTTGAAGTCGGCAAGGATGCGGACCTGGTGGTCGCCGACGGCTGCCCGCTGGACTTCGCCACTGAAATCCTTGAGGTCTATATCCAGGGCATGCCCGTGCCCGAACCCCAAGACCGGACTTTGGACGGACCATGACTGACTTGACCTTTCCGGCCGTTGGCGCCCAGACTCCTTCCACGCCGGCCGGCCCTGTCCCCACGGCCGGGTCCGGCGCCGTGGATGAGCCAGGTCAGGCGTCTTTTCCCGAGCTTACCTGGCATCTGCGCGTCGCCTATGACGGCGGCGCCTATGCCGGCTGGCAAGTCCAGCCGAAGCTCAAGACTGTCCAGGGCGAACTGCGGACCCGCCTGCGCCTGATGCTGCGCTGCCCGGAATTGAAGATTTACGGCTGCAGCCGCACGGACGCGGGTGTCCATGCCCTGGACCAGCAGGTCAGCTTCATGGCGCCGACGCCGCCGGAGTTCACGCCCGAACACCTGGTCGCAAAGCTGAATCGCTGGTTGCCGGACGACATTGTCGTGCTCGGCGCCGCGCTGCGCGAACCAGGCTTCAATGCGCGGTTGCACAACGCCGGCAAAGCATATACGTACTGCCTGTCGCCCGGCCGCAAGGCCAATCCGCTGCTGGCCAGATTTGTCTGGCGGACGCCTCGGCCGCTGGATGTCGACGCCATGCGGGCGGCGGCCGCGCTCCTGGTCGGTGAACATGACTTCGCCTCCTTTGCCGCGAATTCCGGCCAGGTCATCGAGTCGACCGTCCGGAAGGTCTACCGCCTGGAGCTCCTGGAAGACCGCGGCTTGCTTTTTCTCAACGCCGTCGGCGAGAGTTTCCTGTACAAGATGGTTCGGGCCCTGGCCGGCTTCCTGGTCCATGTCGGCGCCGGCCATGCCGCCCCGGAGGATGCCACGAGAGTCCTGCGGGCCTGTGATCGCAGCCAGGCGGCAGACAGCGCCCCGGCCCAGGGGCTGTTCCTGGCACGGGTCTTCTGGGCGCCGGACGAATGGAAAAGCTACCAGCCGCTGATTCCGCCTTTTGCGCTTTGACGGGCCCGTTGGTTGTTCTGTGACAACCAGCGAGTATATTGATGACGGCGGCGCCTTCCGGCTGCGGGCGGCGGCCAGCCCGGCCAGAACCAGTCCGGAAGCATTCAATCATCTTCGGGAGAATCGCTTATGTCCATCAATGTCAATTTCCGCATGTCTGATGACGCCGCCGACCTGTGTCCGGCCAAGGCGCATCCGGATGACGCCGCCTTTGACCTTTTTGCCCGGCAGGAAGTGACTTTGGCTCCGGGCAATGTGGCCCTGGTCCATACCGGCCTGTTTTTGGAGTTGCCGGTCGGTTACGAGGCTCAGGTGCGCCCGCGCAGCGGCCTCGCCGTCCGCCACAGCCTGACCGTCTTGAACAGCCCCGGCACGATCGACGCCGGCTACCGCGGCGAAGTCGGCGTCATCCTGATCAACGCCGGACACCAGGAATACACGGTCCGGCGAGGAGAGCGCATTGCCCAGATGGTGATTCAGGCGCTTCCCGACGTCGTCCTGACCCAAGTCGATGCCTTGACGGAGACGGCGCGCGGCGCCGGCGGCTTCGGCAGCACCGGTCATTGAAAATACCACGCAGGCTCGAACCATGCATGAAACTGTTCTGTTTACCGACATAGCGTTTGCCCTTGATGTCCCGCGTCTGGCGCAAATCGTCCATCTTCCGGCCGACCGGTCGGAAAGCCGCCAGGATTGGGACGACCTTGAGGCCCTGGCGGCCCGCGCCCAGGCGACCGGCCGGCCCAAGGCCGTGTACCGGCCCGGCCTGGTCACGGCCAGGCGGGCGGACGCCGTCGAGGTCGACCGGCGGATTGAACTGAAAAGCCAGACGTTGTCGATGATGCTTGGCGACCAGGAACGGCTCTGGTTTTATTGCGCCACTTGCGGCACGGAGATCCTGGCGCTGGCCGGACAGCTGGACATCCTGCAGCAGTACTGGCTGGAGGAGATCAAGATGCTTATGCTGCGGGCGGCTTTGGACCATTTGGCCAGGGCCATCCGTCAGGCGAGTGGCGTGTCCCGCCTGTCCAGTATGGGGCCCGGTTCCGGCGACGCCGGCGTCTGGGACATCTCGGAGCTGGCAAAGGTCTTCCAGGCGCTCGGCCGCGAAGCCGCGGCCGAAGCCGGCGTCACGCTGACCGACTCCATGCTCATGCTTCCCAACAAGAGCGCCGCCGGCGTACACTTCCCGCTGGCCAAAAAGTTCGCTTCGTGCCAGTTGTGCCACCGCGAAAACTGCCCGAACCGGCGGGCTCGATTTGACCATGAACTCTGGGACGCGACCATGGTCGGGCATCGTCCCGACGCCAGCCACCCAGGCTGTGCCCAGCCCTAGCCGCCAGCCATCCGCCGCCGGCCGGCCGTCGTCCGGTGGTTCATCAGACAGGAGACAGACGCCATGCAGGAATTTACGTACGCCGGCCATGAACCGAGCCAGTTGCCGGAGGGAAAGAACTGGAAACTGGTCTGGAACGACGAGTTTGACGGCACCGAGCTTGACACGAGCAAATGGGGCTTCCGGCTCAATTTCTGGGGGCGTCGGTTTCCGGCCTTTACGACCGAGGGCGTCGTCCTTGACGGCAACAGCCATCTGCAGCTGCATGTGGTCAAAAAGGATGGCCAGTACTGTTCGCCGCATCTGCAGACCGCTTCCCTGACGTATGATCGACCGAAAGATACCGGCGCCTTCTGGCCGTTTGGCACATATGAGAAACCGCGGTTTCTACACAAATACGGCTTCTATGAAATCCGCTGCCGTTTGAATCGCCAGCCGGGCTGGTGGACGGCGTTCTGGCTGCAGTCGCCGTCCATCGGCGCCCACCCCGATGCCCGCCAGTGCGGCGTCGAATGCGACATCATGGAAAGCCAGAATTTCCCCCGGGACCGGGAAATGCGCTGCGGCAACATCTGGAATGGCTATGGCCATGATTGCCGCAATCCCGGCCATGCCCGTTACATCCTCAAGGAAACCCCTGGTGACTGGCATCGCTTTGCCGTCGACTGGAGCCGGGACGACTACACTTTCTACACCGACGGCGAAGTCGTCCACCGCGAAACCGAGATGGTCTCCGGCGTCGAGCAGTTCATTCTCGTCTCAACGGAATGCATGGGCTACCGGAAGAATCCGCCTGTCCCGGACCCGCGCCTGGAGGACATGGTCCTGCCGGAATACTTTGAAGTGGATTACGTGCGGGTGTTTGACGAGTGCTGAAAAGCGCGCTCGGCCATGCCGGCAAAGGATTGCCGGCCGGCCTGAGCCGTCTGCCGCCGTCGGTGTCCCGGAACGGGCCCGGCCGGCTCGCGCCGCCTCGTCCATTTGTCTGCCATGGATGTGCAAGGTCGTATGGACATCACCTACCTTTTCCGGCGCCGGCCTGGCGCCTTCAGCATTGAACGGGTGTTTGCCCCGGTCATCGAACAGTTGCGTCAGCAGGGACTGGACATTCGGACGGCGCAGGTTCCGGGGGAAAGCGGCCCCTTCCGGAATGTCCTGCGGAACCTGGCCTGGTCCCGCCGGATTCAGGCGGAACTGCTGCATGTCACCGGCGACGTGAATTACTGCATTCTGGGACATCAGGCCCAGGTCGCCGTGCTGACCCTGCACGACTTCGGCTTTCTGACGCACCTGCATGGCCTGAAAAGATGGCTGGTGAAAAAACTCTGGGTCGACTGGCCCGTGCGTCGAAGTGACGCCATTACCTGTGTCTCTGAGCAGACCAGGGCGGAGCTGCTCGGCCTGACTGCGGTCGATCCGGCCAAGGTCGTGGTCATCCCCAATCCGGTCCACCCGCAGTTTGCCCGCCGGGACAAGGACTTTTTGACCGCCTGCCCGCGAATCCTGCATTTCAATGTGACGCCCAACAAGAATCTGCTGCGCACGGCGGCGGCTCTGCAGGGAATCACGTGCCATCTGCGCGTCATCGGGGCTGTCACCACAGAGCAGCGACAGGAACTGGAGCGCCGCTGCGTCGACTTCTCCTGTGTTCAAAACCTGGATGACCGGCAGCTGGTGGGGGAGTATGACCAGTGCGACCTGCTCTGTTTTCCGTCGACTTCTGAAGGCTTTGGCCTGCCGGTGCTTGAGGCCCAGGCCGTTGGCCGGCCGGTGCTGGCTTCCCGCGTGGCGCCGCTGCCTGAGGTCGGCGGCGCCGAAGGGGCCTGTTATGTCGACCCATTGGACACGGCATCCATCCGGGCCGGCCTGCTGCGAATCCTGTCCGACCACGACTATCGGGTTCGCCTGGTCGCGGCCGGTCATGCCAACGCGCGGCGTTTCCAGGTCGCTGGCATCGCCCGGCAGTATGCCGACTTGTATGCCCGGCTGCTTGCCGGACGGCGGCCTTGACCGGCCCAAGCCTTGCCCGGCCTTGCCGGGAATGGGAATCGGTCACCCATTGATCATGGACCGGACCGGCCTTGCCGGGCAGGTGGTCAGGGGCGGCGGCGGCGGCTCAGCAGCCATTCCGCCGCTTCGGCCAGGTCCGCGGCCAGGAAGTCGGCGCCATAAGCCGGCCGGTTTTCATTCAGGCGAAGCTGGACCGTGGTCAAGCCGAAAGTGCGGCCCAGCTGGATGTCGACGTCGCTGTCGCCGATCATGACGGACTCGGGCACGTTGACGCTGAAGTCAACGCAGGCCTGTTCGAGCATGCCGGCGGCTGGTTTCCGGCAGTTGCAGCCGTCCTGGGGATGATGCGGGCAGTAGTAGATCGCGTCCAGGGCAACGCCCTGTTCGGCCAGCAGGGTCCGCAGGTGGGCATGGACAGCCGCGAGGTCTTCTTCGGTCAGAAAACCACGCCCGATGCCGGCTTGATTGGTGACCATGATCAGGCCATAGCCGGCTTCCCTCAGGCGCTTCAGTCCGGCTGCCGCCCGTGGGGTGAATTCAATGCCGGCAGGGTCCCGCAGGTACTGCTTGTCGACGATCAGGGTGTCGTCGCGGTCAAGGAATATCATGGGCTGGCGCATGGTCGTCCTCCTCCGTCTACTGCCCGGCCGACTGTCCATCGGCCGGGACCACGCTTGATTCAACAAAAAAGCCCGCCCGATTCTATCCCGGGCGGGCTTCGGAGACTCATTGGACTGGCGGGGTTG
>CAYOUR010000086.1:0-16253 GCA_964407145.1 uncultured Lentisphaeraceae bacterium | reverse complement strand
CATACGTCCCATACGTCCTATTTCACCGTCCTATAGGTCCCATGTTTCCAGCCAGAGCTACGCATAAGTCCAATCCCTCCTGCGGCAGCCTGAAGGCTGGACGACCTGCGGCAGCCTGAAGGCTGGAAACGAGACGCTTCCGGTTGGCAACTACAAGTGTTCATCACAAAACTTCGCACCTTAACCAAGATTTCGCACATTACCTATTTTTCGGTGATTCCGCCTCCGGCAGCTGCCCCGCCGGACCCCAGGCATTTACCCTGCCCCACCGGACCGACCGTCAAGAACGAACCTGACGGCAACAAAACCTACACCAGGCTTTTTGCCGCGGCAACAACAGGAACATTGCTCCATGACCACCACCTCTCGCGAACTGAGCCACAGCGGCATCAAGGTCTCCACCGTGACCATGGGCTGCTGGGCCATCGTCGGCGACGCCACTTGGGGACCCCAGAATGAACGCGACGCCATTGACGCCATCCAGGCGGCCCTCGACCTGGGCGTCAACTGCTTCGACTCCGCCGAAATGTACGGCAACGGCCTTTCCGAGCAGCTTCTTGCCAAGGCGCTGACCGGACGACGCGACCGGGCCGTGATCTGCTCCAAAGTCAGCCCCCAGCATGCCAATTCCTGGGAAGACCTGCTCGACGCCTGCAACAACAGCCTGCGGAACCTGAAAACCGACTACCTCGATGTCTATTACCTGCACTGGCCCAACCGGCAGACCCCCATCGAAACCATCGCCGAAAACTTCGGCCGACTGCGCCAACAGGGCAAAATCCGCGCCTTCGCCGTGTCAAACTTCGGCGCCGGCGACCTGACCGACCTGCTCCAACACGCCACCCCGGCCGTCAACCAGCTCCCCTACAACCTGCTTTGGCGGGTGATTGAAAACAACATCCTGCCCCAATGCCGCCAGCACGGCGTCAGCGTGGCCTGCTACTCGCCCATCGCCCAGGGACTGCTGACCGGAAAATTCGCCGATGCCGACGCCGTGCCCGAATCCCGCGGCCGAACCCGCCATTTTTCACGGCACCGCGCCCAGACCCGCCACCAGGAAGACGGCCAGGAGGAAGCCACCTTCGCCGCCATCCGCGACCTCGCCGCCGTGGCCGAAGACCTGCACTGCCCCATGGCCGAACTGGCACTGGCCTGGCTGATCCACCAGCCCGGCGTCGCCACCGTCATCGCCGGCGCCAGAGACCGCGCCCAGATGGCCGCCAACGCCAAGGCCATGACCCGAAACCTGACCACGGAAACCATCGGGCGCCTCCAGGCTGCAACCGATTCGCTCAAGGCCGCATTCGGAAACAACCCCGACATGTGGCAGTCAACCGAAAACAGCCGCTACCGCTGACCCCCGACGCCGCCCACCGCCGACGCCCATGCGCCCCATCGCCAAAAACACGCACACTTCCGGTCCAACACTTGGAAATTCCGCGGTTTGGCATTACACTTATCCATTGACCTTTTTGCTCCCCGCCGGCCGCGGCTCCGTCGGTGCCGCGGCGTTCTTTTGCAATTGCCTGCATCTCCGCACGAGGATTTTCCATTATGCCATTTGACCAGGGCACCATCACCTGCCGCATCTGCCGCCTGCCGGAACCCATGCCGGAAGACGCCATTGAACGCTTTGCCGCCTTTGCCGCCCTGCCCCTGGAACGCGTCACGGACGAGCCATCCTGGGGATGGGTCTCGCCACGACACCTGCTCGACGACGTGATCGATGAATCCACCGTCAAAATCGGCGCCTTCTATCACCTGTGCCTGCGCCAGGCCGAACGGAAAATCCCGGCCTCGCTGCTGACCGCCGAATGCCGCATGGTCGAACTGGCGCGCATGGCCGAATCCGGCAGCGAAAAACTCGGCAGCCGGGCCCGGCGCTCCATCAAAACCGAAGTCCAGCAGCGCCTCCTGCCCCAGATGCCGCCACAGCTCTCCGGCGTCTATTTCGCCATCGACACCATCGAAAACATGCTCTACACGTCCGCCACCTCACCGCGGCAACTGGAAATCTTCCTGGCCTATTTCAGCAAGACGGTCGGCTTCGAACCCATCCCCCTCACCCCGGACATGCTGGCCGCGGAGCTGTTCGAACTGGACCCGGCCGCCGTGCCCGCACTGAACATCTCCCCGGACCCGAACCACAGCCAGATGGAAGGCGCCGGAACCCTCGGCGCCAACTTCCTGACTTGGCTCTGGTTCTTCCAGGAAGAACGCCATGGCAACCTGCCGCCCACCAAGCTCGGAGACTTCGGACTGCTCATCGACGGACCCATGGTCTTCGTCGCCGAAGGCCCCGGCGCCTTCGAAAGCACCATCCGAAAAGGCGCGCCAACCCTCAGCGCCGAGGCCAAAGCCTCCCTCACCGTCGGCAAAAAAC
This sequence comes from uncultured Lentisphaeraceae bacterium, assembly GCA_964407145.1. Taxonomy (GTDB): domain Bacteria; phylum Verrucomicrobiota; class Lentisphaeria; order Oligosphaerales; family Oligosphaeraceae; genus JAAZKI01. The sequence goes on along the minus strand of CAYOUR010000086.1, from coordinate 13,870 downwards.
TGAAACGCGCCAAACTCGTCCTGGCCCGCGGCGAGGAGGAATGGGCCTTGACCCTCGATGCCGATGAATTCATCCTCCGAGGACTCAAACTGCCGGACTCCGAAGCGCTTGACAAGGCCAGCCTCTTCGAAGACCGCATGAACAACCTCATCCTCCTGCAAAACGTCCTCTTCGCCCTCTTCCAACGCTTCCTCAAGGAAATGACTGACACCGCCAAGGCCAACGACTACCAGGCCAAAGCCCGCGAATGGATCAAAAACCTCGATGGACGCTGATTCCCGCCCGGGCAGCCCCGGCACCATGACCGCCACCCACCCCGGACCGGACAGGCCGCGAGACTGGCCCCCGCGATGACCATGACCAGACAGCCGCCGCAAAACCGCCAGAATCACCAGAAAGCCACCGCCATGACCACGACTCTCTTCGGCCTCTCCCAGAAATGCATCACCCCTGCCCCGGAAACAAAAGTCTCCCTCGCCGGATACTTCAACCCGCGCTGGCAGACCGGCAAACTCGACGACCTCTTCGTCCGGGCCCTGGCCATTGCTGACGGCCGGAAAATCGCGGTGGTCTGCCAGTTCGACCTGATCCGCGCCCCGCGCGTCGAGAACATCCGGCCGCGTTGCGCCGACATCCCCGGCCTGGACCCGGCCAGCATCCTGTTCGCCGGCACCCATACGCACACGGCGCCCGGCATCAACCCGCCGACTCCCGGCAACGACCCGGCCTATGAACAGCTGGTCTTCGACCAGGCCGTCGCCGCCATCCATGCGGCCGTCGCCGACCTGAAACCCGGCACCGCCTGCTACACCGAAACCGAAGAATCGCGCTTCGCCTTCAACCGGCGCTACTGGATGAAAAACGGCCGCGTCGTCACCAACCCGAAACGCCGCGACCCCGAAATCGACAAACCGGAGGGGCCGATCGACCCGCGCATCGGCCTGTTCGGCATCAAGAACCCCGACGGCTCCCTGCGCCTGCTCATCGCCAACATCAGCAACCATCTTGACACCATCGGCGGCTGCCTCGTCTCCGCCGACTGGCAGGCGGCCCTGCGTTCGGAACTCGAACAGGCCATTCCCGGCGTCCGTGCCTGGGGCATGACCTCCGCCGCCGGCAACATCAATCATTTCGACCCCAACGGCGGCCCCGACCAAAGCAGCTACGAACGCTCCTGCGCCATCGGCAAAGGCTACGCCGCCACCGCACTCGCCGCCGTCCCCAAACTGAAGGACCTCCCGCCCGGCGACCTCGCCATCGCCTGCCGCACCATCCAGGTCGGCACCCAGGAGGTCCCGGAAGCTGACATCCAGGAAGCCCGGCAGACCGTGGCCCAATACGCCGACGTCGCCTTCGGAACCAAGAACCTGACCTCGGAAGACCTGGCCAACCGGACGCCCGCCGCCCTCAAGCTGTTCGCCCAACGCCTGCTCGACATCGTCGACAACCCGCGAACCTACGCGATGGAATGCCATGTCATCCGCCTGGGCGACTTCCATGTCATCGGGCTCTGCGGCGAACCGTTCGTCGAACACGCCTTCCATATCCGGGAAGACATCCTGCACCACCGCCCGTGCATCATCTCCGCACACTGCGCCGGGGAGGCCGGCTACATCCCCAATCGCTACAACTACGGCCGCGGCGGCTATGAAACCCAAGTGACCAGCTCCAAAACCAGCCTGGATACAGGCCGCATCCTCCGCCAGACCATCGCGGAACTGGTCGCCGAGGCCGCCGCCAACTGAAACAATAACCGCAAAAAATAACACCGGCGCCGCACAGCAACCAAACAGCGGCTGCGCCCAACCCGACCTTCCACACCTCCCGCGGCGCTGACTGCCCAGACCATCTGAACGGACGACGCCGCGACGAGTCCAGTCGAACCAAGGCAAGTCAGGCCAAGTCAAGTCAGGCCAGACCAAGTCAGTTCAGGTCAAGTCAAGTCAGGCCAGGCCAGGCCAGGCCAGGTCGCGTCAGACTGGGCAAAAGCCTGGCCGCCCCACAACAGAAGTCCGGACGCATGATCATCGCCACCGGCATCGACATCATCGAAATCGAACGATTCCGGAAAACCCTGGAACGGTATGAGCGGCTTTTCCTCGACCATGTCTTCACGACCGAGGAACAAGCCGCCGCACCCGCCAACGCGACCACCCGGGTGGCGTATTTCGCCGCCCGCTGGGCCGTCAAGGAAGCCGTCGCCAAAGTCCTCGGCACCGGCATCGGCGAACACTGCGCCTGGACCGATCTCGCCGTGCACCGTTCACCGGAAGGAAAGCCGTCCGTGTCCCTCGCCGGCAAAGCCGCCGAAACCGCCAAAAGACTCGGCCTCGCCCGAATCCATGTCAGCATCTCCCACGAACGGCACTACGCCTGCGCCATCGCCATCGGCGAAACCTCCTGAAAACAGCCCGGCACCGACTGGCCACCGACTCAAAAAACACTAAAAAAAATATGCTTCTTTCGATTTGCAATCGACAGAAAAGAAGTGATATTGTTTCGCGTGTTTTCCGCCGGCCGCCTTCCCGCCCGGTTCTCGTCGCCACCGCCTCTTCCGGTTGCTCCGCTTCAGCGTTTCCCCCCTCTTCCCCCTTTCCCCTCCCGACCTGGCCACGCCGGCCAGCGTCGGCGGCAAAACCAATACACCACCATGGACATTCGCGTCATCTGCGTCGGCGATGAACTGCTCACCGGCGACACCGTCAATACCAACTTGGCCTTCATCGGCGACCGGCTGGCCCAGCTTGGCCTCGCCATCCAGGGAGAACTCTGCGTCCCGGATGACGAATACCGGATTCTCGAGGCCCTCCGCCTCTGCCAAACCGCCGATGTCGTCATCATCGTCGGCGGACTCGGACCGACCCTGGACGACTTGACCAGGCCGACCGTCGCCAAATTCCTCGGCCGCGAACTGCGGCTTGACCCGGCCGTCCGGGACGGCATCCGCGCCTACCTTGGCGCACGGGCCGCGACCTTGCCGGCAGCCGCCTTCGACACCCAGGCACAAATCCCGGACGGCGCCCAGATCATGCCCAACCATAACGGCACCGCCCCCGGACTGCTCCTGCGAAGCGGAAACACCGCCTGGGCGCTCCTGCCCGGACCGCCCCGCGAACTGATCCCCATGTTCAACCAGGAATTCCTCCCCGCCATTCTGCCGCAGGCTCAACCTGACTGGGACGCCGTCACCCTCCATGTCTGCGGCATGCCGGAGTCAGCCGTCGAAAAACTGGTCCGCGAAACCCTCGGCCCCAGCTGCGGCCTGCACTTGGCGTTCTGCATCAAGAACGACAATATCATGGTCCGACTGAGCCAGCCGTGCTCCTGCAGCCACGACCTCCAGGAACAAGCCGTCCAGGCCCTCCGGAACGCCTTCGGCTTCCGCCTGATGCCGCCGCGCTTCCAAACCGCCGCCGAATACCTGGGCGCACTCCTGACGGAACGCCGCCTGACCATCGCCACCGCCGAATCATGCACCGGCGGCGGCGTCGCCGCCGCCCTCACTGACGTGCCCGGCGCCTCCAACTGGTTCCACGGAGCCTTGGTGACCTATGCCAATGAATGGAAAACACTTCTCCTCAGAGTGCCCGGCCAGACCCTCGCCGAACACGGCGCCGTCAGCGAACCAACCGTTCATGCCATGCTTGACGGCCTGCTCAAAAACTACCCTGCCGACCTCGGCATCGCCACCAGCGGCATTGCCGGCCCAGGCGGCGGAACCCCGGACAAACCCGTCGGAACCGTCGTCATCGGCGTCGCCAGCTCCGCCTGGCGCGACGTGCAGACCTTTCACTTCCACGGACTCCGCGACGCCATCCGCTCACGCACCACTGCCACCGCCATCAACCTGATGCTCGCCAACCTGTTGAATCATTAGGAACGACAACGATCTTGCATGCAACTTCCCCCGCCGACTTGCACGAAACCAACCCACGGGGTACGTTGTTGTCGGCGGGCATCAATCAGCCCAGAACCCTCACGCCCAACCCGGGCATAGCCACGCCGCCACAACCACACCACCGCCATTCGCATATCAACGCGGCCAAAACCGCAACACCACCAAAGGAGCGTCACTCACATGGCCAAAGAACCAGCCCAGAACGCCGCCGATGCGCGCGACCGCAACCTGAAACTCGCCCTCGGCCAAATCGAAAAGGAATTCGGCAAAGGCTCCATCATGCGCCTCGGAGACAAAACGCATGAAGCCATCCCCGTCGTCAGCTCCGGCGCCCTGTCCCTCGACATCGCCATGGGCATCGGCGGATTCCCCCGCGGACGCATCCTCGAAATCTTCGGACCGGAATCCTCCGGCAAAACCACTGTCTGCCTGCACGTCGTCGCCAATGCCCAGAAAGCCGGCGGCGTCTGCGCCTTCATTGACACCGAACACGCCCTCGACCCGCGCTACGCCAGAATCATCGGCGTCAATACCGACGACCTCCTCATCTCCCAACCCGACTGCGGCGAAGACGCCCTCAACATCGCCGAGACCCTCGTGCGCAGCAACGCCCTCGATGTCCTCGTCATCGACTCCGTCGCCGCACTCGTGCCTCGCGCCGAAATCGAAGGACAGATGGGCGACAGCCACGTCGGACTCCAAGCCCGGCTGATGTCCCAGGCCCTGCGCAAACTGACCGCCATCATCAGCAAAAGCCACACCTGCGTCGTCTTCACCAACCAAATCCGCGAAAAAATCGGCGTCATGTTCGGCAGCCCGGAAACCACCACCGGCGGCCGCGCCCTCAAATTCTACTCGTCCATCCGCCTGGACATCCGCCGCATCGCCACCATCAAGGCGCCGGACGGCCAGGCCCAGGGCAGCCGCGTCAAAGTCAAAGTCGTCAAAAACAAACTGGCCGCACCCTTCCAGGAATGCGAGTTCGACATCATGTACGCCGAAGGCATCTCCCGGGCCGGCTCGCTCCTCGATGTCGCCCTGGACATGAAAATCCTCGACAAACGCGGCTCTTGGTTCTCGCTGGACGACATCCAGATCGGCCAGGGACGCGAACAAACCAAAAAGGCCATCGAAAGCGACCCGGCCCTGGAAGAAAAGCTCCGGGCAAAAATCATGGAACGCCTGCCCAGCCGCAACGCGGCCATGATGGGCCATGCCGCCATGCCCGAGGCCGAGGCCGAAGAGGAATTCCTGGAAGAGGACGACGGCGCGGTCGCCGACGACAAGCAATAACCTAACCGCCCCCCCGCCACGGCGCCGCCCGCTCCGGGCTCGGCGCCATGGCCGGCCATGCCACATCACCCCATGGTTCAATCATGAAACTGACTTTTCTGGGAACCTGTTCGGGCACCGAGCCCATGCCTGGGCGGCACCACGTCTCCTGGGTCCTGCAATTGCACGGCCGGCTGTACTGGTTTGACGCCGGCGAATGCTGCTCCCACACCGCTCACCTGCTCGGCCTGAATCTGCAGAACACCCGGGCGGTGTTCATCAGCCACTGCCACATGGACCATGTCGGCGGCCTGGCCAACCTGTTCTGGACCATCCGCAAACTCGACAGCCTGCGCCCGCGCCAGAACCCGGGCCCGGTTGATGTCTTCCTGCCCTCCTTGCCGACTTGGGAAGGCACCATGACGACCCTGCGCGAAACCGAAGGGAACTTCACCATCGCCTTCCCCCTCAACGCCCACCACGCCAAACCCGGCGTCGTCTTCGACGACGGCGACGTCCGCGTCGAAGCCATCGAAAACCAACACCTGCCGCCTGGCAAATCACTGTCCTACCGCATCCGCGCCGAACAAAAACACATCGTCTTCTCCGGCGATGTCCGCGGCATTGAGGAACTGACGCCTTGGCTCGATGACTGCGACCTGCTCCTGATGGAGACGGGACACCACAAGGTCGAGCACATCTGCCGCTTCGTCAACCAAAAACCCGGAGTCAGGCACCTCGCCTTCATCCACCACGGCCGAGAAATCCTCCGCGACCGCGACGGCGCCCTGGCCCAGGCCAGGCAATTCCTCCAGGACCGCGTCTCCATCACCGATGACGGAGACGCCATGCAACTGTAATCACCCCCCCCCGACGGACGCCGGCCATGCCCTACCTCGCCGACCTGCATGTCCACTCACGCTTCTCCCGCGCCACCAGCCGGGAATGCCGCCTGGAAGGATTCTGCGCCTGGGCACAGCGAAAGGGCATCAGCGTCCTCGCCACCGGCGACTTCACCCACCCGGAATGGTCCGCCGAACTCAAGGAAAAACTGGCCGACCCCGGCAATGGACTGCTGAAACTCCGGCCGCAATATCAGGCCGACGCCGACGCCAACGTCCCGGCAGCCTGCCGGCAGGATGTCTCTTTCATCCTCAACACCGAAATCAGCTGCATCTACAAACGCGACGGCGTGACCCGAAAAGTCCACGCCCTGGTCTTCGCGCCGGACTTCACCGCGACCGACGCGATCACCGCCGCCCTCGCCCGAATCGGCAACCTGAAGGCCGACGGCCGCCCCATCCTCGGCCTCGACTGCCGCGACCTGCTCCACATCGTCCTGAACGCCGCGCCCGATGCCTGGCTCGTCCCAGCCCATATCTGGACGCCGTGGTTTTCCATGCTCGGCGCCAAGTCCGGTTTCAATTCCCTGGCCGAATGCTTTGACGACCTGGCCAGCGAAATCTTTGCCGCGGAAACCGGCCTGTCCTCCGACATTCCGATGAACCGCCTCGTCAGCAGCCTGGACGGCTTGGCCCTGATCTCCAATTCGGACGCCCATTCCCCGGCCAACCTGGGCCGAAACGCCACCGTCTTCCTCGGCACCCCGTCCTATGGCGCCATCCGCCAGGCGCTGAAAACCAGGTCGCCCGCCGAATTCGGCGGCACCCTGGACCTCTTTCCCGAAGAAGGCAAATACCACCTCGACGGGCACCGCGCCTGCCAGGTCCGCCTGACGCCGGCACAGTCCATGGAGCTCAACAACCTCTGCCCCGTCTGCGGCAAACCACTGGTCCTCGGCGTCCTCCACCGCGTCATGGAACTGGCCGACCGTACCGCCGCCACCCTGCCGCCCAACCCCATCCCCTTCACGTATGTCATCCCCCTGCCGGAACTGCTGGCCGAAATCAACCACTGCGCCGCCACCACCAAGCTGGTCGCCAGAAAATACGAAACCCTCCTGGGCAAATATGGACCGGAAGACCATATCCTGCGCACCGCCGACCTGGCTGACCTGCAAAAACACGACCCGCTCCTGGCCGAAGCCATCACCCGCGTCCGTCAGCAAAAGGTCCTGCGACAAGCCGGCTATGACGGCGAATATGGCCGAATCACCGTCTTTCAAGACGACGAAATGAGCCGCATCCTCCGCCAGGGCCTCCTCATTTCCCCGCCCCCGCCAGCCGCCACCCCGGCCAACGGCCTGCCGGCCGCCGGTGGCGCCGCCCTGGTCCATGAAAACACCGCCCCGCCCTATCACGACTCGGCGCAGCCAGGCCGCTATGACTTGCCGCCCCTGCCAAAGACCGGAACGACTTCCCGCCAGACAACGGCCCCGCGACAACTGGAACTGTTCCCCGACCCCGCCGCCGAACTGCTGACGGACCTGACCGTCGCCCAACGCGACGCCGCCACCGACACCGCCAGCCCGGTCGTCATCATCGCCGGACCTGGCGCCGGCAAAACCAGAACGCTCACCCGCCGCATGGCCTGGCAAGTCGCTTCCGGCGCCGTCCGCCCAGAACAAGTGCTGGCCGTCACCTTCACCAACCGCGCCGCCCAGGAAATGCAACAACGCCTGAGAGACCTGCTCGGAACACACTCAGAGCAGATCCGCGTCGGCACCTTCCACCACTTCTGCCTCAGCCTCATCCGCCAACACCATGACGCCCTTAAACTCAGCGCCGACTTCGAACTGTGGGACGATGAACAGACCGAACTATGGCTGGCACGACACCGCAACCTGCCGCCGGAACAAATCGCCAGCCTGCTCCTCGACCCCAACGCCTGCCAGGAAATGCTCCAATGCCTGCTGGACAACAACCGCCTTGGGCTCCAGCTGCTCGTCCCGGCCGCCATCACCCTCCTGGAAACACATCCCGCCATCATCACGCAGCTCAATCTCAAAACCATCTGCGTCGATGAATGGCAGGATGTCAGCGCCGACCAATACCGGCTCGTCAAAACACTCGCGCAAACGGCGGCCTCCCTCTGCGTCATCGGTGACCCCGACCAGAGCATCTACGCCTTCCGCGGCGCCTCAAACCAATTCTTCCAGCAGCTCAAGGATGATTTCCCGGGCGGACGGACGCATCATCTGCTGCACAACTTCCGCTCTGACGCCCATATCGTACAAGCAGCCAACTGCCTGTTGGCCGATGCCCGGCGGGACTCGTCACAGAAAGCCATGCCGGCCCGGGGCGGCATCCACCGACTCCGCTTCCACCGCGCCCCGACCCCGGCCGCGGAGGCCGAATACATCGCCCAGGAAATCGAACGCTGGATGGGCGGCGTCGCCCATTTCTCCATGGACAGCCAACGCGTCACCGACACGGCCGGCAATGCCGCCCTCGCCTTGTCGGACATCGCCATCCTGGTCCGCCTGAAAGCCCTGGTCAAGCCCATTGCCGAGGCCGTCGCCCGGCTCGGACTGCCCGTATTCACCCCGGAAATCCACGGGCCGGACCGCGTCACCAGCACCTTTCTCCGGAAGGCGGGACGCCTTTCCCCGCTCCATCGCCAGGAACCGGCCAACCTGGCCAGCGTCGCCATCCTCAAGGCCGTCACCCCCCGCCATGAAACCGAAACCCAAGCCCTCAACCGACTGAAACACGACCTGGAGCAATTCCCCGGAACACTCAACGATTTTCTTGACCAGAGAATCCTGTCCACGCCGGCTGACAAGGTCGCCCAACGAGGGCAACGCCTGACCGTGATGACCTGTCACGCCGCCAAGGGACTCGAATTCCCCCTCGTCTTCGTCGCCGCCGCCGAAGACCGCTTCTTCCCGTTCGAAGAAGGCAAAATCGTCAACCCGGAGGAAGAACGGCGGCTGCTGTATGTGGCCATGACCAGAGCCGAACGCGTCCTCTACCTGACTTCCGCCGCACGACGCTCATGCTTCGGGAAAATGACCGAAACCGAACCCTCACGATTCCTCGCCAAAATCCCCGACGAGCTCCGCGACCACCCCCCCGAACCACCGGTAAACCGGCGCGGAAAACGCACCGGCCAGCAACCCCTGCTCCCAGGTTTCCCGTGATCCGCGGTCCTGTTTCCCGCATGATTTCCGTGTGAAAGTTCACATGCCTTGACAATCAATTGCACACGGAATTAAAATCTGTGGTCATCTGTGGTCATCTGTGGTTCTCTTTTGATATTCGATCACTTGCGATTTCCTTGCGCTTTCCCGCGCGCTGTCGGGAAAAAGCCCGGAAAACGCACCGGCCAGCAACCCCTGCTCCCAGGTTTGCTGTGAAACACGGTTGCACCGACGCGACACGGTTGTATATTGAGCAAAGGAAGATGGCAGAGCCTGCCGGCTCTGCCCCAACACATTGTCCACCCGGATTCCAGGTCCGCTGACCACCACCCCCGTGTCCACACTGCGCCCCATGCCCATCATTGACTTGACTTCACCCTATACGGGTCGGCGTTCGACGCCGCAAATCACCATCGAGACAGTGGCGCTATGCTCGGCCGACACCGCCTATACCGGCCTGGTCTACCACCTGAACACCGATTCCATGCAGGGAACATATCTTGACCTTCCTGGCCATATCCAGGAAACGGATGACGGCCGACGGGCCGACACGCTCCCCGTCCACGAACTTTTCCGCCGCCCCGCAACCGTCCTGCACCTCGAACGGACGGCGCAACCTGGACCAGTCTCTGCCCATGACCTGCAGGCCGCACTCGGCCAACGAACTTGCCTGGACACCATCGTCATTCATGCCCTCGGACGCAATAACTCCTTCCAGATACCGGAACGCAGCGTCTTCCTGGATGACTCCGCCGCCGAATGGCTCGTCAACAGCCCCTGCCAATGGCTGATCTCGGACATCTATGAAAGCACGGCCCTGCATGGCGTCTTCCTGAAGCTCTTCGCCGCCGGCATCGCCACCGTCTGCGAACCACAGAACCTCCATCGCCTCACGGCTCCGGAAGTCCTGCTCACCATCATGTTTCCTGCCTGGCCCGCCGTCACCCAAATCCCCTGCCGCATCCTCGCCGAAGTCTGAGCGATACAAATACACGGCCGACCCGCGCAAGACCACATCACCCCGGAACAACCACCCAGAACCGTGCCGCCATATCCCGGTGGCACTCTCCACATTCCCACAGGACAATACCCATGAACCGAAATGACATTGCCAACGCCCTGTGCGACATGGGCCTCGCCAAGGGCGCCACCGTCATGCTCCACAGCTCCATGCTCAGCCTCGGCCAAGTCGAAGGCGGACCCGATGCCGTCGTTGACGCCTTTCTCGACGCCGTCGGACCGCAGGGCACTCTGATGGTGCCCGTCTTCGGCGCCCTGGGCATCCTCACGGAAATCGTCAAAAAAAGGCCGGACGCCGTTGTCAGCCCCTGCTCCAAGGGAACCGTTGCCGCCATCGGCGCCAACGCCCAAAAACTCTGCTCCGGCCACGGCCTCGGCAAAACCGTCCACGGCGATTCCTCGCCATATACCCAATTAGCCGAATTGGACGGCATGATCTGCCTGCTCGGCGTCGACCAGGACCGCAACACCACCCTGCACGCCGTCGAAGCACTGCTCGAACTGCCCTATCTGAGCGATACAACCGGCATTTATACCACACCCGAAGGCGAAACCAGGGAAAAAACCTGGCAATACTACCCCGGGCCGCACCGCGACTTCATCAGCTTTGAACGCCACTTGCGCGCCGAAAACGCCATCACCATCCATCGTCTGGGCCACGCCCAGGTCCGGCTGTTCAAAGCCCGGGACCTCTTTGCCATTGGCTTGAAACTCGGCCGTCAAAACCCCGCGTTTGCCCTGTGCGACAATCCGGCCTGCGAAGCCTGCGTCAAACAGCGCGCCGCCCTCGCCCGAGACCGCTTCAACCGGGAAGCCTTCCAGATCACCGCCTCAACCCGCCTCGCCGGAAAATACCTCCCCGAAATCATCGACAACGTCAAGGCCGCCGGCATCCATGCCGTCGAACTCGACTTCCTGCAAGGCCACGCCTGCGTCAACATGCCGGCGGAAAAACTCACCGCCGCCGTCCACGAACTGGCGACCGCCAACCTTGCGGTCAGTGCCCTCCGCATCCCGCATCAGCCTGACGCCCCGGAGCCGCTGCTCAAACTCGCGGTCGAAGCCGGCATCAGCCGCGTGATCATGCCGCTATGCCCGACCAGCGCCGACGCCATTGACCCGGCGCGCCACCTCGGCCTCCACCTGGTCTTTGCCAACAACGGACAGACCAGCCTGCTCGCCGCCCGCAGCTTCGCCGCCTTTGCGAATGAACCGGCCTGCGGCTTCGCCTTCTCCCCAACCGCCTTTGTCAAAGCCGGCGAAATGCCTTTCCTGCAGTCCTACCGCATCGGCCGTTTCATCAAAACCATCCAGCAGCTTGATATTGCCGACATGACCTGGACCGAAGAACCGACCCGCCTGGCCCACGGCAATGCCGAAATCAAGGAATTGATTTCCATTCTCCGCTGCCACAACTTCCCCGGCTGGTTCTGCCTTGGCGGCGGCTCGCCCTTCCCCGGCACCATCAAGGACGCCGCCGATGACCTGTTCCGACTCATCGATGCGATGTAAGCCACATCCCGGCACCACGAAACGCCAAGGTCTGAAGTGGCCCGCCGCAATCGCGTTTGTCGCCGCCACTCTGGCCGTCCTGGCGCTGGCGGTGGCAGGCATCCCCGCCACCGTCTCCCTGCCGGCCGATCAGGCGCCTGCCGCCAAGAATGCCTTGGGCCGCCCGATCACGCTGAACGTGCTGGCCAACGCCGTCTCGCCGCCATCGGCCGGTGACTGGCGCCTCTCACTGCCGGAATGCCTTGACGCCGAATGGCCGCCACGCTGGCGCTGGCGCGGATTCTCCTGGCGTGGCTTCGCCTGGGAAGCGCAACTGACCCTATGGGCCCACGCTCCCGGCAACACCCGGGAAGCCGCCCTGACCTTCCTGCCGACCGGCGCCGTACTGCCCCTGCCGGAACTGGCCTTCACGCTTCCGGAACAACCACCCCAGCCCACTTGGACGCCTTCGCCAGCGCCTGCCGGATACCGGGGCGGCCATGCCCGGCCGCGACTTGACACCCGTGCCCTCCTGCTGTTCGCCTTGACCGTTGCCGCTCTTGCCACAGCCTTGACGCGCCAGGTTTGGACATGGCGAACCGGCGCGCCTGCTCGCATCATCCTCACGCAATTGTCCCGGCGGACGCCCACGCCATCGGCCGATGCCATCCAGACCGCGGTTCACGTCTTCTTCACCAGGCGCCCCGGCGCCACCGAAGCCACGCCTGATCTGCACAGCCTGGCCAATGTCCTGGCCCGCGGCCGGAACCAGGACGCGTTGCTCGCTCCCGTGGTGCGTCACCTGGCCGAGGCCTTGGACACGGCCCGCTTTGCGCCGCCACAACCGCCTTCGACCCTGCATCTGGAACACTGCCGCCGCCTGGCCTGCCACATCATCCGCACCTGTCAACGGCAGACCTGAGGCATCCGCGCATCGCACCGGCCATGATCAGTCTTACAGGCACTCCATGCACCCCACCGTCGAACATCCATTCTGGTTGCTGACGCTGCTTCTGCCGCTGGCTGCCTTGGCCGCCCTTCTGCTGAAGCGCCCGCCGCCAATGGCCTTGGTTACATCTGTCAGCCTGCTGCCAAAGACCGCCGTCCCCCGCTGGCATTGGACACGATGGCCGGCCTGGCTGGTCATCGCCGCCATGGCCCTGCTGGCCTTCGCCGCGGCCGGCCCCGGCCTGATTGTCCGGCCTTCCCATCAGGAAACCCCATCACCGGCCATCATCGTCTGCCTCGACGTGTCAGCCAGCATGGCAGCCTGCGACTGGCCAGATGGGCCGGACACCATGCCGACCCGAATCGATGACAACCTGCCGCCCGACCGTCTCCAAACGGCGAAACACCTGGTGCGCCAACTGCTTGAGCGGCATCGGGCACATCCTGTCGGCCTGGTCGCCTTTGCCCGTCTTCCGTACCTGGTCTGTCCACTTATGCCCCAACGCGCCATTCTGGAAGAACGTCTTCAAGGTCTGGACACAGGCAGCTTTGCCGACGGCACGGCCATCGGCGACGCCATTGCCTGTGCCCTGCAGGCCCTGCCGGAACGCCATCGGCGCCAAGCCGCCATCGTCCTGCTCTCCGACGGCTCGGACCACGGCAATTCCATCATGACGCCGGAACACGCCGCCCGCCAGGCGCGTGAACGGGGCATACCCATTTTCACCATCGGCATCGGCGGCCCCAATGGACGTCACCCGGTTGCAACCGACACCGGCGGCGTGCGTTGGGAGCAAGTGGCCGAAGAGCTGGACGAACAGCAACTGCGGCAGATCGCCGAAATCTCGGGAGGACGTTATTCCTCGGCCCGCGACCAGGCGGCAACCGCGAAGTTCGCGACTCTGCCGACCCCGCCACCGCGCCAACCGCACCTGCCCCGACCGCAACGCATCAGCCTGACGCCGGGCGTTATCTTCCTGGCCGCGGCGCTTCTAGCCATGGCCATGAGCCTTGAATGGCGCTCGCTGCCCAAGTAACACCCCCTGCCCCACAAACACCCCACGACCGATTTGCCGCCCCCACGCGTCACCTCGGTTTCACGGGGCGTGCCCACCCCCAGACAAAAAGACCCCCGCCGGGGAAGCCCGGCGGGGGTCTGGAAGAAATTGACTGGCAGCGTGCTACTTTCCCGCGCTCTG
>CAYOUR010000085.1:0-16478 GCA_964407145.1 uncultured Lentisphaeraceae bacterium | reverse complement strand
AGTGGGAAATCACAGATGTCAACCATTAAGTGAAGAGTATTGGTCCCATACGTCCCATACGTCCCATACGTCCCATCGGTCCTATTCACCGTCCCAAACATCTTGTCTCTCCCGGCCGGACCTAGTCCGGCTTTGCCGTGCCGGAGCTGGAAGCTCCGGCCACCTTCTTCTGGCACGCTTTGCCGTGCCGGAGCTGGAAGCTCCGGCCACCTTCTTCTGGCACGCTTTGCCGTGCCGGAGCTGGAAGCTCCGGCCACCTTCTTCTGGCGCGGTGTCGGCTCAGCCGTTGGCGATTTCCTCCAGCTCGGCCCAGCGATCGTACAGCCGCGCCACCTCGGCCCTGGCTGCGTCCAGCCGCGCCACCAGCGCGTCGCTTTGGCGGCCATGCGTCGCATGGAAGTCGGGGCGGCCGAAAATCTCCTCCAGCTCGGCGACTTCCGCCTCGGCGGCGGCAATGGCATCCTCCATGCCATCCAGTTCGCGCTTCTCCGCCCACTTCAGGCGCCGGGGACCGTCCGCTGGACGGTCGACGCCGCGCCCCGTTGCCACCAGGCCACCGCCGGCCGGCGTCTTGCCGGCTGGCGGCGCCTCGGCCCGGGCAGCCAGCTGGCGTTCGGCGCGCTTCTGCACATAGTAGCTGTAATCCCCGGGCTGAAAAAACAACCGGCCTTCCGGCTCGAACACCAGGATATGGGTGCAGACCCGGTTCAGGAAATAGCGGTCGTGGCTGACGACGGCGACGCAGCCGTCAAAGTCGCACAGGGCCTCTTCGAGAACACGAAGCGTGGCCAGGTCAAGATCGTTGGTCGGCTCGTCCAGCAGCAGGAAATTACCGCCGTTCTTCAGCAGCATGGCCAGCACCAGGCGGTTCCGCTCCCCGCCGGACAGCTGCCCGACCTTGGTGTTAATCTCATCGTCCTGGAACAGGTAGTTCTTCAGGTAGGTCCAGATCGTGATCTTCCGCCCATCGAACAGGACAAAGTCATTGCCTTCACCGACCTCCTCGTACACGGTCAGGTCGTCATGCAGGGCAACGCGATGCTGATCCGCATAGTTAAACATCACCCGCTCGCCGATCCGCACCGTGCCGGAAGATGGAGACAGCTGCCCCAGGAGCAAACGCAACAGGCTTGTCTTGCCCATGCCGTTGCGCCCGACAATCCCGAGGCGCATGCCCGGCGTGAATTCCAGGTCCAGGCCGGAAAACAGCGTCCGACCGCCCACCGCCAGCGCGGCCTGCTGCAGGGTCACGACAATGTTGCCCATCTTCGGCGCCGGCGGCAGCAACAGCTCAATGTCCCGCTCGCGCTGCAGGGCGTCCTGGTTCACGGCATCCTCGAAACGCTGAATCCGGCTCCGCGACTTCGTGGCCCGGGCCTGGGGACCGCGCCGAATCCAGTCAATCTCCCGGCGGATGAACGCCAGGCGTTTCTCCTCCTGCGTCTCGACCTCGGACAAGCGCTCGGCCTTGCGCCGCAAATAGTCACTGTAGTTGCCGTCATACGAATACAAATGGCCGTATGACAATTCCAGCACCCGGGTCGCCACCCGGTCCAGAAAATAACGGTCATGCGTCACAAACAGGCACGACCGGCCGGAACGCGTCAGAAAATCCTCCAGCCACTCAATCGTCTCCGTGTCGAGATGGTTGGTCGGTTCATCCAAAAGCAGCAGATCGGGCAGGTCAATCAGCGTCCTGGCCAGGCCCACACGCCGCCGCTCGCCGCCGGAGAGCGTCGCGACGGCCCGGTCCGCCGGCGGCGTCCCCAACGCCGACAGCAACATGCCCAGGCGGCTCTCGACATTCCAGCCATCCCGCGCGGTAATGGCCATTTCCAGGTCGTGCAAGTGCCGGCCGGGCGCCGTCGTCTCATACTCGTGAATCAAGCCCAGAATCTCCGCCGCGCCGCCCAGGACGCTGTCCCGCACCGTCTCCCCGGCCGGCAAATCCAGCTCCTGCGGCAAAAATGCCACCCGGAGACTCTTGCGCATAGTGATCTGACCGGTGTAAAAATGCTCCTGACCGGCCAGGACCCGCAGCAGCGACGACTTGCCGGAGCCATTACGCCCGACCAGGCCGACGCGCTCGCCCTCGCGGAGCACCAGCTCCTGCTTGTCAAGAAGGACTTTGCCGGCCAGACGAACGTCAAGCTCCGTTGCCGCCAGGACCACCGGATTGGAATCGTAGATGCCCATGTCTTCCTGTCATGCCAACCAACTGCCGCGGGCTGGAAATTCCACCCGGAAATGCGCCGGGCCACGCTTCCGCAGCCGGGCGGAAAGCATGCCCCCGGCCGTTCCGCGCCGGCAGCTTGTTATCCGGCATTCTTCATCAAGGGTGCCGCCGTCCTGGCGTACGAGGGGCTGTTAAGGCCGGCCACGCCGCCCGGCGCCTTCCCGGCCGACGCGACGGTCACCGCGCGGCGTGAACTCTGCCGGCCGCCTCACGCCATCGGTCAGACCGCCCGGCCGTCGTCCGCCGCGGCCTGCAGCCGCAGACACAGCTCTGCCGCCTTGAACGCGTGTTCCTGACTCATGGCCGTCTCCGTGCGGTCCAGGCAGTCTCGGAGCAGCTGGCCGAAGAAGCGCGTGCCGACCGACCCGGCTGCGTCAAGGCGCACTTCCTGGCGATGGTCCGTCAGATACAGCTGGTTGCCCATGTGTTCGGTGCCGATGTCGACAAACTTGCGCAGTTCGATCGTCCCGTCCGTCCCCATGATGATTGTGCGCCCGTCGCCCCAGGTGCGCAGACCGTCCGGCGTAAACCAGTCCACCCGGAAGTAGAAGGAGGCGCCATTGTCGCCAGCCAGCGACGCTTCCCCGAAATCCTCCAGTTCCGGGAACTGCGGGTGGGCGAAATTCGCGACCCGGGCGAAGTTGATTCTGGCTTCACGGGCGCCGGTGTAATGCAGGAACTGCTCGCATTGATGGCTGCCGATGTCACAGAGGATGCCGCCGTATTTTTCCTTCTGGTAGAACCAGTCCGGCCGGCTGGTGAACGCCCCCAGGCGGTGCGGACCCAGGCCGATGACCTGCAAAACCCGGCCAATGGCGCCCTGTTCGATCAGGTCGCCGGCCAGCATCGCGCATTCGGAACAAAGACGCTCGCCATAGTAGACCATGTATTTGCGGCCGGTCCGGGCCGCCGCCTGCCGCGCCGCCGCCAGCTGCTCCAGGCTGGTGAACGGCGTCTTGTCCGTGAAATAATCCTTGCCGGCCGCCATCACCTGCAGCCCCAGCCCGGCCCGCTCGCTCGGAACCGCCGCCGCCGCAACCAGGCGTACCTCGCGGTCGGCCAAAATCTCATCCAGACAACGGGCCTCGCGCGCTTCCGGATACTTCTCGCGGAACTTGGCGACCTTTTCCGGGTCGCGGTCATAGACCCAGGCCACCGTCGCGCCGGCCCGCACCAGGGCCTGGCACATGCCGCCAATATGCCCATGGTCAAAGCCGGTCGCCGCGATCTTGAACTCGCCCGGACCGCAAACCGGCGCCTGGGCCGGCGACAAAACATATCGGCCGCCGTCAGCGCGCCGCAAATCATCCAAACTGAGCAACCCCATCCTCTTGACCTCCATAAGACGGCACCAACGGCATGACAACCAGGCCGATTCAATCGGCAAAAAGAATAATGTAAATGAAATATCGTCATTCACCAAGTCCCCCCGGGCCATTTCGTGTTATATTATATGGACCTTGGCGGAGCCGTTTCCGCCTCCGACATCCCGGCGCCGGCCAGCAGGCCAGCCACCCGCAGCGCGACGCCGACCCGGTTCGGCCGGACAAGGACGCGTCCGGGAACCCGGCGCCAGCCCCTCCGGCCAACCCACGACGGCCGTTTGGGCACGGTCCATCACCAGGTCTCAACCCGGCGCCGCCTGACGCCTGACGCCTGACGCCTTCAGGCACGGAAATGCGGCGTTCGTCCGCCCCTGCCCCCATCCGGCTGCCCGGCGTTCACCGCGCCGGAAAGCCGCCCCTCATCCCGGAGCATTCATGCCGATTGACAACACCGATTCATCCGCCGCCCCTGCCGCCGCCCCGATGCGCCTGGCGCGTTTTCTGGCCAGCGCCGGCATCGCCTCCCGCCGACGCTGCGAAGACCTGATCCGCGAAGGACGCGTCGCCGTCAATGGCCAGGCCATCCTGACCCCTGTCTGCATCGTCACCCCAGGCCAGGACGAAGTGCGCTTCGAAGGACGCATCCTCACCCTGGACGAACCCGTCTACCTGATGCTGAACAAACCCGTCGGCTACACCTGCTCGGCCCAGGACGAACACGCCGAACACCTGGTCTATGAAATCCTGCCCGACAACCTCGCCCGAATCTTCTCGGTCGGACGGCTGGACCGCGACAGCGAAGGCCTGCTCATCCTGACCAACGACGGCGACCTGGCCCAGAATCTGACCCACCCGTCCCGCCAAATCACCAAACACTACATCGCCGACTGCAAAGGCGAGTTCACCCCCGGCGTAGCCAACAGCATGATGCGGGGCGTCGAAGACAACGGCGACCTGCTGAAGGCGACCCAGGTCATCCTCAAACGTCAGTGGCCGAACGGCGTCTTCCTGGAAATCGTCCTCACCGAAGGCCGGAAGCGTGAAGTCCGCCGACTCTGCGCCAGCCAGGGCCTGACCGTCACCCGCCTGGCCCGGGTCCAATTCGCCTCCCTCAAGCTCGGAGACCTCCCCACCGGCGAGTGGCGACGCCTGACGCCGGAGGAAATCGACGACCTGAAAAAACTCGCCGGGAACGCGGCGCCGCCAGTCCCCGGCCAGCCTTAAAATGCGCCCCGTGCCATTGCACCCCGCCGGAACCGCACTACGTTACCTACACCGCCCAGCCGGCCTTGGCAAACACGCCACCCCCCGGCGGCGCAAACCGGCCTGGCGCATCCCATCCAGCCGCCATGACCAGGACCAGCGCGGCCGAAACGACCGGCTGAAACGGCTCCGGAGCAGTGCAACCCCTCATTTCAGACAACTTTCGGGAAAGACAGCACACCATGAGACACCTGGAACATCACGTTGACTTCTGCGTCGTCGGCGGCGGATTGTCCGGCATGTGCGCGGCCATTGCCGCCGCCCGCCACGGCGCCAAAGTCGCCCTCATCCATGACCGCCCGGTCCTCGGCGGCAATGCCTCCAGCGAAATCAGAATGTGGATTTGCGGCGCGCATGGACGCAACAACCGCGAAACCGGACTGGTCGAGGAAATCCAGCTCGAAAACAACTACCGGAACCCGTCCTCGAACTTCTCCATCTGGGACAGCGTCCTCTTCCAGGCCGCCAAGTTCACCCCGGGACTGACCGTCCTGCTCAATGCCTCGGTCAACGACGCCGTCATGGACGGCCACCGCATCGCCGCGGTCAAAGCCTGGCAGACGACGTCCGAGACCTGGCATACGGTCAAGGCCAGCCTCTTCGCCGACTGCTCCGGCGACAGCATCCTGGCGCCCCTCTCCGGCGCCGACTTCCGCATCGGCCGGGAGGCCCGCGACGAATTCGGCGAGGACATCGAGCCGCCGGTCGCGGACCGCAAGACCATGGGCATGAGCTGCCTGATCCAAGCCCGCGAAACCAGCTCCCCCAAGACCTTCATCCCACCGCCGTGGGCCCGCAAATTCACCTCCGAAGACCAGCTGCCCAACCGCGGCCACGGCTTCACCGGGCTGGCCAACTTCTGGTGGCTCGAACTCGGCGGCGAACACGACTCCATCCACGACACCGAAGAACTGCGCGACCAGCTGCTGGCCATCGCCTTCGGCATCTGGGACCACATCAAGAACCATGGCGACCACGGCGCCGACAACTGGGACCTGGACTGGGTCGGATTCCTGCCCGGCAAACGCGAAAGCCGGCGCTACCTGGGCGACCATATCCTCACCCAGAACGACGTCCGTTCCGAAGGACGCTTCGACGATCTCGTGGCCTACGGCGGCTGGTCCATGGACGACCACCACCCCGGCGGCTTCAACTACCCCGGCGTGCCGACCATCTTCCATCCCGCGCCCTCCCCCTACGGCATCCCCTACCGATGCCTCTATTCGCGCAACATCGACAACCTGATGTTCGCCGGGCGCAACATCAGCGTCACCCACGCCGCCATGAGCTCGACCCGCGTCATGGCGACTTGCGCCACCATCGGCCAGGCCGCCGGAACCGCCGCGGCCATCGCGGTCCGGGAAGGCGCCAGCCCGCGCGCCGTCTACCAGAAACACCTGGCCGAACTGAAGCAGACGCTCATGGACGACGACTGCTTCCTGCCCTTTAACCGCCGACAGGTGCCCGAACTGTCCGCCAACGCCACCCTCACCGCCTCGAACGGCGACCCGGAACCGCTGCGCAACGGCCATGACCGCCCAACACCCGCCGGCAACGACACCTGGAATGACAATTCCTGGTGCGGCAACCCCGGCCAATCCTGGGTGGAATACGCCTTTGCCAAACCGTCACGGGTGACCATGGCCAGAATCATCTTCGACAGCGACCTCAACCGCACAGGCAAGGGCGTCGGCAGCATCGCCAACCATACGGAAAAAAACATCCTGTCTAACTTCCCCCTCGACCAGCCGCCGCGGGTGACGCCCCCGACCCTGGTCAAGGCCTTCCGCCTTGAAGCCCGTAACCAGGACGGAACCTGGTCATGCGTCCACCATCAGGATGACAACCACCAGCGACTGGTGAAAATCCCCCTCGAGGTCACCACCACGGCCATCCGCCTCGTCCCGGAAAAAACCTGGGGCTGCGATGCCGCCAAGCTGTTCTCCTTCGACCTGCGCTGACCCCACCCCGGCGGCGACCGCAACCAGAAACGCCAACACGCCTTGCCCCCCCGCCGCCCTCCCCAGCACGCTGACGCCGCCCACCCCGGACGACGCCTTCACACCCCCATCTGACATCGACTGACATGCCCATGCCGAATTCTCCCGCCCCCATCGCCTCTGGCAGCAGTCAGGGCATCCTGGTTCATGACCGCCGTTCCGGCGCCATGGTCGAGGAACGCGTCCTGGGCGACCGGCTGTTGCGGCTGGCCTACGCCAGTCCGGTCAAGCCGCTGCTGGCCTGGCCGCTGTTTGGCACGGCCTTCTTTTCCCGGCTTCTGGGGTGGTATGCCGACACCGCCTTTTCCCGCCGGAAAATCGAGGCGACGGCCAGCCAGCTCGGCATCAACCTGGACGAATGCATCATCCCGCCCGGCGGCTTTGCCTCGTTCAATGACTTCTTCTGCCGCCGCCTGCAGCCCGGAGCCCGGCCGCACGACCCGAACCAGCAGGTGGTGACCTCGCCGGCCGACTGCCGGCTGACCGTCTGGCCACAGCTCAAGGGCGACACCTGCCTCCCCGTCAAGGGCGCCAGCTTTACGGTTCCCGAGCTTCTCGGCCAGCCGGGCGCCGACCTGGTTGACGCATTCGCCTACGGCGCCCTCTGCGTCTGCCGGCTATGCCCGGCCGACTACCACCGATACCACTATCCGGCCGACGGCCGCGAAATCCGCCGCTGGCGCATCGGCGACAAATGGCATTCCGTCAATCCTCTGGCTCTGGCCAGAAACATCAAGGTGTTCACCACCAATATCCGGGAAGTGTCCATCCTTGACCTGGATGTCTTTGGGCGCGCCGCCTTCATCGAGGTCGGCGCCTTTGGCGTCGCCGCCATCACCCAGACCCACCCGTCGCTGAACTTCCACAAGGGCGATGAAAAGGGCTTCTTCTCCTTTGGCGGCTCGACCATCATCATGCTCTTCCAGCCAGACTGCATCCAATTCGACCAGGACCTGATCGACAACAGCGGCAACGGTGTCGAAACCCTGGTCCAAACCGGCCAGCAGATCGCCGTCCGAAAAACGCCCGCGCCCGCAAACGCCGGTACGGCGCCATGACCGGTCGCACGACCAACGTGGAAATGGACGCAAAGCCGGCCACCAGGCGCCCGCCGACAAGGAATGCCGCGGCGGCCCGCCACGCGGCGGCATAACCGGTTGCCGGACGCCAAACACGGGGGCGCCCACCGTGCCTGGCGGCCGCGGCCTGCCTCCCGCCGCCTATCGGGCTCAAACGGGAAGCAGGAACGCCTGTTGCGGACCACTCACGGCTTCTTCTTGAGCAGGATGCTCTTGAAGACAATGTCGGAATTCTCGTCCGCGCCCATAATGGCGCGGACTTCCTGGAGCTTGCGTCCCTTGAGGTCGCCGCCGATCTTGAGCTTATACGTCATTTCCTGCCATTCATCCTTGGCCTCGACGTGAGCCCGGGGGCCGCCATTCTGGACCAGCACCTGACGATCTTCGTAAAAATAATAGTTGAAGACGCCGAAATAGGCCGAGCCTTTGCCCTTGTAAATCGCCTTGACAACGAAGACGTCGCCTTTTTCAACGGGTATGCTGATCTTGCTGCGGACCCACTTCTTGCCATTGGCGCCGGCCTTGACCCTGGCGCAAAGCTGACCGTCCTCGGTCACCATGTCCGTCGCCGCCAGCTCCCAGTTCGCCGGCGCGCCGGCCGCGTCAAGCTGCTTGAAGTCTCCATTGATCTCCACATCCGCACCACGAAAAGGCGCCAGCACTTCTTCGATCTGAACGTCGAACGCCGCCCGGATGCCTTCCACCAGGCGCCGTGAATGGGGATGGACGGCCTTGGCCGCCGCCCGGTCCAGGGCCGCCCGGCAGACATCCGTCTTGCCCGGTTCGACGACCGACAGCTTCCACATCAGCAACGGGTCGTCATTCCAGCGGCTGCGGGTGCCGATCTGGCGCCAGCCGTCCTCAACCGTCCGGTAGAATTCCTCCATGTCAGCCGCGGCCGGCCCAAAGGCGCGGCGCCGGAAATCGGCCCGCAGTTCGGTGTAGTCGGTGTCCAAGTCCCACATGCCGCGCGTCATGACCCAGAAATAGTAGGCGTTCAGGTCCCACAGGTGGGTGCCGTTGCCCCAACGCGGGTCCTGATGCCAGTCCCGCGAAATCTCGGCGTAGTTGCGTTCCAGGCCGTGCTGGTTCATGAAGCGCATCTCTGTCAGCATCGCATAGTCGGCCGGGCGCGGGAATTCCTTGGTCAGGCCATAGTAGTCGCGGTTGATGAGCCCCTTGGTCATGGCCGCCCAGCCCATGAACATGTCATGGGTGGCCTGGTTGACCGGGTCCTGCAGGGGATGACGCGCGTCCTTGTAGATGAAGGCCAGCAGCACCCTGATGTTCGGCTCGATCGCACAGATCGGCGGCTCCTGCGTGAAGAAGTACGCGTACGTCCGAATCTCCTTGTCGGGATAATGCTCCGCCACATGCCGGGCCACCTGGTTCAGGAACAGGAAATACTGGGTCGAACGGAACTTGTTCTTGTCCTCGATCGTCACGGTCTTGCCGTCAATCGTGATCGGCTTCAGGCATTCCTCGCATTCGCACAAGGTATAGTTGTCCTCAATGTGGATGTTGACCGTGCCAAACTCCAGGTTCTTCTGGATGAAGGCATCGACCTCCTGGATGAACGCCGCCGTCATCGCCGGATTGGTGAAGCACAGCTGCGTGCGCGCCCGGTTCACCCGCTCGCCCTTGATGAGGGGGTAGAAGTCGGGATGCTCGGCGTAGTACTTCTCCGGCTTCAGGAACAACCCGGTCAGATTGTGCCCGCCGCCGCAGGCCCGGAAATACCCGGCCTTGTCCAGCAGTTCCTTGGGCGCCGCGCCGTGGTTGCAGCCGTTGCGCAGGCTCCACAGCTCCAGGTTCATCGCCGAGGTGTTGAACTGCCAGCCGCGCAAGGACAGCTTCGGTACGTCAACGTAGTCCGTCTCCGTCAGCGTCAGGTCGGGATTTTTGGTGAAGATCGTGCCGTACTCCGGGCTGGCATGCGCCCAGATGATGTCCGTGTTTTTGGACAGCAGCCGGAAGACGCCGTTCAGCACGCCCTTGGCCCGGGTCCCGAACACATGCAGATGGCCGTCCTTTTCCCGCACGGCGTAGCCGTCCTTGTCGCCGATTTCCCCCAGGTCCGCGGCAAATCCATCGGGATTGACCGCCAGAATGATCTTGGGCGGCGTGGACGCCAAGTCATGGCGAATCGGCAATTCCGCCCCGGTCAGCTCCCGCAGCCAAGTCTGCAGCTCCTCGGCCGCAAACAGCAACGGCCCCTCGCCATGCTCCGACACCACTATCTCCACCAGGGGATTGCCCTGCCGGGCAACCGGAAACGCCGCCCGCACCGACACCGGCAACAGTGACAGTGACAGCAGCAATAACATCAGACCTGTGCTTTTCATCGTCAATCCTTTCCTTTTATCTTCCTCTCCAGGCAACACCCATCCCCAAAATCCCGGCCAGCCACGAAGCCCGAAGCCACGCCAGCCCCGGCCGCCGGCCGCCTTGTCAGCCCTGGCCGCGGGCGATCACCCGCAGCATCCAGTCCAGGTTCTGGACCGCCATCTCAGGCGTCATCTCCACCCGGCCCTGCCGGAAACTGCGAATCAGCTGCCGCATCATGTCCGGCCGTTTCACGCTCCCGAACGGCGAGGTGATCTCCATCTGGAACACGCCCTCCTCGTCCCGGTAGCCGCCGATGTCATAGACCTTGCCGTTCAATTCCAACTGCCGGACGTTCTTCGGCTCGGTGTCCGTGTGAAACGTGTGTATGCGGCACTGCAAATCAGGCTCGCCCGGCCGCGGACACCGGAACTCGGCGTCGGCCAGGTGGCCGTCAAAATGCACCTGCAGCGAATCCCAGTCCGGCTCGCGGCCGTCGTTCAGCACCTGCACGCAGGCCAGCATGTGCGGCGCCAGGTCGACCCAGGTCCAGGCCGGCACCGGCGGACGGTTCCGCGTCGGCGACACCAGCCGGCCGGCAAAAGCCGTGATGACGCCCGGACCGGACTGCTCGCCGAACAGCCGGCGGCATTCCCGCACCGCCATGACATACTGCGTGCACACCCCGAGCAGACGGCGCTTCTGCCGCCCCAGCTCGCACAGCTCGACCGCCTGCTCGCGCAGCTGGTCGTGCGGCAGAGCGTCGTCATACACAAACGGCTTTTCACACAACACATGGCAGCCGGCCGTCAAAGCCGTCTTGACCGCCGCATAGTGCAGGCGCGGCGGCAGGCAGACATCGACGATGTCCGGCTGCTCCTGGTCCAGCAGCTCCTCCAGACTCGAATAGCCCCGGCCGTCAAAGCCGCAGGATTCCCGCAGCGCCGCCACGGTCTTCGCCACGCTCTCCGGACTGCTCCCGAGCACCGCGCCCGGCATGGAGCCCTCCAGACGCCACCAGTTGCAATGGTGACGGCCGATCCCGCTGGCGCCCAGCACCGCCACCCGCGGCTGCACCGGCAGCAACGCCGCCTCCCGCGACAGCCGGCGCTCCTTCAACGCCGCCATCGCGCCCTCGCTTAACGGCGAACGCCGAAAACCGAGGATTTTCGTCCCCTGGAAACCGAACAGCCGCCCCAGGTCCGCCATCCGGTAGCAACGGTAGACCGGGCACGTAAACGACGCCATCAGCTTGTCCAGGCTGTTCTGGGCCAGATCCTCGGTCACCAGGACAAACGCCAGCCGATTCTTGACCTGCCAGAGGCGGTCGCGGCCGACCTCGACAATCCCGGCCCGCAGCATGAACGGCACCAGCTTCTCAAATGACTCCATCGTGCTTCCTCACTTGCTCAATTCTGCCTGACTGACCCGCCGGCGACCCTGCCCGCGCAATAACACCACGCCGGCCGCCAGGCCGAGCTCCCCCTCACTCACCCCAGGCCCAGAATCCGGTCCAGGGCGGACGACGTGCGCGCCAGCAGCGTCGCATCCGGCGGCATCATCTCCGCCGTCATGGTCCGGTCATAACCGACCTGACGCAGGGCCTGCATCGTCTCCAACCACGGCACATCGCCTTCCAGCAGGTCGCAGAAACCGGCCAGAGTGCCGTCCGACAGCTTGAAGTCTTTGACATGGACGCGCTGGAGGCGATGCCCGAGCAGCTCAATCCAGTGCGGCGGCCACTGCTGGTGATTAAGGTGATTGCCGATGTCAAAGTAGACCCCGACACTCGGGTTGCCGATGCCGTCAATGAAGTCAATCAGCTCCAGCGGCGAATAGAACAAGCCGTTCCAGACATTCTCCACCGAAAGCTCGACGCCGAGCTCCGCCGCCAAGTCGCCAAGCTCCCGGACAGCCTCCGCCGCCCACTGCCGTGCCAGGTCGTAGCGGACCGGACGGTAGGATGGCTCCCAGGGAATCAGCACCGCGCCGGGCACAAACAGCAGCGATTTCGCCCCCAGCCACGCCGTCTGCCGCAAAGCCGCCTTGTGATTCTCGATCGCCTGCCGCCGCACGGACGCGTCCAGATGCGTCGGGCAGCACGCCCAGGTCATCCCGCTGGCCACGCTGTCCAGCCGGACCCCCACACGTTCCGCCTCGGCCCGCCATTGTTCGCACGTCTTCTGGCTGGTCGCCGGCGTCAGCGGCCCATCCAGGCCGCCGCATAGCTCCAGCGCCGCAAACCCCGCGTCGCGGGCCAGGCGCATGGCCTTGGGAGGCGGGCAGAACACCGTGCCGCACCCGTCCGCCGACCAGCTGGCGCTGGTCGAACTCACCGTGGCTGAGTCCGGAGTCTCCGGCATGAATGACCAATAACTGATTGCCTTGAGCATGGTTCACCTCTGCTTGCTGCCTGTGTCCCGCCCGGGGGGCGCCGCCGGCCTTTCCGGCCTCTGCCGGCCGCCTGGCTTCAGTTCGCCGGGGCCGACGGGGCCGCGGCCGCGCTGGCGGCCGCCTGGCGCTGACGCCGCAGATAGTCGTTCATCTGCTGCACCATCTTCGCCCCGACCGTCCGCTTCAACTCCGACAACGCCTGGCGCTGCTGACTTAAACTGGCCAGGCACGATTCGTACGACGAGGCCGCCGGCGGGGTCGACGTCTTCATCAGCGTGACCAGGTCCGACTCCGTGTCCAGGTTCATGCACAAGGTCATGCAGTTCCCCCACTGCTCGGCTGATTCGGCCACATCGCCGTCCAGAGCCAGGCGCTCCGCGCGCTGCGCCAGGTAGAGCGGATACTGGTTGATGTAGTTCAGCAGCTGCAACGCCACCATCCGCAGACTGTCGCGCCGGGCCCAGTCCAGCATCTCCCCCGGCGTCCACACCCGGTCGTAACGCAGGGTCGGCTCGGCGTCCGCCGCCTGCAGCTGCGTGGCGTCATACACGGTCTTGACCTCGCTCACCCGGACATCGTTGAACGGATGAGACTCCTCCAAAACAAATTTCCTGGTGTAGAACTCATTGACCTCAATCAGGGTCGAGACCCCGGGCCCGCGCATATGCATGAACACCCGCACATGCGCCAACCGCTCGATCTCCTTGACATGGATGACCTGCTCCAGAATGTCCTGGCTGTAGATCAGGGGGGACGACTGCTCCTTCGGCAGCGGCACGTTGCCCTCCTCCTGACGGTAGTTCGGATTCGGCCGCCGGCGCGTCTCGCCGTGCCGGCGCACCGTCCGCATGGCCTGGCGCTCCGCACTCTCACTGCCGTCAAAGTTGGCCACCACCCCACTGTGCACCACATAGCCCCAGGGCGAACGCGCCGTCCCCGGATCAGCCACCCGCACCAGGCGCCACAGCCCGAACGAGGTCAACACCGAACGCAGCTCGTTCTCCAAGTCGCGGCTGTAGGTCATGCCCACCCCGGGCGTCGCCGAGGACATGTCCTCAATCGCGACGGTCCGCAGCAGATTCTTCTCCTCGACCAGCTCACGCGCCCGCGCCAGCAGCCGGTCCGCCTTCCGGCGCGCTTCCAGCAGCGGCTCCGGCAGAACCAGCTCGCCCCCCGGCGCGCTCATCTGCTGCAGCATCAGACACAGGGCCACCGCCACGCCGTATTTGTTGGTAATGTTCAACGCCCGTTCGGCCAACGCCTGATACTCGACAAACGCCTTCGGCAAAATCGCCAGGTACTCGTCCTCCAGCACCTGCTCGAAATGACGCAGATACGACAACCCGCCGCCATTCGCCCCGACCGGCGCCGCCATCGTGCTGTACAGCTCCAGGTCCTGCTGCGACTGCTCGCGCAGATACACCCGCCAGCTCTTGTACTGCTCCGACGCCTCCCAGTATTCCTGCCGCTCGGCCAGCTGCCGCAGCTGGCGGCGCCACACCTTCGAACGCAATTCAGCCGCACGACCGGCCAGACGCGTCAGCACCTCACCATGACGAACTAGAGCCAGGGCAAAACGCTCGTCGCCACGCCAGACCCGCAAGGACTCCGACAACTTCTTCTCCAAGGCCGACAACGACGCCAGAGCCCCGGACTCGACGACCCCGGAATCGTCGGCAAAGCGCTTTTCCTCCGTATTCAGGCCGGCTTCCGCCCAGGCCAGCAGCCGCGTGATGTGCAAGTCGGGCAGGCTGCCCAGCAAGGCGTCAAACGACGACAACGTCTGGCGGTCGTCCAAGTCGGCAAAGCTCAAACCGTCCGGCAGCTTTTTCCGGGCCTCGGTCAAAATGTCCAGGGCCTTGACCAGGTCGTCGCCCGCCGCCAGGGCCTGTGCCGCCGTCATCGCGTCCACGACCAGCTTCTTGTGGCGAACCAGGCCATGCAGGCGTTCAACCGCCGCCAGCAAGTCCTCGCGCCGAAAATAAGGCGGGTCCGGCACCGTCAAACGCCGGTCGCGAGCCCAGGCGGCAAAGTCCTCCCGCTGCTTGCCGCCGGCCTGCCGCCAGAAGGCGTCATCACGGCATTCACCCAGCGGGACGGCCACTTCCAACGGCCGCTCCAGGCGTCCCCGGACGGCCTCCAGCAACCGCAGGCCTTCGGACAAGTCGGCGTTCTGGCCGAACCACTCCGGCGCCAGCTTCAGGATGCCGTCGGCATCCATGGCGGCCACGGGCCGTCCCTGCTGGACCAAATCGGCGGCCCACTGCCGGTACAGGGAAGAGGCCGCCGCCTCCCGGAGCCGCCGCACTTCCCGCTCCCAGTCCTCCGGCACCCGCCGGTCGGCCACCGCTTCCTCGTACCAGACCATCAGGGAATACAGCGCTTCCGGCGTCGCCGCTTCCGGATAGACCGCCTTGGGCGGGCCGCCGTTGCGGACAAAGCCGGGCGGCGGCGGCAGCGTGACACACCCCCCCGCGACCAGCACCGCCGCGGCCAGCAGCAGCAAGGACAGCCACCCGAACGCCGTCACTCGGCGCCTGGATGCCGTCCCCTGCCCTGACGACGAAGGCCTCACCATGTCTTCTCCATCTTCCATAGCCAGCGATTGCACCGCCGCGCCGCCCCGCACCCTGCCGCTTCGCTGCCGAACCGCCAGGCATGGCAAGCCGGACAACCCTTCACAGCTTCTTGACGACATAGTCGTGATCGCGCTTCGACACCACTTCGATGTTGAAACGGACTTCCTCCTGCGGGCGACCCGACTGCGTGCCGATCGCCTCCAGTTTGTCCAAAACCTCCAGGCCGCTGGTGACCTTGCCGAAAACGGCGTGACGGCCATCAAGATGCGGGGTCGGCCCAAAGCAGATGAAGAACTGACTGCCGTTGGTATTGGGCCCGGCGTTGGCCATTGACAGAATGCCGCGGGCGGTGTGCTTCAGGCCAGGGGCGATCTCATCCGCAAAACGGTATCCCGGCCCGCCGGTCCCCGGCTGCCCGGCCGCGCCGCGCTTCGAGTTCGGGCAGCCGCCCTGCGCCATGAAGCCGTTGATGATGCGATGAAAAGCCATGCCCTTGTAAAAACCACTCTCCGCCAACGCGATGATGTTGGCCACCGTGTTGGGCACTTCATCCTCGTACAACTCCACCAGCATGTCGCCCTTGCTCGTCGCCACCCGAATCACCGGGTTCGCCGCCCGTTCCAACTTCTCGCCATTCATTTCCGCAATCTCCTTTTTCTGAAATTGAAAAACCGCGTCGCCCTGGACAACGGTGTAGACCTCGCCCTTGACCACGACTTTTCCCTCATACACCTGACCGCTGCGCAACGTGATCGTGTCGGCCGACAGCATACCGGCTGACAGCAACATCATCCCGACCAACGCCCAAACAACTTTGTTCACAGTTCCGTCTCCCTGTTACTTTTCACCCTTGTCATTCCTCGCCGGTCGACGCCGCACGGCGCCGCCCGGCCACCGCATAATGTAATCCCGCCACCGGTTTCAGCAAGGCGTCACGACGGATAACCGTCCGTGCCCCCACGACCGCGCCGGAGCCGTCCGACGACGGCGTGCACGCCATACAGGAACACATAGCCGCCAACCGCCAGTTCCACGATCGTCGCCCCCACCGGCCAGCCCGGACCGTAACTCACGGCCAAACCGCCGACACAGAACACCAGGCTCAGCCCAACCCCGATCAGCATCACCCCGGGCAGACGACGGGCAAACAACGCCCCCGACGCCGAAGGCAACACCAAAAGCGCCAAAACCAGCACTACGCCGACGACCTGCGTCAGCAACACCACGGTCATGCCGATCAGCACATGCAGAATCCACGACACCCAGGCGACGTTGAT
>CAYOUR010000084.1:5425-16516 GCA_964407145.1 uncultured Lentisphaeraceae bacterium | reverse complement strand
TCAGGCTGCCGTATGTCGTCCCGCCTTCAGGCTGCCGTATGTCGTCCCGCCTTCATTTGCCGGGCATCATGCATGGACGACGGCACCAGGCCATGGCACAATTCTCAATGGGTGACCGGTTACCAACGGACGGCTCCTCCGGCGTCCTTCATTCCTCAGTGGCGTATAGTTCAAGGGCTTCAGCCAGTTTCTGGAGGTGGGCGCGAATACGGGCGGTGTTGCGTGCGCCCAGGCGAAGAAACAGCTTCTGGGCATCGGTCAGGGCTTCCAGCTCGGGATTGTGCCATTGGCAGATGGACGTGTCCTGGCTGAGGCTGACCAGCGGGGCGTCGGCGGCAATGACCGGGGTGCTGAGAATGGCGGTGCAGGCGGCGGTCAGCACTTCCCGGAAGGCGCGGTCACGATAGCCGAGCCTGGACAGGGCCTCCTGCAACGCCGGCTCCAACCGGGGATAAAGCCGGGACACGGCGTCCGGGTCCAGCGAGCAGAACACATCAGCCGCAAAGTCATAGCGTGCGGCGGCGGCCGGGGACACGACCCAGGCGCCGGAAGCGCCCCGGACGGCCGAGAAGGGGTGCTCGGAACGGAGGAAGTCGCAGGAGGCCAGCGGACGTTCGCCGAGGGAGACGTCATCCAGCAGGCGGACAAAATGGAGGATGATGTCAGACCGTCCGAGCCATTTCAGCCAGAGCGGATTGGTGCTCAGGTGTGCGGCCAGGCTGGTCAGGGATTGTGTGGCCAGCTGCAGGGTCAGGGGCGGCTGTTCGTCCAGGTTTTCGGCGGGGCTGTCCGGCGCCGTTGTGAGGATGGCCGGCGGCTGGCTGGCTGGTTCGTTGTCGGAGGTGGGCTGGGCCTCGTCGTTGGCCGGCGTCTCCGGCCGTGGCGGCGAAAGCAGCGGCGGCTGGGGCTCGGTGATGGCTGGCGGCTGTTTCTGGGGCGGCGGGGCGGATTTGCTCACCTGGTAGATGATGCCTCCGATGAGCATGGCCAGCGGCGGGATACCATAGACGCAGATTTTTCGCCAGAGCAGGGGCATGGGAGTATCCTTGGCAGGGCGCCGGTTGTCATGGGTCGGGTCAGTCGGGTCACTTGGGTCACTCGGGTCAGGCAAAGAGGCGTTGAAGCAGTTGGCGGGCGAAGCCGAAGGCGGTCACGAACCATCCGGCTTGGGCCATGCATTGGCTGACCAGGAGTCGGCCGCCGGTTTGCCATTGCCGGGTGGCAAACAACAAGACCAGGAACAGGAAGCAGATGTTCCCCGTGACGATGACGCACATGGAAAAGACCGGTCCGCGGAAGCGGAGGTCCTGCTGTCCGGCTTTGATGGCGATGAAGGTCAGCACGAGGTGGTAGGCGTACGCGGCGCCGAGGCAGCCGGCAAAGACTCTTACGGCCAGGGCCGGCATGGGGTCGATGATGAACAGCAGCAGGCCATACAGGCCCATCAGCACGAGAAGGTGAAATGGCACGATATACGGTGAGAGAATGATCCACACATTCGGGTTCTTTACCTGAACTTGGCCGCGGGCCAGCTTCAGCGAAAATTTGCCGGTCTCCCGCATGAACAACTTGGCGGTCAGCCAGTGGGTGAGTTCGTGGCCGCAGACATAGACCGGCACCAGCCGGAAATAGGGGAAAAAGCAGAGGCCGGCCAGAAAGCCAATGCCGCACAGCAGGGCCAGGCGGTTGCTGGCCAACGCCGCTGACAACTGCCAGGTGCAGACCAGCAGCACCAGGCAGAAAAACAACATGACGACAATGGCGATGGCGCGGAATACATGGTGAAATGCTCGTTTCATGGCATCCTAAAATAAGTCGCGGTCCGGGAAAATCAAGCATCCGGGGGTGTCGCTGCGGCCGCTGACGGCTGGTAATCACTCAGCCTTGCGTACCCGGACACTCCTCTGGACCGCCTGGGGCCGTCTGGGACCGCCGGCATTTTTGGGACCGCCTGGGGCCGTCTGGGACCGCCGGCATTTTTGGGGACCGGTTGGACTGATTGGACCGGTTGGCACGGCGCTGGGGCGAGGACTCACGACTCATGAGGCATGATCCCATGGATTGGACCCTTGGACGCCTTGGACTCAGGGGAATGACCCTTGGACTGATTGGGCTCTTGGCGACCGGTTGGATGCCCTGGGCTTTTGGGGCCGGTTGGACTGATTGGGTCGGTTGGGACCCTTGAATTCGGCTGTTCGCGCCGGTCGCCATTTGCAAAGTAGTGCTCAGGCGGCTATTTTTTCGGCCGTGTCAGCGCCATCGTGCACCATCAGCTGTCGGCAACGCAGGGAGAGAAGCGGATGTCATCCTTCACAGCGTCGTTTGCCCGTCCCGTCCCGGAGTTCCATCCGGTGCCCTGGTGGGCGTGGACCGGCCGACTGGCCAAGCCGGAAATGCGCCGGCAGCTCGATGAGATGCTGGCGCGGGGCATCTATGAATTCTTCATTTTCCCGTTGTATGGCCTGGAATACCCGCTGTTTTTGCGGGAGAGCTGGTTCGAGTACGTCGGCTTCACGCTGGCGGAGTGCCGCCAGCGCGGCATGAAAGTCTGGATTTATGACGAGTTGAACTGGCCGAGCGGCACGGCCGGCGGACGGGCGGTACGCGAACATCCGGAATACCGTTCCTGGCATCTATGCTGCCAGGAGGTCGAGCTGCCACCCGGCGAGACGTACTACCTGGATGCGGCCGTGCAGGTCGTTGCCGCCTTCTGGAAGGATGGCGACGGAACGGTCCTGACGCCGATGCCGGCCCGCGTAAACGACGTCTGGAAAAACGGCACGGGCCGGCCCGGCACGCTGCTGCTGGTGCTGAAGAAGACCTCCAACGGCTCGTCCTTCAACTGCAACGGCCTGGTCGACTCCTGGGGGCAGCGGGGGCAGCTCGACCTGCTCAACCCCGATGCCTTCCGGGCCTGGATGGGTTACATCCATGAACAGTACTATGAACGGTTCCGGGAGGAATTCGGGCAGACCCTGAAGGGATTTTTCTTTGACGAGCCGCAGACGCACGCCTACCAGGATTTTTCCGTCCCCTGGACCCCGCGGCTGCCAGGTCTTTTCCGGGAACGCTATGGCTATGACCTGGTTCCGGAGCTGCCGCGGGTATTCCTGGACTTGCCGGGCTCCGCCAGGGTGCGGTCGGACTACTGGCGGCTGGTCGCCGAGCTGTTTGGCGACCATCTGCGTCTGCTCTCCGGCTGGTGCGCGGAGCGGGGAGTCCTGCTGACCGGGCATATGATCTTCGAGGAGGTGGTCGGCGACATGCGCCAGGCGATAGCCCGCAACGGCGACATCCATGTCGCGCTGCGGTCCGTGCCGGTCCCGGGCATGGACCTGCTGGGGTGCAATACGTCGTTCGCCATGCAGCGGGTCCATGGGCGGACCCTGTGGTATCGCGGCGGCGCCTCGTCGCTGGTCATGACCGCCAAGCGGATCAGCGCCACGGCGCGTTACTCCGGCGCCAGCCGCACCATGTGCGAGGCGTTCGGCGTGCGGCCCTTCACGGCCGATCTGGCTGAACAGAAAGTCATCAACGACTGGCTCGCCGCCATGGGAATCAACCTCATCAATGACAACACCCTGATCTATACGATTGCCGATTTTCGCAAGCGGACCGGCGCCGGCAAGCATTTCACCCAGCCCTGGTGGGGGCTCTACGGGCTGTTTGCCGAATGCTCCGCCCGGCTGTCGCAGTTTGCCGCCAGCGGCCGCCTGGAAACCGGCCTGGCAGTGCTCTATCCGCAGACAACGCACACGGCCGCCACGCCGATGGGTCCGGGTGAGCCCGCGCCCCTGGCCGGCCATGCGGACGCCTTCAACCGGACCCTTGATGCGCTGGTGCGCCGTCATCTTGAGTTTGAGATGCTCTTCGAAGACATGCTCACGGCCGGCGAAGCCGTGGCGACCGGCGGGGTCATGGCGGCTCCGGCCAGCCGCTTCAACGTTGTCGTTCTGCCGCATGTTCTCTGGGTGACGCCGGCGGTGGCGACTGTCCTGGCCGCGTTTGCCGAGGGCGGCGGCCGCCTGGTGGCGGTTGACACTGTCCCGCAGGTGATCGGCGGCGGCGACCTGGCCGGCGTCAGTGAAGTCATTGCCAGTTCGCACCACGATTTCAAGTCCCGGCTGGCGGCCGCCGTGGCGGCCGCCCCGCAGCCGGCGTATGCCATCACCGGCGCCGGGGCGGAGGACGTCGTCACGGCCTTGCGCCGGAATGACGACGGCGACGCCTTGCTGCTGGTTGCCAATCAGCTCCCCGGGGACCGGACGCTGACTCTCACGCATCGTCTCGGCGCCGTGACGGAGTTGCTGGACCCTGACAGCGGCGCGGTCTGCGCCTTGCCCATGACGGCCGTTGACGGCGGTTTCAGGCAGACGTTCATCCTCGCTGAAAATCAGTCCTTCATCTTCAGGATGGGGGTCGGGCCGACGCCGGGTGCCCGGCCTCTTGCCACTCTGCCGACCGTGATTCGCACCGGTGAGCAGGTGGTCCTGGATTTGGGGCGGGACTGGCGATTCCAGGCGTTGCCGGAAAACCATTTTCTGCCGCCGCAGGAGACCTGCCTGGATCCGCTTGACCGCGGGCTGGTGGAGGAATGGCCGCGGACCGGCGGCGTCGGCGAGCCGGAAATGTGGCAGCCGGTGCTGGGCCAGAGCAGCCCCTTTTCCGTCTGCCGGGCCGAGTCCGAGTACTATTGGCTGCGCGGTGATTTTGAGCTGCAGGCGGTTCCGGCTGACCTGAGCCTGGTGGTCGACGACGAGAGTTGCCTGAACGTGTTCGTCAACGGCGTTGAAATCCGGGAATGGTCGCCGGCGGCGCTTTGGGACCAGAGCAATCGGCGCTATGCTTTGGCCGGGGCGTGCCGTCCTGGTCGAAACCGTTTCCATGTCCGGGTGCGCACCAGTTTCTGGAACCAGCCGCAGTTGGGCCTGATGGCGTTCACGGCCGGGAACATCATGCCGGTGGCGCTGGCCGGGTCTTTCATCGTTCTGCCTGACAACCGGCTGGCGCCGCCGCCGGCGACGGTGCAAGCCGGCGCCTGGAATGAACAGGGCTACCCGTTTTTTGCGGGAACCGGTGTCTACCGGCAGGCCTTTGTCCTGTCTCAACTGCCGGTCCGGCCGGTTCTTGAGGTCGCGGACGCCGGCGTGACGGTTGAGGCGTCGATCAATGGCCATGACCTGCCGGCCCGAGCCTGGCGGCCATTCCGCTTTGATCTGGAAGATCGCCTGTGTGCCGGCGAAAATCACCTTGAACTCCGCATCCGTGGCGGGTTTGGCAACCTGATCCGGCGCTTTTATGCGTCTTACGGCGAGACACGGCCCTATGGGTTGCTCGGTGAGGTGAGAATCCTGTCCCGCGGCTGATTGATGACGCGTCTCCAGGCCGCCGGCCTTTCTGTTTTCCGTACCCGGTACCCATTTTTCACGAATGAACCACCGATGGACACTGATGGACACTGATTTGAAGGCTTGGCCCGATTAACCACCTCGCCGGACTCCCGGCGGCCGGCCTTTGATTCGGCGCAGAACAGGAGCAGTCAAGATGCGCAGGCAGGATTTCCGGCAACCGCCAGCCGAGTGTTCGGTGGCCTATTTCTGGGGCATCAACGGTCGTGAAGATGTCGCCGAGGCGGTTCGGCAGTTGCGGGACATGGCGCGGCAGGGCGTGAAGGCCGTCTGCCTGCACCCGTTGCCGGTCGAGTTCCGGCCGGGAAGCTATGGCTCGCTGCAGGAATTGCCCTATCTGTCGTCCGAGTACTTCCGTTTCATTCGGCGCGTGGTGGCGGCCTGCCGGCGACTGGGCATGCATTACTGGCTGTATGACGAGGGCGGGTGGCCGTCAGGCAGCGCCTGCGGCCAGGTGCTGGCCACGGCCCCGGAGCGTTTCCAGCTGTTGCACGTCACGGCCACGCCAACCGGTCCGGCCGTTGTGCCGGTTCCCCAGACCCGCACCGGTTCGACGCCGCCCTATCCGAACCTGTTGACGCCGGGTTCGACCGCGGCCTTCCTGCAGCTGACGCATGGCCAGTACGCCCGCGAGATTGGGGGGCATTTTGGCCAGACTGTCCGTTATGTTTTTCAGGATGAAGCCGTGCTGGGTCGTGGGGCCTGGCCGTGGACCGCCGACTTTGGCGCCGTGTTCCGGCGGCGTAAAGGGTACCGGCTGGAGCCGTTGCTGGGGGCGCTGCTGCAGGCCCAGGACGGGCAGGAGTCGCCGGAACTGACCAGGGCGCGGGTCGATTACCGCGATGTGCTCTCGCAGTTGTTCGTGGAACGCTTTCTGCTGCCGGTCCGGTCCTGGTGCCGGGCGCACGGGCTGCTTTCGGCGGGGCATTTCGGCGGCGAAGACGAACCGCGCGGCAACGCCGATTATGGCTACGGGCATATCATGCGGTCGCTGCGCGCCCTTGACCTGCCGGGCGTCGACGTCATCTGGCGGCAGCTTTTCCCGGGCGCCCGCAACCGTGTCTTTCCCAAATACGCGTCGTCACTGGCGCGGCAGTCCGGCCGCCAGCTGGCTCTGACCGAATCCGCGGCCGTGTACGGCGACGGCCTGACGCCAGCCCAGCTCCTCTGGCTGCTCGAATATCAGCTGGTGCGCGGCATCAACACCGTCGTGCTCAGCGGCATGGCCTTCTCGCATGCCGAGCATCTTTTCCTGGTCGGAACCAGGCCGCATTTCGGGCCGGTCAATCCGCTGTGGAAGTACTCGCGGCTTTGGCATGACCGGGTCGGTCGGCTCTGCTGCCTGCTGCGCCAGGGACGGGCCGCGGTGACAACGGCCGTTTACTACGACGTCCGGAGCATCTGGGCCGGCGGCAAGGCCCGCGCCCAGGCCATTGAGCAGCACGAAGCCGTGTCGGAGGCGCTGCTTCAGCGCCAGTGCGACTTTGATTTTGTTGACGACGACGCCCTGGTCCGGGCGCGAGTGGCGCCGGGCGCCCTGATTGTCGGCCGGATGCGCTATGACACGATCGTGCTGCCGACTTCGGACTGGATGGAAGCGCCAGTCCGGGCCCGGCTGGCGGCATTCGTCGCGGCGGGCGGGCGGGTGGTCGACGGGAGCGCGGTCGGCACGATTCGTCCGGTGCTGGAAGTGACGCCGGCCAGCCCGGCTCTACGCGCCTGCAAACGGGTCATGGGGCGGCGGACCATGTACTACGTGGTCAATGAAGGCGCCGCCCCGGTCAGCGCTTGCCTCCGTCTGGACGAATCAGGCGAGATCGTGCTGGCCGACCCGGACGACGGCCGGTATTATGCGGTCGAGTCCTCGCATGGCCGTCTGCAGTGGGCGTTTGCGCCCTACGGTTCGGCCGTATTCATGACGGGTGTGCGGCCGGATGCCGAAAGGCCGGGCTTGGTGCCAGGCGGGCCGGTGATGTCTCTGGCGTCGGGTTGGCGGCTGCGGCCGGTTCGCCAGTATGCGGTTGCCGTCAACCAATGCGGCCCGCACGACCTGTCGGTTGAGGCGTGTCCGGTCGGGCTTGGCGACTGGCGGCCAAGCCTGGGAGATTATTTCAGCGGCGACGCCGAGTATGCGATTGACTTCGAATGGGGCGGGCCGGCGACGGCCGCTCTGCTGGACCTCGGCGAAGTGCGGTATGCTTGTTCCGTGGTACTGAACGGTCGGCGGCTTGACGACCGGGCCTGGCCGCCGTTTGCCTATGATGTGAGCGGCCGGCTGCGCCACGGCCGGAACCGTCTGGCGGTGACGGTGACCAATACCCTGGCCAACGCCATTGCCGACCCGGGCGTGCTCGATTCCTGGCGGAAACGGTATCCCGGTCGGTCACTCGACTATGACCAGCGGCAACGTGTCTTCGAAGCCGACAGCCTGCCCAGCGGTCTGTTCGGCCCAGTGACCTTGCGGCCGTGGTGCTCACGGTGTTGACGCCCCCCCGGGGCAGGCAGCCCGCCAACAGCGCCGCTCCGGGGCCGGTGGTTTTTCCGCGAAGAGAGTCCTGCCGGGGCGACACAACACCGCGGAAGGCACGCCAACGCCTTACTTGCGGGCATCCTGTAAGGGCGACCGAACCGTGCCATGGCTCACCGTTCAATCGGTGACCGATGGCCGGTGATGCGTTTTTTTTTGTAAACAGCGCTTGTCAAACCGTAATTATTGGCTATTTTACCAAGTAGCCACAACGATTGCTGACGTCGGGTTTTCTCTGGGCAGGAGTAGCCAGCGCGAGGTGTTTTGTCCAGGCGGCTTCGGTGGTGTCGGCGGTGTCGGCGTGGAAGCAGGGGATTATGGGGTATAAGCGTGGTTATTGTGCCAAGTTAAGGATTTGGGAAAAGGACTGGCCATGAATTGGAAGACGGAGTGGAAGAAATTGGCCGTCATGGTGGCGGTGTTTGCGGCATGCTTCTGGTTGCCGGTGGGGACATCGCGCTTCAATCATGCGGTTTTGGAGTCGTTTCATCTGGTCAAGTGGTACGCGCGGGAGCATGTGCTTCTCTGTCTGGTTCCAGCCTTTTTCATCGCCGGTGCGATTGGCGTGTTTGTCAGCCAGGCGTCGGTCATGAAGTACCTGGGGGCGAAGGCGAACAAGGTTCTGGCGTACGGTGTCGCCTCGGTGTCGGGGACGATTCTGGCGGTCTGCTCCTGCACCGTGCTTCCGCTTTTTGCGGGCATCTACCGCATGGGGGCGGGGTTGGGCCCGGCCTGCGCCTTTCTTTATTCCGGTCCGGCCATCAACGTGCTGGCGATTGTTCTGACGGCGCGGATTCTTGGTCTGGAATTGGGCCTTGCCCGAGCGGTCGGGGCGATTCTTTTCAGCGTGGTCATTGGCCTGCTCATGCATTTTTTCTTCCGGAAGGAGGAGGCGGAAAAGGCCAAAGGCCAGATTGCCATGCCGGAGCCGGCGGTGTCGCGGCCGCTTTGGCAGAACGCCATCTACTTTGCGGTGATGGTTGGCATCCTCGTCTTCTCCAACTGGGGGGCGCCGAATGAGTTTCATTTCGAACTCCGTGACGGTTCTTCGTTCAGAGGCGCCATCATGCAGGCGCCCGAGGAATCGGCCGGGCCGGGGGCTGTTTATCGTGTCAAGCTGCTTGACGGCGGCCAGCCGGGGACTGAAGTTGACATTCCGGTCGCCGAAGTGGCGTCTCGAACCCCGCTGGCCGGGGCCTGGGCCACGATCTGGCGGCATAAGTGGCACATCACCGCGGTTCTGGCCATTGCGTTCGGCGTTGTTCTGGTGATGTGGTTTGGGGTGCCTTGGTGGAAGGTGGCGGGGGCAGGCGTGGCGCCGGCGCTGCTGGCCCTGGCCTTGCCGACGCATGATTTGTGGGTGCTGTTGCCGTTCGGGGCCGGGGTGGTCGGCTTGGCCGTGGTCCTCAGCACCACTGAAGGCGAGATGCAGGAGTGGTTTGGTACGTCCTGGACTTTTGCCAAGCAGATTTTGCCCCTGCTTCTTGGCGGCGTGGTCGTGGCGGGGCTGCTTCTGGGGCGCGTCGGCCACGAGGGGCTGGTTCCTTCGGAGTGGGTGGCCGGGCTGGTCGGCGGCAATTCCCTGCGCGCCAATTTCTTTGCCGCCGTCGTCGGTGCGTTCATGTATTTTGCGACACTGACCGAGGTGCCGATTCTGCAGGGGCTCATAGGCGCGGGAATGGGCAAGGGGCCGGCTCTGGCGCTGCTTCTGGCCGGGCCGGCGCTGAGTCTGCCGAACATGCTGGTGATCAACAGCATCATGGGACCAAAGAAAACGGTGGCGTTCGTGTCGCTGGTCATCGTGATGGCGACCTTGACCGGGATCGGCTTTGGGGCTTTCTTCTGAATGGCGGCCGGGAAATCATGCCGCCGATAAAAAACAACAGCGAGGGTGACAACATGCCAGACGATTCAACCCGACTGAAATACGAGGCCAGGGCGCGCATCATCAAGGCGCTCGGGCACGCCAGCCGGCTGATGATGATTGACGAATTGTCGCGCGGCGAAAGGTGCGTCTGCGAATTGCGCGAACTGGTCGGCGCGGACCTGTCCACGGTGTCAAAACACCTGGCCGTACTGAAGAACGCCGGCGTGGTCGAGGATGACAAGCGGGGCGTTCAGGTGTTCTACCGGCTCAAGGTCCCCTGTCTGCTGCATTTTTTCGAGTGTGTCGAGGCTGTTCTCAGCAACCAGGCCCGCGAGGCGCAGAGGATGGTCCGGGGAGGTCATGCGGCTTTGCAATAATCCACTCACCTGGTCAAGCTGGCGGCGGAGCCCAGGCGGGAAACGGGGTGTCCCCTTTGGCGGTCTGGCCAGGAAGACCCGCATGAACTTGCCGGTGGATGGCCGATTGGCATGGCGGCGGTGAGGAATGGTCTTTCAGCTTGTCCCTGGCCCGGGCTCAGGCATGACGGCCGTGGAGACGTGCACGAAAGCCTTGATTAGCGTCGAACGGGCGTATGGGGCGAGAATCCAGGAGCACGAAACAAAAGGAGGCATCAGCATGAAGATTCAGATTTTGGGGACTGGTTGTCCGAAGTGCAGGAAGTTGGCGGAGTCGGCCGAGCAGGCGGCGAAGGCCGCGGGGGTTGAATATACCCTCGAGAAGGTGACCGACATCAACGAGATCATGAAGTTTGGCGTGATGATGACCCCTGGACTGGTCATTGACGGTGAAGTCAAGGTGGTCGGCAAGGTCCCGACCCCGGCGGAAATCGAGAAGATGTTGAAGTAATGGCCGGAAGGTTAACCGCAGAATTGTTCAAGGAGGCATGGGCTATGACGACGCAACCAGGAATGGGGTGCTGTGGTGGCACGAAGCTGATCTTTGCCTGTTCGGGCGCGGCGGATGTCGGGGCGGTGGCGGATGGGGCGGCCCGCAAGATGACGGCGGACGGCGCCGGCAAGATGTTCTGCCTGGCCGGTGTGGGCGGCCGGGTGGACGGCATCATGAAGACGACGGAGGCCGCGGAGGCGATCCTGGCCGTTGATGGCTGCCCGCTCAATTGTGTCAAGAACTGCCTGGAGAAGGCTGGTTTCTCGCGCTTCAAGCATCTGCAGCTGGCCGATCTGGGCCTGGAAAAGGGCAAGACGGCCGTCAGTGCGGAAAATATCGCGGCGGTGTCGGCCAAGGGGGCGGCGTTGCTGGGCGGTGGC
>CAYOUR010000084.1:0-5415 GCA_964407145.1 uncultured Lentisphaeraceae bacterium | reverse complement strand
GTTCACGGCGGCGAGGATATTCCGGCCACCTTGGATTGCGCCTGGGTGCCGGCGGAAAGTATGGCTCGGCCGGGCGCTGCCATCAGGGATTCTTCACCAGCTGCGAAAATCTGCGGGCGTGGGTGGAAGAGAGACCCTCGGCGATCGGCCGGCAAATCATCATTGATCAGTCCTTGGCGGACAAGCGGCGCATGATTCCCCTGCCGAGCGCCAAGGCCGGCAAGAAGGAGACTGGGCGCCAAAATGAAGACTTGGATAACACGCATTCTATTGGCCTTCGTCGTTTTCAGCCTGGGTTTCGGGGTGGGCCGGGAGGTGGGGCGGCGTCAAGGCGCGATCTCGCCGGAAGCTGCCGGCCGGGACGAAGGGACGGTCGTTCCCGGAGTCGACAAGGTCCTGGTTTACTACATGCACACGACTTTCCGCTGCGTCACCTGCAACACGATTGAACGGATGACCAAGGAGATCGTGGAGAAGGATTTCGCCGAAGCCTTGGCCGCCGGTAGCATCGAATGGCAGGAAGTGAATTTCCAGGAACGGGAGGGCATGGCCAAGAAGTATGACATTGCGTCGAGTTGTGTTGTCGTCGTCAGGATTGAGGATGGACGTGAAACCGGCTTTCAGCGGCTGGACGAGGTCTGGACGCTGACGGACAAGCCGGCGGCGTTCACCGAATACGTGGCCAAGGCGATTCGCCAGTATCTGGATGTTCCGGTTGAAGACTGAAGACTGAAGACTGAAGACTGAAGATGGAGAGTGGCCCATGACCTGGTTTGCGCTCGGAACTGCCCTCTGGCTGGGAATCTTGACGTCGATCAGCCCCTGTCCGTTGGCGACGAACATTGCCGCGATTTCATTTATCAGCCGGAAGGTAGGGCAGACCCGTCACATTGTCTGGTCCGGGCTGCTGTATGTGCTCGGCCGGACGCTGGCTTATGTGTCGCTGGCCGGACTGCTGCTGACCGGCATTCTGGGGAGCGGGGAGATCGCCCGGTTTCTGCAGCGGTATCTGAATCTCGCCTTGGGGCCGCTGGTGATTCTGGTCGGCATGACCCTGCTTGGCATGATTGGAGTCGGGTTGTCGATGAATCTCGCCGGAAGCGGCATCCAGGCCAAGGCGGCCAAGGGCGGCTTCTGGTGGGCCGGTCTGCTGGGGCTTCTTTTCGCGCTGTCGTTCTGCCCGGTGTCGGCCGGGCTTTATTTCGGGGCCCTGATTCCGTTGTCGGCCAAGCATAATTCGGCTTTTTGGCTGCCAGGCGTCTATGGGCTCGGCACGGCCTTGCCGGTGGTTGTGTTTGCGTTTCTGATCGCCTTCGCGTCCCAGCATGTCGGCCGGGCCTTTGACCAGCTCAGTCAGGTCGAACGCTGGGTGCGCATGGTCACCGGCGTGCTGTTCTTGGTGGCCGGCGTTTATCTGACCCTCACCCATGTTTACGGCCTGTCCCTGATGGCTTGAGCAAAAAAACAGGAGAATGTTGCTTATGAAGAAGTGGTCTGGATACCCGCTCGCTGTTGCGGCAGTCGCCGCGGCATTGTTGGTTTGGACAGGTTGCCGCCGGCAGGAACAGCCGTCGGACCGCGCCGCCGTTGTCAAGCAAGTCGCCAATCTGGAGCCGGCAACCGCCGTCGAGCCGGAACCTGCGGCGCCGCCGGATGCCGCCGAACAGAAGCTGCCCAGGCTGCTTGACCTCGGCGCCAAAAAATGCATTCCCTGCAAGATGATGGCGCCGATCCTGGCGGAATTGACCCAGGAGTACGCCGGTCGGATGGAGGTCGAATTCATCGATGTGTGGCAGGATGCGGCGGCCGGCGGGAAATACGGCATCCGGTCGATCCCGACTCAGATTTTCTACAGTCCGGAGGGCAAGGAGCTGTTCCGGCACGAAGGCTTTCTCTCGAAACAGGACATTCTGGCCAAGTGGTCGGAGCTGGGCTATGCTTTTCCCGCCCGGGATGGCGGAGCCATAGGCCAAGAATCGGAAGATTGATAATGGGCGGAATGGGGTGACGGAAGGTGGTCTTGGACAACGCGCCTCAGAATCGTGGTGTTGTTCAGGCTGCCCACCTCCCGGGACTCTGGAATGGCGACGGCCTTTCTCGCCGGTATCTGGAAAACAGCCCCGAGGGCTTGACACACCTGCCCCGGAAGACCGAAGACCGAAGACCGAAGGGCGGCGCCACCCGGGGCTCCGCCGTGCCACGTCAGCTGGACACCGCCCTGCCGGGTGCCGGCGGGCTGGCGCAGCTGAAGGACATCACGATCAGACAGGAGGCAGCCAATGGCTGAGAATCGCAAAAATGACGTCATCCGCCAAGACGTCCGCAATCGTTATGCCGGCATCGCCACGTCTGGCGGAGGCTGCTGTGCCGGCGGCAAGTGCTGCTCCCCGGACGTTCCCCAAAAGCCTGACGTTTCCACCCGGCTTGGGTATTCCGGGGACGATCTCGCGGCCGTGCCAAAGGGTGCCAACATGGGGCTGGGTTGCGGGAACCCGCAGGCCATCGCCGCGCTCAAGCCGGGTGAGACGGTCCTGGACCTGGGGAGTGGCGGCGGCCTGGACTGCTTTCTCGCCGCCCGGCAGGTCGGCGAGACCGGGCGCGTGATCGGCGTCGACATGACCCCGGAGATGCTCGGCAAGGCGCGGGCCAACGCCGACCAGGGCGGGTACGGCAACGTCGAGTTCCGCCTCGGTGAAATTGAGCATCTGCCGGTCGCGGACAGTTCCGTGGATGTCATCATCTCGAATTGCGTCATCAACCTTTCGCCGGACAAGCCGCAGGTCTACCGGGACGCCTTCAGGGTGCTTCGGCCAGGTGGTCGCCTGGCCATTTCGGACGTGGTGGCACTCCGGCAGCTGCCGGATGACGTCAGGGGCAATCCCGAGGCCATTTGCGGCTGTGTTGCCGGGGCCATTCCGGCGGATGAGGTCGAAGCCCTGCTTGACGAGATCGGTTTTGTGGAGATAGCGGTTGAAGTCAAGCCGGCAAGCCGGGAGTTCATCAGGGACTGGTTCCCGGGCAGCGGCCTGGAGGAATATGTGCGGTCGGCGGCGATCACGGCCCGGAAGGCGCCGCCAAGCTGTTGTTGTTCCTCATCCCCACGGTCGGCTGATGCCGACGGGAGTATATTGGATTCCCGGACGAAGGAGCTGATTGCCATCGGCGCAGCGGTGGCCGGGCATTGCCAGCCGTGTCTGACGTACCATGTGGCCAGGGCGCGGGAATTGGGCACGGCGCACACCGGCATTGCGGCGGCAATGGACGTTGGGCGCA
Organism: uncultured Lentisphaeraceae bacterium; assembly: GCA_964407145.1. Classification (GTDB taxonomy): domain Bacteria; phylum Verrucomicrobiota; class Lentisphaeria; order Oligosphaerales; family Oligosphaeraceae; genus JAAZKI01. The sequence goes on along the minus strand of CAYOUR010000084.1, from coordinate 2,142 downwards.
TGATCGAGCAGGGAGCAGCGAAGGCGATGCGGGAGTTCGCAAAAGGCGCTCTCGGCAGTTCCGTCGAGCGCACGGGCTGCTGCTCGGACACGGAACTGAAGAAGGGCAAAAGCGGCTGTGGTCCGTCCGGTCGCCGATAGGGGAACCGGTCCGAATTTAGAGCCATCCTCAACGGCGTTGCCGGGTGTCTGTGCGTGCCGCGTTGTTCTCCGCGCCCGCTTTGACCATGGTGCTGGGCGCGGCCGCGCCAACAGGGACAGGCTGCGGTTACGCAGCTGTGGGCGGTCACGGGCGGAGGGTGACTTTCGGGTCGGTGAGGACCAGGTCGAGGAACAGGGTGGCGGACCAACCGTAGTCGCGGAAGGGCTGCCCGAACACGGGGTCGCCCAGGGCGATCTGCGGCTTGCGCAGCAGGGCCGGCGGGTCGTCCTCGCGCCGGTCGTCGTAGAATTCAAAGAAAGTCCCGTAGAGCTTGAAGAATTTGAGTTCTTCGGCGACCGTGTCGCGGGCGAGTTGTTCGGCGTCCTCCAGGAAGCCATAGCGCCGCAGTCCGAGGATGACCATGTAGTTGATGTTGATCCAGACCGGTCCTCGCCACATGTCCTTGCTGTAGGCCGCGGTGTTTTCGGCGGCGATGGACGGGACGCGGAACGGCGTGCCGAAGGTGGCGGGGTTGTGCAGGTGGTCGCGGAGACGGCGGGCCTGCGCCGGTGTGGGTGCGCCGCACAAGAGCGGCAGCAGGCCGGCGCTGGCCATGACGTCGGTCTGGCGGCGGCCGACGGTGTCATAGTCGACATAGATGCCCAGCTCTTCGTTCCAGAGCCGTTCGTTGATGAGCCGGCAGAGGCGCCGGTGGTGCCCTTGCCAGAAGTCGCGCCGTTCCGGCTGGAATCTGGCCATGACTTCGCATTCATGGGCCAGGTAGGCATTGAAGTCGGTGGCGTCGAGCTGGATGGCGCCGTCGAAGCGCGGCGAGTTGTCCATGCCGCTTTCGCCGCAGCGGCAGTGTTTTTCGGCGGAGATGTACCATTCGACCAGGCCGTCGCCGTCAGTGTCGCGGTTGGCCATGACCCATTCCAGATAGCGTCCCAGCTTGGCAATCAGCCGGGTTCTCCAGGCGGGGTCGGGGGCCACTTCCTCCAGCTGTTCGATGGCCAGTCCGAGGACGGGTGGCTGGGTCACGGACGATCTGGCCACCGGGGAGGCCATGTGGGGGATATACCCGTCTTCGCGCTGGACGTCGAAGACCGCTTCCACCAGGGAACGGGCGAGTTTCAGGTCAAGGTGTCGGATGCCGATGGCGTGGAAGGCCGAGTCCCACAGCCACATGTTCTTGTGGGGCCAGCGGTCCGGCGTGCTCCAAGTGGAGCGAATCATCCCCTCCGGAGTGTAAATTTGGGTCTTCAGCTGGGACAGGGCCTTGATGCAGCCGGCTTTCAGGTCTTCGGGAAGCCGGTCGGGAAGCGCGGCCGAGTTGAGGAACCGGGCGCGTCGGGCCAGCTGCGCTTCCAGGTCGGCGGCCAGCAGCGTCTCATCCAGCTGTCCGGCCGGGGCGATGACGGTCCGGTCGCCAAGGGTGGCCGTGGTCAGTTTGTCGTCGTGTTCGGTGACGGTGAAGTCGCCATCGACAATGAGGTTGTGGGTGTCGGCGATGACCAGCCGGGATCTTTTCCCCGCCGCCGTCAGCACCGCGAAATCGCCGGTCAGTTCGATGTGTGACGGCGTCGGCCCCTGGTAGCGGATCAGGGCGTGGCCCGGGATTTTGACTTCGACGGCAAAGTCGTCCGCGGTTCGCAGCACCAGGCCGCGGGCATAGTCGGTGGCGCCGTCAAGTCCGGAAAAGGCCATGAGTTGGCCACGGGTCCAGAGGCTGGGATACTGCATGGGGACTCCTTTGCCTGTCGGGGGTTGGAAGCGGTAACTGGTCAGTGTACACCCCGGCGCACCGCCGGGACAATTTGCCGGAAACACGCGTCTGGCAGCACGCCCGCCTAATCACGGTGTTTCATAGGAGCTAGTGGTAACAGGGCTCTTGGAAACGGTCAAAGCATGAGCCAACAAAACCCCAAGCCCTCCTCAGGCGCGCGCTCGCGCGCGCGACAAATATGGATGGTGGCCCCCTCTTGGGTGGGTGGGCTTGAT
>CAYOUR010000083.1:226-16658 GCA_964407145.1 uncultured Lentisphaeraceae bacterium | reverse complement strand
AGCCTGAAATCAAGCGCGTACCACCGCATTTCGCACTTTGACCGTCATTATCAATCGGTGACCGGTTACCGTGATCCGGTCGGTAAAATGGCATTGACCCGGTAAAATGGCATTGACAGTGTATAGTAAGCCAAAATGCGTCATCGGTACAGTAGCGGAACGGGCATGGTGGTGCGGCATTGTCGTGTCGTTTCCACCATGGGGAGTGCAGCATGAGCAGGATTACGATTGTCGTTGACAACCAGTCGGCGCGGGAGTTGGCGGTCGAGCATGGTTTGGCGCTGGTCATTGACAGCGGGGCGGGTCGGTTTTTGTTTGACACCGGCGCCGGTGAGGCCCTGCTGCCGAATGTCGCCGCGCTGGGTTTGGAATTGGCCTCGCTGCGGCGGGTGATACTCAGTCATGGGCACTATGACCACACGGGCGGTCTGGGCGCCTTGACGGCCGTTGTTCCAGACTTGGCGGTCTATGGCGCGCCGGGGTTGACGCAGTTGCGTTTCAGCCGGCATCCTGACCGCCCGATACGTGAGCTGACCATGCCGGCAAGTAGCCGGCTGGCGTTGGCCGCGGCCGCCCGCCATGAGATCACCGATTTCACGGAGATTGCCCCACAGGTGTTCCTGACCGGCCCCATTCCGCGGCAGTCCGGCGAAGACTGTGGCGGGCCGTTTTACGGCGACGCGTCCGGGAAGCAGCCGGACCTGCTGGCAGATGAGCTGGCGCTGCTGCTCGGCGACGGGACATTGGTGCAGGGGTGCTGTCACAGCGGCATCATCAATACCGTCGAATACTGCCGGCGTCGGGCGCCCGAAATCAGGATTAGGTCGATCGTCGGCGGGCTGCATTTGGCGCAGGCCTCGCCGGAACGCCTGCGCCAGACGGCGGACTATCTGCTCGGGCTGGACCTGCGCCGGCTGGTCTTGCTGCACTGCACCGGCGAGGCTGCCATCGAACATCTGCAGAAGAATTTGCGCTGTCCGGTGCACGCCGGGCGCTCGGGGGAATCCTATGAGTTCTGAATACTCCATCCTGGAAAGCATTTCCGACGGCGTCTTCACGGTTGACAATGATTTTCGCATCACCTATCTGAACCGTTCGGCCGAGGAGATGATCCAGGTCCGGCGGGAGGAGGCCATCGGGCGTCTGTGCTGCGAAGTGTTTCGTTCCAATCTCTGCGAAGGCGCCTGTGCTCTGCGGCGCACCTTGGAAAAAGGCAAACCCATCATCGACCTGAGCTGCTTCATCATCAACAACGAGGGCCGGCGGCTGCCGATCAGCATTTCCACGGCAGTGCTGCGCGATCCGGACGGCCAGGTCATCGGCGGCGCCGAGACTTTCCGTAATTTAAGCGACCTGGAGGAGTTGCGCCAGGAGATCAGCGCCACCCGGCGGTTGGGCGACTTCGCCAGCCACAGCCCTTCCATGCGGAAGATTTTCTCCCAATTGGAGGCTGTCGCCGAGAGTGGCACGACGGTTCTGATCAGCGGTGAAACCGGCACCGGCAAGGAGCTCCTGGCCCGGACCATTCATGCGCACAGCCCGCGCCGGGACCAGCCGTTTGTCGCGATCAACTGCGGCGCCTTTCCGGACACGCTTCTGGAGTCGGAGCTGTTCGGGTACAAAAAGGGCGCCTTCACCGGCGCGGACCGGGACAAGCCTGGCCGTTTTGCCCTGGCCGAAGGCGGAACCCTGATGCTGGACGAAATCGGTGAAATTTCTCCGGCCATGCAGGTGCGTCTGCTGCGCGTTCTGCAGGAGCGCACCTATGAGCCGCTGGGCTCGGTCAAGGCCGCCAAGGCCGACGTGCGCATCATTGCCGCCACCCATCGCGACTTGAAACAGCTGGTGCAGGAGGGAATCTTCCGGCAGGACCTGTTTTACCGCATCAATGTCATTCAGCTGCAAATGCCCCCGTTGCGCGAACGGCGGGAAGACATCCCCTTCCTGATCGAGAGCTTCATTCGGCGCTTCAATCTGTCGATGAACCGGGACGTCTCCGGCATCAGCCAGACCGCCTTGAGGCTGCTGTCGACTTATCCCTGGCCGGGGAACATCCGCCAGCTGGAAAACGCCATCGAACGCTCCATGGTGTTCTGCCAGGGCTTGATGATTGAACCGGAAGACCTGCCCGGCGAATTGACCGAAGGACTGCTCCTGTCGGAAGAGAAAAAATTGTCCCCCGGTTCAATCGGCGACGCCGTCCGGTTGTCGGAAACCCAGGCGATTCACGCCGCCCTGGCTCAAACCGGCGGCAATCGCCGGAAAGCCGCGGAACTGCTCAATATCCACCCGACGACCTTTTACCGGAAGCTGAAAAGCCTCAGAATCACGCCGGAGCTGCCCGATGGCAGGCAGGGCATGAAGAGGAAGATACACCCGGAGTGAGCCAAGGCGGCGTTGCGCTTTCTCTTTCGGCCTGGAGACGCCGGCGGTCCCAGGCGGTCCCAGGCGGTCCCAGGCGGTCCCAGCATTGCCGGCGACGGCACTTCCTGTTTTTTTGCAGAAATGCTACACTGGCAATCAGGCTGGCAAGCGGTTCCGCTACGGTGCTGTCATGGTCTCGGCATGGGCATCTACTTTGCTGTCAGGCAGTTGCCGGCAGTATCAGAGCATGGCATGTTTTCTGCTGTATGAACTTCCATTCACCAGCAGGAAGGCAAGAAGTCATGCGGATAGCGTTAACGATCGTTCGAGAGACCGGTCGCATCTCGCCGATGTTCGAGGCGGCGGGTCTGGCGATTGTGCTTGACTGCTGTCGTGGCGCGGCGCAGGCTCAGGTCGAGGTGCCGTTGCCGGCTTTGCCAGAGGAGAAGGCAGAGAAGCTGGCGGCGCTTGGTGTCCGGGTCTTGTTGTGTGGCGCCATCGCGAACGAGACGGCGAGCATGGTGCAGCAGCATGGCCTGGCCTTACATTCATTTGCGGCCGGCGACTGGCGCGAGGTCATGGCCGGGTGGCAGGCCGGGCGTCATTTGCAGGAATGCCACCTCATGCCGGGCTGCGGCGGCCGCCGGCGTCAGCACCGTTGCCGCCGTGGCGGCGGCCATTCATGGAGACAGCAATAATGAAGATAGCATTGACCAGTCATGGCGATTCGCTGGACGTGGTTCTGGACACCCGCTTTGGCCGCGCTGCGAAGTTCCTGGTGTGGGACGCGGAGGCGCAGTCGCTCAGTGTGGTTGACAACAAGCAGAACCTGAATGCCGCCCAGGGCGCGGGTATCCAGGCGGCGATGACCGTTGTCGAGCAAGGCGCCGAGGTCCTCATCACCGGCCATTGCGGCCCCAAGGCGTTTCGGGTGTTGAAAGAAGCCGGAATCAAGGTGTATCTGACCAGTGCCATCAATGGCCATGAAGCTCTGAAGTTGTTTCAGGACGGCAAGTTGAAGGAAGCGGACAACGCCGACGTTGAAGGGCACTGGGTCTGAGACCCAACCGTGGCCCTGGCCATGCCGACCAGCGTCCGTCGTCTGCCAAAATCCATTATCGTCCCCCGGATTCCACAGTCCCCAGTCCATCCCCCGAATGAAAGGAAAGAACCCGCATGAAAATAGCCATTCCGATTGCGAGCGGCAAGCTCTGTCTCCATTTCGGACATTGCGAGCAGTTTGCCATGGTAGAAGTCGATGAATCAGCGAAGAAGGTTGTTGGTGTGGAGAAGCTGACGCCGCCGCCGCACGAGCCCGGTCTGCTGCCGCGCTGGCTGGCAGAGAAGGGGGCCAATATGGTGATTGCCGGCGGCATGGGCGGTCGTGCCCAACAGCTGTTTGCGAGCCAGAATATCAGCATTTTGACCGGCGCTCCAGTCGAGTCTCCGGAAAAGATTGCCGAGGCCTTCCTGGCCGGCGCCTTGCAGCTCGGTGAAAACACCTGCGACCATTAAGGCACTCCAAAGAAGGTTTTTGGCGATAAGCAGCGAGTCGCGGTGAAACTCCATTGGTTGGCCAGGGGCAACCTGCACATCAACATTTTTGCATCCTGGTTTGCATTTCCATTCCAGAGCTGTTAGCTTAAATGCGCGGTCGGGATATGACCGCCGGGCCTAAATGCGCGGTCGGGATATGACCGCCGGGCCACTGCCGAAATTGTCGTTTTTTCGGAGGAAATGCCTGTCCGGCAGATTCCACCTGTGTCCGATCACAGCAACGAGGAGGAAAGTATGGAAGAGTCCAAGAACAGCATGCCTTTGCTTGGTGACAAGTTTCCGGAGATGTCGGTCAAGACCACCCATGGTCCGATGAAGCTGCCGTGCGATCTGAAGGGCAGTTGGTTTGTGTTGTTCAGCCATCCGGCCGACTTCACACCGGTCTGCACGACGGAGTTCGTGGCGTTCCAGAAGCGCTATGACCAGTTCAAGGCGTTGGGCTGCAAGCTGGTCGGCATGTCCGTCGACCAGGTCTTTTCGCACATCAAGTGGATTGAGTGGATCAAGGACGAGCTTAAAGTTGACATCGAGTATCCGGTGGTCGCGGCCAATGACGCCGTCGCCATGAAGCTTGGCATGCTGCATCCCGGCATGGGCTCCAACACGGTCCGAGCCGTGTTCATCGTCGACCCCGAGGGCATTGTCCGCCTGATCATGTACTACCCGCAGGAAATCGGCCGGAACATCGATGAGGTCGTCCGCGCGGTCAAGGCGCTGCAGGTCTCGGATGCCAAGGACGTGGCCATTCCGGCCGGCTGGCCCAACAACGAGCTGATCCAGGACAAGGTCATCGTACCGCCGCCGGGTGATATGGACACGGCCGCCAAGCGCCGCCAGCAGTATGAGAATTTCGACTGGTGGTTCTGCTACAAGTGCCAGGACAAGTGAAAGGTGCTTTGCGGCATTGACCAAGCTCTGTACCGGCCGGAGCCCTTCCGGCCAGGTGCGGAGCTTTTGTGGCATCATATGGCCTGGCGTTGCCGGCCGAACTCACGCAAGCGCCATGGAGCGGATGGCTGATGGCGCCTTTCAGATCAGGAGGACCGACCATGTTGTTTCAACAATTCAAGGTCGATGGGCTCGGGTGTTTTTCCTACCTTCTCGGCTGCCCGGCGGCGGGGACGGCCTGCGTCGTTGATCCCGAACGCCATGTTGACCGCTACGTGCAGGCGGCCCAGGACAATGGCCTCCGCATCACTCACATTTTTGACACGCATCTGCATGCCGACCACATCACCGGCAGCGGCGAGTTGGCCGCGCGCACTGGCGCGACCATCTACGTGCATCCTGGCGTTGAGGCGGCCTATCCGCATCAGGACCTGCATGAGGGCGACCATTTCCGGTTTGGCGCCGCCGGGCTGGAAGTCATTGAGACCTTTGGGCATACGCCCAACTCCGTCAGTTTTGCGGTCACGGATCACGGCCGTTCCGAAGACGTGTTTGCGTTGCTGACCGGCGACCTGCTGTTTGTCGGCGACATCGGCCGGCCCGACCTGGCCGGCGCCGACCTGCTGGAAGAGCAGGTCAAGAACCTGTATGACAGTTTGTACAAGAAACTCGGCCGCTTCCCGGACTGGGTTGAAGTCTATCCGGCGCATGGCGAGGGCTCCCTCTGCGGTCGCGGCATGAGCCCCAAGCCGGTCACCACGCTTGGCTTTGAGCGCCGCAACAATCCGCTTCTCAACAACATGCCGTTTGCGCAGTTCCACCAGATCATGACCACGGGCTTCCAGGTCCGGCCGGACAATTTTGGGGTCATGGTCGCCAAGAACCGGCAGGGCCCACAGCCGCTGGCCGAGGCCGCGCCCTTTGAGCTGATGACGGTCGAGCAGGTCGAGGCGGCGCTTGCCCAAGGCGCAAAAATCGTGGATACGCGGGTGCCGAGCGCTTTTGGCGCGGCTTACATCCGCGGCTCCGTCAACATTGGTCTGACGCCGTCGTCCGTCAACTGGCTGGGCATGGTCATCCCGGCGGACACGGACATCGTCATTGTGGCTGACACTCCGGCCCGGGCCGAAGAGGCCGCCTACATCTACCGCCGGGCCGGCTACGACCGCCTGATCGGCTACCTGGGCGACGGCATCAGCAGCTGGGCCGCGTTGGCCAAGCCGCTTGACCACCTGCCGCAGCTGACCCCGGCCAGCCTCAAGTATGTCTTCGAAAAATATCCCAATCACCTCGCGGTTGATGTGCGTTCCGACATGGAATGGGAGTCGGGACATATCGATGGGGCCGTGCATGTGCCGATCGGCAACATCATTGCCGGCGATTTCAGCCTGGACAAGAGCCGGAATATCACGGTCGTCTGCGGCTCCGGCTACCGCGCTAACATCGCCGGCAGCATCCTGAAATCACTTGGCTTCGAGAAGGTCTTCAGCCTTATCGGCGGCATGACGGCCTGGAAAGCCTCGCAGGCGGACCGGTAAGCGACTATTCCCAAAGGTTCTATAGGTTATCCGCAGTTGGCGCCGAGTGCATACCGCGGATAGCGCCGGGTCTGTTGGGCAAGGCGATGATGCCTGGCCCGCGGTGGCGCCAAACCCGAAATCATGTAGTCCAGCCTTCAAACTGCCGCAGGAGTGATAGGACGGATGGGACGTATAGGCATAGGACATATGGGACGTATAGGACGTATAGGCATAGGACACATAGGACGAATAGGCGCCTAAAAACAGCCGTAGCGCAAGCATTCGCCGCGCCATGCCTTCCGCGGCGCACCAAAAAGTCTATTCATGAAAAACCGCCTGTCTTGGGTTCCAACTTGGCTGCGGGCCTATGGCCGCCAGGATTTTCAAGGCGATGCCCTGGCCGGTCTGGTCGTGGCCGTCATGCTGGTTCCGCAGGCCATGGCGTACGCCATGCTGGCCGGATTGCCGCCGGTGTACGGGCTGTACGCGGCGACGCTGCCCTTGGTGGCGTATGCGTTTTTCGGGACGTCGCGCCAGCTGGCGGTCGGCCCCGTGGCCATTGTTTCCCTGTTGGTGGCCGACGCCTGTTCCCGTCTGGCCGAGGCCGGCGCCGGCGGCGCCGCCGGCCTCGCCGGTCTGGCGGCGCTTCTGGCCTTGCTGGTCGGCGTCATCCAGGTCGTGCTGGGCTTATGCCGGGCCGGCTTTCTGGTCAACTTTGTCTCGCACGCCGTCGTCAGCGGGTTCACCTCGGCCGGCGCCATCATGATTGGCCTGAGCCAGTTGCAGCACCTGCTGGGGGTGAAGATGTCGGGCGGGCATTCGGCCGTGACCCTGTTGGCGGAGGCGGTTCGCCACGCCGGCGGCGCGCATGGGCCGACGTTGGCCATCGGCTTGACCGCGGCCGCGGTGCTGCTGCTGGCGCGTTGGCGCCGTTGGCGTTTTCCGGCGACGCTGCCGGTCATTGCGGCGTCGATTCTTCTGGTCTGGTGGTTTGACCTGGAAGAGCAGGGGGTGCGGGCCGTCGGCGCCGTTCCCGGCGGTCTGCCCGGGTGGCGCCTGCCGACTTTTTCGCTGGGAAACCTGCGTTCGCTCCTGCCGTCGGCCCTGGCCATCGTCTTTATCGGCGTCATGGAGTCGATCGCCGTCGCCAAATGGATTGCGACCCGGGAGAAGTACCGCATTGACGCCAACCGGGAGCTCGTCGGCCTGGGTCTGGCCAACGTGGTCGCCGGGCTGTTTTCCGGGTATCCGGTGACCGGCGGCTTTTCGCGCACGGCGGTCAACTACCAGGCCGGCGCCAGGACGCCCCTGGCGGCGGTGTTCACCGCGGCGCTGGTGCTGCTGACGCTGCTGTTTCTGACCCCGCTGTTCACGCACCTCCCCAATGCCGTGTTGGCCGCCATCATCATGGTCGCGGTCATCGGTTTGATCGATTTCCGCGAGGCGCGACACCTGTTCACCGTCAAAAAGGCCGATGGCTGGATTTTTGTCGTGACCTTCCTGGTCACCTTGAGTTTGGGCATGGACAAGGGTCTGGTCGCCGGTATCGTCTTCTCGTTGGCTTTGTTCATCCGGCGCAGTGCCCGGCCGCATCTGGCCGTGTTGGGCCGGGTCGGCGAACACGAGTTCCGCGACCTGCGGCGGTATCCGAATGCCGCCGTCGACCCGGCGGTGATGATGTTGCGCGTTGATGCCAGTCTTTATTTTGCCAACGCCGGTTTTGTCGAAGACCGGATCCGGGCACGGCTGGTGCAGCAGCCGTCGACCCGCTGGGTGGTGATGGACATGTCCGGTGTCAACGACATTGATGGCGTGGCCGTGACCATGCTGACTGACCTGATGCGCGACACCGGGGCCGCCGGGGTGCAGTTCCTGTTTTGCGGGATGAAGGCCGCTGTGCGCGACATCGTCGAGCGCGCGGGCTGGAAGGAGCTGCTTGGCGACCGGATGTACCACGTCACGCTTTCCCAGGCCCTGGCCTCACTGGCGCCGGCAGGGCTGCCGTAAGATGACCGGCGAGATGTCGACTCGTTGCCACGGCTGCCAATACCCCCTTGGCAACGGCGAGCCCTGAGTCTTCTGGACACGCCCCGTCTCGGCATGCGCCGACGGAAGTGCCCGTGCCCCCAGCCCGGTCCAGCCCAGCCCAGCCCAGCCCAGCCCAGCCCGGTCCTGCCGGCATGGCCTTGCCGCCGGCATCCGTTGCGCGTCGCCGGCTTCGTCCTGTGAGCGCCATCGTCCCGCCGGCATCCGTTGCGCGTCGCCGGCTTCAGTCCTGTGAGCGCCATCGTCCCGCCGGTATCCGTTGCTGAAGCGTTGCCTGTCCCCTGGTGGGTTGCATGGGGCGTCTTTCCCGGATTTGTGTCGCCCCACGGACATAACCACAAAGGCTGCCGGTGACGGGGTTGGCTTTTTCGGACGATGTCTGCCTCAAGGCGCCTTCTTCTGCGGGTAAATTTTCTCCGCCGTGAGAATTGCTCTTGTTTGAAACTCAGAAACATACCGACACACACGTATTCGGTTCCTGTCCTGAAAACCCATTTTGGGCTTCAGTCCATAATATTCGCATGAAACCACAATTAGTTCCTTTGTTGCCCATATCCGCCATGTCATGAGACTGATGTGCTGGCAGAAAATTGACCACGGACACGACGGGAAAAATCGTGATGGTCTGGCTTGGGACTTCGGACATCATGGCATGGGGATTTAAGGCGGAAAACCTGGACATATTATGTCAATGTGTCAAGCTGGATTCCCGTCACTGCTGTGGAAAATCGTTAATGGGGCAACACGTGGTGATGGCTGCTTCTGCCGGCTGTCGGCCGAGCATATTCGTATCCAAGTGGTCGTGACGCTGGGGTTTCTCTGCCCAGGGTTTCTTTGCCCTTTTGGCTTCGGCTGCCGGGGTAATGTTTGTCAAATCCTCCGGGGCTTATCCGTCATGGTTGCAGGAAAGTATTTCTGCAGGAAACGCCATGATCGGTCTGGCAGTCTTTTCCCCTTTGTCAAGCCACTTCTCCCATCACCACTTATTGCACATTAACGAAAAAATAGTCACGGCATGTTTTTTTGTTTGCAACTACCAATTTCACGGTTATGTTTTGCATTAATCCATTCCAGGGTGTATTTGATAGTCCATATGTTGTTGTTTCGGTTCAGTTTTCATCTGGCTAGCGTCTTCAATTCTATCCTATTCAGCACGAACCGTTTATTTGTATGATTTCGAAGCAAAGGTGGTCAATGATGGGTATCACGTTGAGGTCCTACCGGATTGCTGGCGCCCGCATCTCGCTGTTGTTGTTGCTGGCGGTGATGGCTGAAGGCTTGGTTCTGGCGCAGCCGAACCTCAATGAAGCCCTGAATGTTTCCGGCGGCGGGCTGGATTTTTTCAGCACCAGCAGTTTTGATGATGCCTGGCCCTGGACGGTGGTGTCTGACAGCGGTCTCGCCCATGACGCCATTGCCGCCGCCCGTTCCGGCGCCATCGGTTATTCCTTTGGTACGGAACCGGCAGCCGCCAGCATTTTGAGCACGACCCTGCCAGGGCCGGGCGTCATCGGCTTCTGGGCCAAAAGAACGGGAAACTGCCAACTTGACTTTTTGGTTGACGACATGCCGTGGCGTACCGGCATTGTCAATTCAGAAGTCGATCAAGAGTGGCATTACTACCCGTTGCACATCGCCTTTTCCGGGCCGAGGACAGTCCATTGGCGCATGCTGAATCATGACCAATCCAGCGCCAACGGCCAGGATGGGCATTATCTGCTGGTGGATGACGTCTCCTGGACTCCGGCGGAAGAAGACGGCTGCGTGTTCCGGCTCAATCCGGATGGGGAAAGCTACACCCTGGTCGCTTACGTCGGCAACGAGGAACAACTGGTCGTGCCGGCGTTCCATCAGGGCAAGCCGGTTACGGTCATCGGCAGTCGTTTTCATGATAACGACCGGCTGACTGACATCATTTTCCCTGAGGGGGTGCTGAATATCGAGGCGGCCGCCTTGCCGGATTGCGGGTCTCTGCGCAGGGTCGAGTTTCCGTCCACCCTGCAAGTCATCGGCGAAGATGCTTTTGCCGGCTGCTGGAATTTGGAGCAGGCCCTTTTGCCGCCCAACCTGACGGCGCTGGGCGCCCGCGCTTTTCAAGGCACCCGGTTGCATGAGGTCGTCCTGCCGCCACCGCTGCCGGCGATCCCCGAAGCAGCCTTTGCCTATTGCGGTGAGCTGAGCGCCATCGTCATTTCCGCGAACATCACCGCCATTGGCGCCGATGCCTTCCGGAATTGCGGTTTGACCAGCGTCGTGTTCAGCCCGCGCGGCCAGGCGGACATCACCCTGGGCGTGGCCTGCTTTGCCGAGAATCGCGGACTGCGGGAATTCATCCTGCCGGACGGCGTGACTGCCTTGCCGGAACAAATGCTTGCCGGCAACGCGTACATTCCGAACCACCTGCCGGCCATCCGCATTCCCGCCAGCGTGACCGCATTGGGCAAAATGGCCTTCGACTTCTGCGACGAGACGGTTTTTTTCTTCATGGGGCCGCCGCCGGCGGTCGCAGAACCGGGGCTGACCAGCAGCCTCGACGACCGTGACAGCGCCCTCGTGGTCTACCAGATCGGGCACCAGGCGGCCTGGACGGCCGCCCTGGACGGCGAGGGGCGGTTTCACGGTTACCCGGCCGAGTCTCTTTTCGGCGAGCCGATTCCGCTGCCGGAGATTTCCACCCCGGGAGACAGGACCTCGTTCATCGACAGCGTCGCCGTCACCTTCACGCTGCATGACCCCTTGCCGGGTGACATGTTGCTGGTTGAGTATTCGGAGGACGGTGGCGCGACGGTCGTCCCGACGATCCTGAGCCCCGGCGAAAACCACGGCGGCTTTCTCGCGGTCGGCCCGGCGCAATGGCTCTGCACTTTGACCGTGACGGCCGGTTTCCGGGTGCACGGCGTTCGCGCGGCCGATGGCGTGCGTGCCATCCCGGGCTACAGCCGCTGTTCCGGCTCGATGGCGAAGGAGTATCTGCGCTGGAACGAGTTTGCCGCCGCCCTGGACAACCGAACGCTTGAGTTCACCTTGGACCAACCGGAATACTGGAGCGTCAGCACCGCGCAGTCAAAGCACGGCGGCAGCGCCGTGTACCTTGACCTCGGCAGCGGCGACGGCTCGCCGCCGAACACGGCGATGATGCGGGCCCGAGTGGCCGGCCCGGGACTGCTGTCCTTCTGGCTTTATCCCGAACAACCCTATATCTCGATTTACTTCGGCGAGGTCGCCGCCTCGGCCGTTGGGGGCGATGATTTCATGGATGGGCCCATCCCGGGGCAATTCGTGACGTCTTATCAGGACAGCCCCATGGCCTGGAAGCAGGTGTCGGTCGAGATACCGGAGGGCGATTTCACCGTTGGCTGGCGTTTTGGCGCCTGGGGACAGAGCAGCGCCGCTTTCATTGACCGGGTCTCGCTGATGCATTTGGAAGGCCTTTTCGGCTATGAGATTAACGAAGATGGCGCTGGCGTCACCCTCATGGCCTACCTTGGAAATCAAAACTCCGGGTCTGACCCGGCGCCCATCGCCCTGGACCTCCCCGCCACCCTGGGCGGGTTGCCCGTCACCGCCATTGGCCGTCTTGCCCTGGCCAATCTGCCGCTGGCGGAAGTGACGATTCCCGCAAGTGTGACGGCCATCGGCGACTATGCCTTCAGCGGCTGCGCCGGACTGGCCGAAATTTCGCTTCCGGTCGGCGTGACCGCACTGGGCGAAGGCGTTTTTGACGGCTGCGGCGACCTGTTGTTTGTGCACTTCGCCGGACCGGCGCCGACGGCCGGCGAAGGCGATCTGGGCAGCCAGGCCGCCATCCTGTTCGAACCGGGGCAGCCGGGCTGGGAGGACGGCGGTACGTATCGCGGCATGCTGACGATCACCATCAGCGGCGAACGCGTCGACCAGCCGGAATTCAGCCGCGGCGACGTGCCGGCTGCCGCATTCACCTATTTCAATCAGGCGTTCCAGCTCGCCATGTCGGGGCCGGCCGACCTGGCCATCCGCTATGCGCTGGGTGGTGCGGTGCCGACGGCCGCCAGCCCGGGCTTGCTGTACCAGGCGCCTCTGGAACTGGATGACGCCACCGGGGATATCGCGGTCTGTGCCCGGGTGTTCCGGGACGGCCAGCCCTGCAGCGGCGCCACCCGCGTCACCTTCCGCAACGCCAAGGCGCTCAGCGAGATCCTCGAATGCTTCGATGCGATCTTTGTGCTCCGGGACCCGGCCAAATGGCAGGTCATCGAGGAGACCAACGACCAGGACGAAGTCGTCAACCGCTTTCTGCAGGCCGGCCCATATCCCCAGCCGGCGGTTGAACAGGCGCATCTTGATTTCTTTGTGCATTACCCGGAAGTGCCGGACCGGTTCAGCTTCCGGTGGCGGCTGGTCTCGGAACTGCCCGACGCCGGATTAGATGACGCCGGTCAATGGAAATTTGAGCTGGAAGAGCATCCGTCCCGGTGGAATAGTCAGTATGACCCGACCTGGCAGACAACGTCCTATGAGGTGACGGCCTCCGGCTGGCTGGCCGGCGCCATCACCTTTGGCGACGCCATCGCTTCGCAACCAGGAATCAGCCATCTGGAGCTGGACCGCATTAAGGTCATTACCCCCCGGGTTGTGCCGGAATTCGCGGTCGATCCCCCGGGCGCCGGCCAGATTACTTACTGGTCCGATTACGCCGAGCCTCCGGGGTGGCAGCTGTTCACGGGCAGCGAGCGCATGCTGGTCGGCACATCAGTGCGGTTCCAGGCCTTGCCGGACGCCGGCTATCAGTTCGTCGAATGGCGGCGCCATGACCCTGAGGCCCAGCAGTATCTCCCCCTGGCGGCTGACAATCCCCGGGACTTCCTGGTTGAGGCGGATCTTCCGGGCAATCATCCCGGCAATGACTACCTCGCCGTCTTTGCGGCCGTCGTTCCGGTCACCGTCACGCTCAGCGAGGGCGGTGTCTGGCCGCCGTTGTTCGACTATGCCCAGGGCAGCTACGAGCAGGGCGGTCAGGTCATCACCGGCACCGAGCTGAAATTCCGGCCGGAACCCCTGCCCGGACATGGCTTCCTGGGCTGGAGCGATGGCGTCCCGGAACTGGAACGGACGGTGGTGTGCACGCAGCCCGTCACCTTGCGGGCCGACTTCGCCCGCTGCGTTACCTGCACGCCGGCCGCCACGGTCGTCAACACCGGCGATGCCAGCGCCATCGCCTTTACCAGCGGCGCCGGGCCGCAGTTCAACCTCAATGCTGATGGCACGGTCACCTTCACCATCGTTCCGGAATATCCCACCAACCACCGTTTCTCCCATTGGGAATTCGATGCGACTCAGGGCGTGGAAGCGCATGCCGTCGGTCAAGACCTGGTTGTCACCATGGATTGGGACCTGGCTTATGAATTTTCCCCGCGGGCGTTTTTCTATCAGCAGTCCCTGGTGACCGTGCGCCCGGCCGCCGGACACACGGGTCGCGGGCTGCTGTCGGTCCGGCTGGGTGGCGCCGACGGCCCGGCGCTGGTCCTGGACGCCAGCCAGTCCGCTGCTGTCGACTGCTATCAGACTCTCTGGCTGCGCGCCACGCCTCTGGGCATGAACCGGTTTATTCAATGGACCAGCCTCTATGGGGGCAACCAGTATGTCGAATCCTATGCCCCGGAAATCATTTTCATGCCAAAGCGGGAAGCATCGTATGTGCTGGAGGCGACCTTCCTCGCCCAGGCACCCTTGACCTTGCGCACCGACCCGGCCGGCAACGGCAACGGTTCCTTCAACGTCAACGGCCAGCCCTATCAGCCCGATGCCTTGTTTGACATTGGCCGGTCGGTTCAATTCGAAGTCATCCCGGAAACCAACAATCGCTTTGTCCATTGGCTGGACAACGGGGCCACTGCCCCGAGCCGTACCGTCTACATTGAACCGGGCGAAAACCTCTACACCGCGAGGATTGTCCGGACCGGCACGGTCATCATGACGGCCAAAGTGATCACCACCGGCGAGCCCGGCGGCGGCGTCACCCAGACGTACCAGCCGGAATTGGGCAGCAGCATCACTCTCACGGCCACGCCGCTGCCCGGCTTCCGCTTTGTCCGTTGGGAGGACAACGGCAGTACCTCGCCCAGCCGCCTGGTCGCCGACATCGGCACCGCAGACCTGCAGTTTATCGCGCTGTTTACGCCGGTGGTCGCCGTCTCTGCCGCGGCGCCCTCCGGCGGCGGGTCGTTTACCGGCACGGGCGAGATGCCGCTGTCTGACTTCCCGGTTACGGTCAAGGCCGTCGCCCAGCCAGGCTGGCGTTTTGGCAAATGGCTAGACGACGCGAATATGCCGGCCGAGCGCGTCCTGACCGCCGACGATGTCCGGGACAACCGGATTGACCTGCAGGCCATGTTTGTGCGGGTGCACGAGGTCTTGGTGCAGCCCTTCCCGGGCCTCGGGCATCTCGGGTCCATCGTCATCACCGATGCCGGCGGCGCGGTGTTTTCCCCGCTGGCCGGCACCGGCGCCTTTCAGG
The DNA here is from genome assembly GCA_964407145.1 of uncultured Lentisphaeraceae bacterium. Classification (GTDB taxonomy): domain Bacteria; phylum Verrucomicrobiota; class Lentisphaeria; order Oligosphaerales; family Oligosphaeraceae; genus JAAZKI01. Next base: position 1,790 of record CAYOUR010000083.1, on the reverse strand, counting down.
CGTACATCGACGCCGGCGCCAGGATTTCCTTCCAGGCCGTGCCGAATCCCAACTGCGACTTCGTGCGTTGGGGCTGGGACGGCTCGAGCAATCCGCAGGTGGTGGGCCTGCTGGTTGACCGGCCCCTGGTGTTTTCCGCGTTTTTTGCCGAGCGGGCGACGCTGCTGGCCGACGTGAAGACCGGCCAGGAATCCTGGGGCACGGTGGCCTTGCACAGCGAAGGCGTGCCCGTGCAGCCCGGGACGAATTTCCGGGTCGGCCAATGGGTGCAGATCACGGCGATCCCGCAGGAGAACATCCGGTTCCTCCGCTGGCAGGACGGCCTGAGCACGGCCGTCCGGCATGTGCAGGTCCAGGAGGGCGAGCAGGCTCTGCTGGCGGAGTTTGTGCGCACGGCCAGCGTCACGGTCAATCTGACCACGGATACGCCAGGAGAAGCTCCTGACAGCATGATGTGGGCGTTGAACGGGACCGCCTGGCAGCCGCCGGGGGCGACCTGTGTGTTCGATGTGGAAGGTGACGACGGCTTCGAGACCGTGCTGGAATTCGCTGGCCAGCTGGGCTGGAATCTGCCTGTCGAGCACGGCCAGACCATCCGGCTTCTGCCCCGGCAAAACCAGACTTTCGACTGCAGCTATCGCAAGATCACCACCGGCACCCTGGTTGGCCGGCTGGATCCAGGCGGCATCGTGGCCCAGTGGCGGGTCAAGCCCAATGCGCAGACCGGCTACCCAGGCAGCGAATGGCTGGCCCCCGGCGCGGCTGTCGTCATCGAACAGGGTGAATACGAAATCGAATTCACCCAGGTGTTGGACGAAGAGGGCCAGGAAGCCTGGCTGCGCCCGGATACCCTGACCCTGGAAGACGGAGAAAGCGCCACGGTGACGGTAACCGCCGGGCAGCGGCGCGCCTTTACCGGCAAATACCGGCAGTTCGTGCCTGACCTGGGATTAGACTTCTCACCTGGAGAGGCTTCGGAGGGAGCCGGGCCGGGCGCGGTCATCGCCACCTTGCGGCGCCTGCCCAGGACGCCCGGCGGCGCCATTGACACCAGCGAAGCGATCACGGTCAGGCTGGCCGCCAGTGAAATGGACTCATTGATCCACCCATCCGCCGTCACTATCCCCCAGGGTCACGAGCGTGTCCAATTCACGGTCGGAGTCGTTGACAATGCCTGGCGCGAGAACACCGAGATTTTAGCGGCCGATGGCGAGACCGTCCTGGGCCGCGGCCGCGTGCTGCGCCTGACTGGGCTGGTGGCGCTGCCCTCGAACTGCAACTGCAGCGGTGCGCCCAGCTCCGGCGCCGAGATCTTCGCCGAACTGGCCGTCTATGACAATGACGGCCCCGCCCTGCAGGTGACAGCCAATCCCTCGACCATGCAGGAGCCGGAACCGGGGCAGAGTGAGAAGGTGCATGTCAACGCCTTGACGATTCGCCGCAACGACCACCACGGGGAAGGCCTGCCGGCCATGATGGTGTCGCTGTCGGCGTTGCTTGATGGCGCGCCGGATGACAGCGAGTTCGAGTTCCGCCGGAATGGCCTTCCGGTGACCGAAGTCGA
>CAYOUR010000083.1:0-213 GCA_964407145.1 uncultured Lentisphaeraceae bacterium | reverse complement strand
CTTGACGACGGCGAACAGGACGGCACCCAGCTGCTGTCAATTTATGGCGACACGACGGCGGCACCGCCAGACGACCCGGACGCCGTCTATGCCCCGGGCTCCTGCTGGGTCATGGTCAGCGACCTCAGCTTCCCCGATTATGTCGTCACCGCCGTGTCCACGCCGACCGGACCGGTGTCGGGCGGCAGTCACTATGAATTGGAAGTCACTCTG
>CAYOUR010000082.1:0-16785 GCA_964407145.1 uncultured Lentisphaeraceae bacterium | reverse complement strand
GCCGTAGGTCGTCCAGCCTCATTTGCCGGGCATCATGCAAGGACGACGGCACCATGCCATGGCGCAATTCTCAATGGGTGACCGGTTACGTGCCGTATCCGGAAAAATCGTTTTGGTGTTTGACATGCGCGAAAGCGGATGTACCTTTTTGGGTTTGGGTTCCAACCTTGGTTTTGGTTCCGAAGCGGCAAAGCGGGTTGGCAAGGAGCGGTTGTTTTTCCTTGACCAAATGTCGTGACGGATAGTTGCGGATAGTGGATTGGAAGGCGAGATGGCTTTGGACTATGCCACATTGGAGCTGCTTCGGCAGAATCATCCGGCCTGGCGGTTGCTTTGTGCGAATCACGCGCCGCTGGTGGCGAGTTTCCTGTATCGCGTCTTCATTTCACCCAATGTCAGGAATCTCCCCCAGGCCGATCTGGTCGAGGCCTTGGATGACGAGCTGTTTGCGCTGCGCGAGCGCCTCGGCGAAGAGGTTTTTCCCGGTACGGCGCAAAGTTACTTGGACGATTGGGCCGAAAGTGACAAGGGCTGGTTGCGGAAATTTTACCCGGTCGGCACCGATGAACCGCATTACGACCTCACGCCGGCGACGGAAAAGGCCCTGACCTGGCTGGACAGCCTGACGGCGCGGGCCTTTGTCGGCACCGAGTCGCGGCTCCTTACTCTGTTTGAGCTTTTGCGGCAGATGAGCGAAGGGCGCCAGGCCGACCCGAAGGTGCGGGTCGCCGAACTGCGGAAACGCCGTTTGGAGGTCGAGGCGGAGATCAGCCGGGTTGAGGCCGGGGAGGCGCCGCTTTTGGATGATACGGCGATCAAGGACCGATTCCAGCAGTTCCAGCAGCTGGCGCGGGAGCTGCTGGGCGATTTCCGTGAGGTCGAGGGCAATTTTCACCTTCTGGACCGGCGGGTGCGAGAGCGCATTGCGCTTTGGCAGGGCGGCAAGGGGGCGCTGCTGGAGGAAATCATGGGCGAACGCGACGCCATCGTCGATTCTGACCAAGGGCGCAGCTTCCGGGCCTTTTGGGATTTTCTGATGTCGCAGTCGCGTCAGGAGGAGCTGGGCCGGTTGCTGGCCGAGGTGCTGTCGCTGCCGCCGATTTTGGCCATGAAGCCGGAGGAACGCTTGCGGCGCGTGCATTACGACTGGCTGGAGGCCGGCGAACATACACAGCGTACCGTGGCCCGTCTGTCGCAGCAGCTGAGGCGTTTTCTGGACGACCGGGCCTGGCTGGAAAACCGCCGCATCATGGACATTCTGCGCAACGTCGAAGGCCATGCCCTGGCTTTGCGGGACGCCTTGCCAGGCGGGATGGTCATGGTGCTGGATGAGGTTGCCGCGTCCATTGAGCTGCCTTTGGAGCGGCCGCTGTATCGGCCGTCCCTCCAGCCGGTGATCAATGCGACCGCGGTGGAGGCAGGGGAGGCGGAGGTCAATACCGCGGTGTTGTATGCGCAGGTGGTCGTTGACCGGGCCGAACTGGCCCGGAACATCCGCCGGGAACTGCAGGACAGCAGCCAGGTCAGCCTGGCGGAGGTGGTGGAACGCCATCCTCTGCGTCATGGGTTGGCGGAACTGGTCGCCTATCTGCAGCTGGCCGGCGCCTGGCCCGGCCTCGCCGTTGATGAAGAGGTCCAGGAACGCGTGAGGTGGCAGGCCGGCGAGGGCATCGTCCGGCAGGCGACGTTGCCGCGCATCCTGTTATTGAGGAATTGACCATGACTGACAATGCGGAAGACGTTCATCCGACGGTCGGCCAGCCCCCTGAGCTGTCGACGGTGGTGATTGTCCTGCTCAAGGGCGTGCTGTATCAGGAGGACAGTCCCGGGCAGTGGCATTCGCTCCTGAACCTGCAGGCGCAGGTGCGCGATTACGTGTCGGTCCTCGGCCTGGAGCTGCTGCTTGACGAGGCCGAAGGCTATGCTTTCCTGCGCTCCCGGCCGGACGACGGCGAGGGCGAAACGGCAGGCGTTCAGCGCCTGATCGCCAGGCGGCAGCTGTCGTACCCGGTCAGCCTGCTGCTGGCTCTGCTGCGGAAGAAGCTGGCCGAGGCGGACGCCGGCGGCGGTGATGGCCGGCTGATCCTGTCCCGTGACGACGTCGTGGAGCTGATTCGGATTTTCCTGCCTGCTGGCAGCAACGAGGCCAGGCTGGTCGATCAGGTGGACGCCACCTTGAACAAGGTCATTGACCTGGGTTTTGTCCGCCGTCTGCGCGGCGGCGGTCAGATGTTCGAGGTGCGTCGAATCATCAAGGCGTTTATTGATGCGCAGTGGCTGTCCTCCCTGGAAGACCGCCTGGCAGGCTATCGCCAGCATCTCGCCCAATCGTCGGAGAAGACGGATGACGGACAACCTGGAGTTTGAGTTTGTGGCGGACGACCGGCTGGCCGGTTTTCGCCTGCAGCGGTTGGAGGTCTTCAACTGGGGGACCTTTGACGAGCGGGTGTGGACGGTGCGCCTGGACGGCCGCAACGGCCTGCTCACCGGTGACATCGGCTCCGGGAAGTCGACGCTGGTTGACGCCGTCACCACGTTGCTGGTCCCGAGCCAGCGGCTGTCCTACAACAAGGCCGCCGGCGCCGACAGTCGGGAGCGGACGCTGCGTTCCTATGTCCTTGGCTACTACAAGTCGGAGCGGCAGGAGAGCCTGGGCGCCGCCCGGCCCGTGGCCCTGCGTGACCAGAACAACTATTCGGTGATTCTCGGGGTCTTTCACAATGCCGGCTACGCCAAGACCGTCACCCTGGCCCAGGTTTTCTGGACGAAGGACGCCGGGGCTCCGCCAGAGCGCCTGTACGCCGCCTGCGAACGCGACCTGGCCATTGCCCGGGACTTTGCCGGTTTTGGCCCGGAGATGGTCGGGCTGCGCAAACGGCTGCGGGCTGGCGGCGTCGAGTTGTTTGACACGTTTCCGCCTTATGGTTCGTGGTTCCGCCGCCGGTTTGGGATTGACAACGAACAGGCCCTGGACCTGTTTCATCAGACGGTCTCGCTGAAGTCGATCGGCAATTTGACCGACTTCGTGCGCAATCACATGCTGGAGGCTTTTGCGGTCGGCCCGCGCCTTGCGGCTCTGATCGGGCATTTTGATGACCTCAACCGGGCGCACGAGGCGGTTCTCAAGGCCAAGAGCCAGGTGGATCGGCTGGCGCCGTTGGTGGCGGATTGCGGGCGCCACCGGGAAGTGGTGCAAGGCGTCGAAGAGCTCCGCGGCTGCCGTGAGGCCCTGCATCCCTGGTTCGCCGCCCTGAAGCTGGACCTGCTGGAGCAGCGCCTGGTCAGTCTGCTGGACGAGATGAGCCGGCATCAGGCGGCTATCGCCCGGCTGGAGGAGCAGCGCCTGGCCAGGCAAAGTCAGGTGCAGGAGCTCACTCGCAGCATGGCTGAAAACGGCGGCGACCGGATTGCCGGGCTGGAGGCGGAGATTCGGCGTCTGCAGGACGTGCGTGAACGCTGCCGGCAGAAGGCCGTCCGATATGACGAGCTGGTGCGGGCGTTGGGCCATTCGCCGGCGGCGAACCAGGAGGAATTCCGGCGTCAACGGGCGGAGATGGCGGCCTGGCGGGAAGAGGCGGAGGCTGCCGAGGCCCGTATCCAGAACGACGCCAGCGAAACACTGGTGCGGCAGGCGCGTTTGCAGGAAGACTATCAGCTGCTGCAGGATGAGATTAACGGCTTGAAAGCCCGGGTCAGCAATATTGATGAAAAGCAGGTCGCGTTGCGGCGTCAGCTTTGCCAGGCGCTGGACCTGCCGGAGGAAGAGATGCCGTTTGCGGGCGAGCTGCTGCAGGTCCGGGATGACGAGCGCGACTGGGAGGGGGCCGTGGAGCGGGTGCTGCGCGGGTTTGGCTTGTCGCTGCTGGTTCCGGACCGTCATTACGCCCGGGTATCGGAATGGGTTGACCGGACGCATCTGCGTGGCCTGCTGGTTTATTTCCGGGTGCGGGACGGGGGGCGCGGCGAGGCGCCGACCTGCCATCCGGATTCGCTGGTGCATAAGCTGCAGCTCAAGGGCGACTCGCCGTTTTATGCCTGGCTGGAGTACGAAGTCGCCCATCGTTTTGACCTGGCCTGCTGCCGGAGTCAGGAGCAGTTCCGGCGGGAGAGCCGGGCTTTGTCCCTCGCCGGGCAGGTCAAGGCGCCTGGGGAACGGCATGAAAAGGATGACCGGCATCGTCTTGACGACCGCCGGCGTTATGTCCTGGGGTGGAGCAATGCCGAGAAGATCGCGGCCCTTAGTCGTGAGGCCGCGCAGCAGGAGAAACTGCTCGGCCAGCATGGGCAGCGGATTCGGTCTCTGCAGAAGGAACAGGCGGTTGTCCGGGAGCGCCTGTCCATCCTGGCCAAGCTGGTCGAGTACCATGATTTTGGTGATCTGGACTGGAAGCCGGTGGTCGTGGCGATTGCCCGGCTGGAGGCGGAGAAGCGTGAGCTGGAGGCCGCCTCCGATCTGTTGCAGGCGTTGACTGAACAGCGGACGGCGGCGCAGGCGGAACTGGTCAAGACGGAGAAGCAGCTGCGGGAGCGTTGCGACCAGCGGGCCCGGTCCGAGCAGAAAGTCAGCGACGCCACGGCGCTGCGGGAGCAGACGGCGGCCTTGCTGGCCGAATCGGCGCCGAGCCATGCGAGCCGGTTTCCGCGGCTGGCGGCGATGCGTCAGGAGGCGTTTGGCGACCAGGCGTTGACGGTGGAGAACTGCGATCATCGTGAACGCGAAATGCGTGACGGCCTGCAGGCCAGGATTGACATGGAAGAGGCCCGTGGCCGGCGCTTGGGCGAAAAGATCATCAAGGCGATGGCCGACTACAAGAAGGAATGGCCGTTGGAGACGCGGGACGTCGATGTCCACATCGCGGCCGGCGACGAGTTCGGCAGGATGCTGGCGCAGCTTCAGGCGGACGACCTGCCTCGGTTTGAAAGCCGGTTCAAGGAGCTGTTGAACGAGAACACGATCCGCGAAGTGGCGAATTTTCAGTCGCAGCTGGCTCGCGAGCGGGAGACCATTCGGGAGCGCATCGACCGGATCAATGTCTCGTTGACCAGCATTGACTACAATCCCGGCCGCTATATCCTCTTGGAGGCGGAGGCGAGCCACGACGCCGACATCAGGGACTTCCAGAAGGAGCTGCGGGCCTGCACGGAGGGCGCACTGACTGGTTCGGAGGACGCGCAGTATTCCGAGGCCAAGTTTCTGCAGGTCAAGCGGATCATTGAGCGGTTCCGTGGCCGCGAGGCGTTTTCGGAGCAGGACCGTCGCTGGACCATGAAGGTGACGGATGTTCGCAACTGGTTTGTCTTTGCCGCCAGTGAGCGCTGGCGTGAGGATGACACCGAGCATGAGCATTACGCGGACTCCGGCGGGAAGTCGGGCGGCCAGAAGGAAAAGCTCGCCTACACGGTCTTGGCGGCCAGTCTGGCCTATCAGTTTGGCCTGGAATGGGGCGCGGTCCGGTCGCGGTCTTTCCGGTTTGTGGTGATTGACGAGGCGTTCGGACGCGGCTCGGATGATTCGACCCAGTACGGTCTGCAGCTGTTCGCCCAGCTTAACCTGCAGCTGCTGATTGTCACGCCGCTGCAGAAGATTCACATTATCGAGCCTTTTGTCTCCCATGTCGGTTTTGTGCACAATGAGGACGGGCGCTGTTCTGTGCTGCGCAATTTGAGCATTGAGGAATATCGGGCTGAAAAGGCGAGGGCGCAGGCATGAGATGGACGACGCCGACGGCGATCAAGGCTCAGGTGCGGCGGCTCTGGGACCGCGGCCTGCTGCTGGCTGCCCTGGCCGGCGGCGAGACGGTTTTTCCGCGGCGCCTGGTGTTTCGGGGGCCTGGCTCCCGGGAATTGAGTGAGCGGTTTGCTGAGGTGCGCGACTGGCTGGCGGAGTTGTCCGCGGAGGCCGGCCTGTACCGCGTGGAATGGCGTCAGTGCAACCACCGTGTTCTCGGCGCCAACGCCATTCCGGCGGGGATATGGGTGGACAGCCTGGACGACGCCCTGGCGCTTATCGGTCGACGCCGGCAGGCCGGGTCCTATGGCGAGATGGTGGCATTGACCAGGTCGCGTCGACCGGAGCTGGTCCCCTGGTTGCTCAAGCGGCCCTTGCGGGCCCTGGAGCTGGCGCCGGAGTGGCCGCGCCTGCTGGCGACCGTCGAGTGGCTGCTGCGGCATCCGCGTCCGGGGCTTTATCTGCGTCAGATCGACTTGCCGGGCATCCACACCAAGTGGCTTGAAGGTCACCGCGGTGTCCTGGCTGAGCTGTTTGACCTGGTGCTGCCGCCGGGAGCGGTGGCCGCCGGCAGCGCCGGCGTGGGTGGTTTTTGCCGTCGCTATGGTTTTCTGGACAAGCCGTTGCGGGTTCGTTTCCGTATTCTGGACCAGGACTTCCGGCTGCTGCCGGCGGCTGGCGACCAGGACGTCACTTTGACGCAGGCCGCGTTCGCGTCGCTCGACCCGCCGTTGGACAGCGTCTTCATCACGGAGAATGAAGTCAATTTCCTGGCTTTTCCGTCCGTGCCGCGCGCTCTGGTGGTCTTCGGGGCTGGCTACGGCTTTGACCATCTCGCGGCCGCCGGCTGGCTGCATCGCCGGCGGCTTTTCTACTGGGGGGATATTGACACCCACGGTTTCGCCATTCTGAATCAGTTGCGCGGCCATTTTCCGGCCGTCACCTCGATGCTTATGGACGAATCAACGCTTATGGCTCACCGGCTGCTTTGGGTTATGGAGGAGCAGCCGGAACAGGCGCGGCTGGAGCGGCTGACATCCGAGGAACACGCTCTTTATGAGCAGCTTGTCCAGAATGTCTGGGGTGACCGGGTCCGGCTGGAGCAGGAGCGAATCGGCTTCCAATGTTTGGTTGACGCGCTGCGGCGCCTGGGCGAATGACCTCCGGGGCGCGGTTCCGACCGCGGACGGCCCTGGCCTCGGGCCGCGCCAGGCTCCCGCCGCGGCGGTGCATTCTCCTTGCCCGGGCGGGTGATTTCACGAATCTTTGCCGGCGCCGCTTGCGTCGGCCGGACCTGGTATTATCTTTTTCCGCCGTAATGACTCTGTGCCTCAGCCGCCGGAGACGACCGCGAGACGGATGGGCCATTGCCTTTTGCCCGGGGCGCCGACGGCTCCGGGAAGATGTTTTCCGCCGGCAACGTCAAGGTTATGATTGAGGAAGTCACATGAACGCGTCCTGGCTGCTGATCCTGGGTAGTGTCTTATTCCTTCTGGCCTATTTTGTCTACGGCGGCTTTTTGAAGCGGGTGTTCGGCATTGAGCCGCAGCGTTCCTGCCCGTCGCACACCCAGGAGGACGGCGTGGACTACACGCCGACCTCGCCGCTGGTGCTGTTCGGGCACCATTTTGCCTCGATTGCCGGCGCCGGGCCGATTGTCGGGCCGGTCATTGCGGCGATGTTCGGGTGGGGGCCGGCCTTTTTGTGGATTGTCATCGGCTGCATCTTTGTCGGCTCCATGCATGACTTTGCGGCGATGTTCCTGTCCGTGCGCAATCAGGGTCGTTCGATCGCGTACATCATTGAACGCGAGCTGGGCTATGTCGGCCGGCAGGTGTTTTTGTTTTTCTGTCTGGCGACGCTGATTCTGGTGGTGACGGTGTTTACGATCATGACGGCGCAGTCGTTTGTGTCGACGCCGTCGGTGGCGACGGCGTCGTGCCTGTTCATCTTCATGGCGCCGTTTTTTGCGGCGTTCACGCGGCAGAAGATGCTGAGTCTGGGTGAGGCGACGATTATTTTCGTGCCGTTGCTGTTCTGTTGCATCTGGGTTGGCACGCTGCTGCCCCTTGATCTGACGGCGTTGCTCGGCTCATCGGAAGAGGCGCAGACGGTCTGGCGGCTGGTGCTGCTGTACTATGCCTTTGTCGCCTCCATCCTGCCGGTGTGGATTCTGCTGCAGCCGCGTGACTACCTCAATGCGTATCTGCTGGGCGCGATGCTGGTTCTGGGCATTGTCGGGGTGCTGGTGTACCGTCCGGAGATCACTTTGCCGGCGTTCACCAGTCCGCAGGAGTTTTTCCCGGGCAGTCGTCATCACGTCCTGCCCGACTTGCTGCCTTTGCTGTTTGTGACCATTGCGTGCGGGGCGTGTTCCGGCTTTCATGCGCTGGTGTCTTCCGGGACCTCGTCGAAGCAGTTGGACAACGAGCGGCACATCCAGCCGGTCGGCATGGGGGCGATGCTGGTCGAGGGCGTGCTGGCCATCCTGGCGGTGATCAGCGTCGCCCATCTTGACTTTGCGCAGTTCTACCCGATGCTGACGGACGGCAAGACGCCGCCGGCCCTGATCTTTTCGCGTGGTCTGGCTGTTTTTGTGACCAGACTGGGAATCTCCAGCGAGTTCGGCACCACCTTCATATCGCTGGCGGTTTCGGCGTTCATGCTGACCAGTCTGGACACGGCGACGCGTCTGGCCCGCTTCATCTGGCAGGAGCTGGTGCTGCCGGCCGGGTCGGTGGACGAGGCTGGCGCCGGTTCGGCCGTCGGTTCGGCCGCCGGTTCGGCCGCCGTGCCGGCGCGGCCGGCTCTCTGGAAGCAGGCGATGGCCAACCGTTGGCTGGCGACCGGCGGCGTCGTGGTTCTTTCCGGTGTCATGGTCTTTACGGGCAGCGGTCTGCAGGTCTGGCCGGTGTTCGGCGCCGCCAACCAGCTGCTGGCGGGGCTGACCCTGATTGTCTTGTTCCTGTGGCTGCTGCGGACGCGGCGGAAGATTTTGTTTGCCTTGATTCCAGCCGTTTTCATGATGACGGTCAGTATCTGGTCGCTGGCCATCCTGGTCATGGACCGCTGGGCAACGAACAAGCTGCTGGCCGGGATTGGCATTTTCCTGCTGGGCCTGGCCCTGCTGATCCTGGTGCTGACCGTCAAGACGGTGCGATGGCAGGTGGCCAGTGCCGGCTCACGGATGCGGGCGCAGCCCAGCCGATGAATGGACCAGTGGAAAATTTCCAAGAAAAACCGCCTTGTCGATTTGCATTGTGTTTTTTTGGTGATAGTGTATGCGGCATTATGACTATCGGCGCGAACAATTCCGCTTATGGTTTTGCCTGGTATTGGCGTAACTCCGTCAAGACCGGGTAGTTTGCGCTGCTTAAAAAGATTCGGTTGCGACGGATTGAACGAGAAGGTTTGATCCGTCGCATTTTTTTAACCAGACCCCGCCCGGCCCAGTCCGAGCGGGGTTTTTTTGTGGGAGTGACGAGCATGCTGAAGACGACTTTCACCAGGTTCCAGGAGTTGGCGGCGACGGCCGACATCGTCCCGGTCTATGCCGAGATACTGGCGGACATGGAGACGCCGGTGTCGATTCTGCGGCGGTTTGCCGATGATGAGAATGTCTTTCTGCTGGAGAGTGTCGAGGGCGGGGAGAAGTTCGGGCGGTATTCGTTCATCGGCCTGCATCCACGCGGGCTTTTCACCATTGAAGGCGGTCAGCCGCATGTTGCGGGCCGTTCTGGCAAGCGTCGTCTGGGATACGATGGCTGTCCCCTGAATGCGTTGCGGGACTTGTTTGGGCGGAAGCGTTGTGCGGTCGAGCCCGGTTTGCCGCCGATCACGGGCGGGGCCGTCGGTTTCATCGGCTACGAGGCCGTCTGCCTGTTCGAGGAATTGCCGGCGCCGCGGCCGACTCAGACGCCGGAATGCGCCTTTATGCTGACCGACGAGATCATCGCCTTCGACAACATCCGGCATACGATCAAGATCATTGTCAGCGTGCACGTCGGTGAGCACGCCAGTCCGACGGCGGCGTACCGGTCGGCGGCGGAGCGGATTGGCGTCATCCTGGGGCGCATCAGCCAGCCGGTCCCGGCGGGCGACCCGCCGGCGCCCGGGTCGGCGGCGCCTCTGAGCAGCAACATGAGCCGCGGCGATTTCTGTGCCATGGTGGAAAGGGCCCGGCAGTACATCCGCGAGGGTGAGATCATCCAGGCCGTGCTTTCCCAGAAATTCACGGCCGAACTGCGGGTGTCCCCGTTTTTGATCTACCGTGCGTTGCGGCTGGTCAATCCCTCGCCGTACATGTTTTTCCTGAAACTGGGGACGACGACGCTGGTCGGGTCGTCGCCGGAGACGATGGTGAAGCTGGAAAACGGCCGGTCCTCGCTGCGGCCGATTGCCGGCACCAAGCCGCGCGGCCGCAGTGAGAGCGAGGACCGTGCCCTGGCCGACGAGATGCTCAAGGACGAGAAGGAGCGGGCCGAGCACCTGATGCTGGTCGACCTGGGGCGGAACGACCTGGGGCGGACGGCGGCGCCGGGCAGCGTGAAGGTCAGGACCTTCATGTCGGTCGAGCGCTATTCCCACGTCATGCACCTGGTCTCGGATGTGGATGCGGACCTGGCCGGCCAGTATGATGCGTTTGACCTGCTGCGGACCACCTTCCCGGCCGGGACGCTGTCCGGCGCCCCGAAAATCCGGGCGATGGAGATCATCGCCGAGCTGGAGCCGGAGGCCCGCGGCGTCTATGGCGGCACGGTCGGCTATTTTTCCTATAACGGCAACATGGACATGGCGATCACGATCAGGACAGTTGAATGCCGCGACGGCATTCTGAACATCCAGGCCGGCGCCGGAGTCGTCTATGACTCGGTGCCGGAAAAGGAGTACGAGGAAACCTTGAACAAGGCCAGCGCGCTGTTCCGGTCGATTGAACTGGCGGCCCGCGGCCTGCAGCTTTGAAAAGGAGGCAGGAACATGATTTTCGTGCTGGACAACTACGATTCATTTACGTACAACCTCGTTCATATGCTGTATGGCCTGGGGTTGGAGGTGGTGGTGCGCCGGAACCGCGAAGTCACGGTGGAGGAGGTGCTGGCCATGCGGCCGGCCGCATTGGTGCTGTCGCCGGGGCCGGGCCGGCCGGAACGGGCCGGCATCCTGCAGGAGCTGATCGCCGCGGCCAAGGCGACGACGCCGATTCTCGGGGTCTGCCTCGGCCATCAGGCCATCGGCCAGGTCTTCGGCGCTGAAGTCGTGGCCGCCGGCCGCATCATGCATGGCAAAATTTCGCTCATCAGGCATGATGGCCGGGGGCTTTTCCAGGGGGTCCGCGACCAGTTCAAGGCGGTGCGCTACCACTCCCTGGCCTTGAAGGAGTCGACGCTGCCGGCCGACCTCGAAGTCACGGCCCGCAGCGAGGACGGCGAAGTCATGGGCGTCCGGCACCGCCGGTACGTGATCGAGGGCATCCAATATCACCCGGAAGCCGTCATGAGCGCCAATGGCAAAAGCCAGCTGGCCAATTTCCTGCAGATGGTTGACGAACACCAGAGAAAGGGACTGTTGACATGCTGAAGAAATTTTTGGAGAAGCTGTTGCGTCGCCAGGATTTGACGGCGGCGGAGACGGTCGAGATGCTCGGGGTGTTGTTCAGCGGGGAGGCGTCATGCTTCCAGGCGGGCGCGGTTCTGGCGGCATTGCGGATGAAGGGTGAGAGCGTCGAGGAGCTGGTCGGCGGGGCCGAGATGATGCGTCGTTACTGTCAGAAGATCGACTGCGACGGCAGCAACGCCATTGACATCGTCGGCACGGGCGGCGATGGCGGCAAGTCGTTCAACATTTCGACGACGGCGGCGATCGTGGCGGCCGGGGCCGGGTGCGTCGTGGCCAAGCATGGCAACCGGGCGGTTTCCGGGCAGTCCGGGGCGGCCGACGTGCTGGCGGCGCTGGGCTTCAATCTCGACGTGCCGCCGGAGATGATCGAAACCAGTATCCGCGAGCACGGCATCGGCTTCATGTTCGCCCAGAAGATGCATCCGATCATGGGCAAGGTCGCGGGGATGCGGCGCGAACTCGGGGTGCGGACGATTTTCAACATGCTCGGGCCATTGGCGAATCCGGCCGGCGTCACCGCCATGCTGGTCGGCGTCTACGACGCGGCCCTGACCGAATTGTACGCGGCGGCCCTGCGCGAACTCGGGGTGCGGCGGGCGATGGTGGTGTATGGCCATGACGGCCTGGACGAAATCTCCTGCACGGAGTCGACCCGGGTGACGGAGCTGCGCGACGGGGCGCTGTCAAGCTATGAAATCCATCCGGAGATTCTGCTGGGGGAGACGTACGATCTGTCCGACCTTGCCGGCGGCTCCCCGGAGGTCAACGCCGCGATCACGCGCCGGGTGTTGTCGGGTGAGGACCATGGGGCGGCGCGTGCGGTTGTGGTCGTCAACGCGGCGGCCGCCTGCACGGTCGCCGGGCTGGCCGTGTCGCTGGCCGACGGCATTCCTCTGGCCGAGGACGCCATCGACAGCGGCCGGGCCATGGCCAAGCTGCAGGCCTTGGTGGAGGCCAGTCAACCATGAACATTCTGGAGAAAATTGTGGCTGACAGCCGGGCCGACCTGGCCGCGGCCAAGTGCCTGGTTTCGGCCGGCGAACTGACGCGGAAATGCCGTGGCCTGCCGCCGCGGCCGAGCTTGGCCGCAGCCTGTCGCGGGTCCGGAGTGCAGATCATCGCCGAGGTCAAGAAAGCCTCGCCGTCGCGCGGGGTGATCAGCGCGGATTTCCGGCCGGTGGAGACGGCGCGCGCGTATGAGCGGGGCGGGGCCAGCGCCATTTCGGTCTTGACCGAGCGTCATCATTTCCTCGGCAGTCTTGCTGACCTGCAGGCTGTGTCTCAGGCTGTGCATTTGCCGTTGCTGCGCAAGGATTTCATCTTCGACCCGTATCAGCTCCTGGAGGCGCGGCATTGCGGGGCCTCGGCGGTCCTGCTGATTGCGGCTCTGCTGGACCGCAGTGCGTTCCTGGAACTGACTCTGGCGGCGCATGACCTCGGCCTGGAGGTCCTCGGCGAAGTCCATGCCGAGGAGGAGCTGGAGGTGGTGCTGGCCGCGCCGGTTGACCTGGTCGGCATCAACGCCCGGGATCTGCGCACCTTTGCGACTTCCCTGGAGCGGACGGAGCGGCTTCTGGGCCGGGTGCCGGCCGAGCGCCTGCCGGTCGCGGAGAGCGCGATCCGCACCCGCGCCGACATGACCCGCCTGGCCGCGGCCGGCGCGGCCGGGTTCCTGATTGGCGAGACGTTGATGCGGGCGGCCGACCAGGAGGCCGCTGTCAGGAGGCTGATATGCGGCGATACTTGAAAATTTGCGGCCTCACCAGGGCGGAAGACGTGGCAGCGGCGGCGGCCGCCGGGGTGACGCATGTGGACTTTGTCCTGGTTCCCGGGTCGGCCCGGGCCGTGTCGCTGGCGGAGGCGGCGGTGTTGGCGGCGGCGGCACCCCCGGGGGTGAAAACCGTATGCGTGCTGCGCAACCCCAGCCCCGCCGAGGTGGCCGAAGTCATCAGCGCCGTCAAGCCGGACGTCGTTCAGCTGCACGGCGACGAGAGTCCGGCCCTGGCCCGCTCCATCACCGGCGCGGAGGTCTGGAAAGCCGTGGTGCTGCGCACGTTGGCGGACGTCGAACGGGCGGCTGACTTCCCGGCGGCGGTCCTGGTCGCGGATTCCGGTGAAGGCGGCAGCGGCGTCTGCGGGGACTGGCGTCTGGTGACGGCGCTGGCCCGGCGGCGGGCCGTGCTGGTGGCCGGCGGCATCACGCCGGAGAATGCGGTGCGGGCTTTGCGGGTCACCGGGGCGGCGGGCGTGGATACATCCGGCGGCGTCGAGGAAAAGCGGCGATGCAAGTCAAGGGTGAAAATAGATGATTTGGCAAGGAGGATACGAAGTATGGATACGCATTACGGGCCTTACGGGGGGCAGTACATTGCCGAGACGCTGATGCCGGCGCTGCTGGAGCTGGAGACGGAATATCTGCAGGCCAGGTCTGACCCGGTGTTTCAGGCGGAGTTGCACCAGCTGCTCCGCGACTACGTCGGCCGGGAATCGCCGTTGTATCTGGCGCGGCGGCTGACGGCCCATTGCGGCGGGGCGCAGATTTATCTGAAGCGCGAGGATTTGAACCACACCGGCGCGCACAAGATCAACAACACGCTCGGGCAGGCGTTGCTGGCCCGGCGGATGGGCAAGCGGCGCATCATCGCGGAGACCGGCGCCGGCATGCACGGCGTGGCCAGCGCCACGGTGGCGGCGCTGTTCGGGCTGGAGTGCGAGGTGTTCATGGGCGCGGTCGACATCGCCCGGCAGGCGCCCAATGTCGAACGCATGAAGACGCTGGGCGCGAAGGTCCGTGCCGTCACCGACGGTTCCGCGACCCTGAAGGACGCCATGAACGAGGCCATTCGGGAATGGACCGCGTGTTCGGAGGATACCTTCTACATGATCGGCACCTGCGCCGGGCCGCATCCCTACCCGATGCTGGTCAAGGATTTCCAGTCGGTGATCGGCCGGGAGGCGCGCCGGCAATGCCTGACCCAGGCGGGAAAACTGCCGCGTGAAGTCATCGCCTGCGTCGGCGGCGGCAGCAACGCCATCGGCATTTTTGCCGGTTTCCAGGATGACGCCGAGGTCGTTCTGACCGGCGTCGAGGCCGGCGGCTATGGTCTGGCGACCGGCCGCCACGCCGCCAGCATCAACGGCGGCAAGGTCGGCATCCTGCATGGCGCCAAGACGTATCTTCTGCAGGACGAGAACGGCCAGGTGCAGGAGACGCATTCCGTCTCCGCCGGCCTCGACTACCCCGGCGTCGGGCCGGAGCACTGCCTGCTGGCCGACCTGGGACGGGCCACCTACCAGGTCGTCAACGACGACGAGGCGGTGGCAGCGTTTGAAACGCTGTCACGCCTGGAAGGCATCATCCCGGCGCTCGAGAGCTCGCATGCCGTGGCCCAGGCCATGCATGCCGCCCGGCGCTATGCGGCGGAAGACGCCATCGTCGTCAACCTCTCCGGGCGCGGGGACAAGGACATGGACAACATCCGTCAATACAAGGAAGGGAGAGGACAATGAACCGACTGGCAGAACTTTTTTCATCATGTGCGCGTTCCCGCCGGGCGGCCCTGATCATGTATGCGACCGCCGGCTTCCCCGACATGGCGCGTTCGGAGGAGGCGATTGAGGGCGCCATCGCCTCCGGCGCGGACATGATCGAGCTGGGCGTGCCGTTTTCCGACCCGATGGCGGACGGGCCTGTGATCTGCGCCGCGGCGAAGACGGCGATTGAGCATGGCGCCACCTTGCCGGGCATCCTGGCCATGGCGGGCCGGATTCGGCAACGCCATCCGCGGACCGGGTTGATTCTGTTCAGTTACATGAACATGATTTTCCATTATGGCATCGACCGGCTGTGCCGTGATTTTGCCCGTCTGGGCGGGGACGGCATCCTGGCGGTCGACCTGCCCCTGGAGGAGCGTGACGAGCTGCTGCCGTCCTGCCGGGCGCATGGCCTGCATCTGATTCCCCTGGTGTCGCCGGCCACCAGCCTGGAACGTTCCCGGCAGATCGTTCAGGATGCCACTGGCTTCGTGTATTATGTCAGTCTGCGCGGCACGACCGGGGTGCGGGAGGCGGTGGCGGCGGAGCTGGAGGAGCGGGTGCGGCAGGTCCGCCAGGCGTCGCCGGCGCCGGTGGTGGTCGGCTTCGGCATCAGTTCCGGCGACCAGGCGCATCGGGTCGCCCAATATGCCGACGGCGTGGTGGCCGGTTCCGCCTACGTGCGCTGTTTTGCGGACGGCCGCGGCTTTTCGGAGCAGCTGGCCGCGGGGAATGGCCTGGTTCGGGAATTGGCGGAGAACCTCCATGTCGACCCGTGAGGACAGTAACATCCGCAGTGCGGTCCTGCTGCCGTCGCCGGCGACGTTGCGCCTGGAATATCCGCTGCCGCCGGCGGTCGCGGCCGGGATTGACGGGCACCGGCGGCGGTTGCAGGACATTCTGACCGGTGCGGACCAGCGTCTGCTGGTGATGGTCGGGCCGTGTTCGATACATGAACCGGAGGCCGCCCTGGAGTACGCCAGCCGGTTGCTGCAGTTGCGCAACCGGCTGGCCGGGCAGGTGGAAGTGATGATGCGGGTCTATTTTGAAAAGCCGCGCACGACTGTGGGTTGGAAAGGCCTGATTTACGACCCGGACTTGAATGGCGACTACAACATCGTCAAGGGCATTGCGGTCGCCCGGCGGCTGATGCTCGCCATCGCCGAGCTGGGACTGCCGGTGGCTTCCGAGTTGCTGGAGCCGGTGACGGCGCCGTATTTGTCCGACCTGGTTTCCTGGGCGGGCATCGGGGCTCGGACGGTGGAGTCGCCCACGCATCGGCAGCTGGCCAGCGGTCTGCCCATGCCGGTCGGAGTCAAGAACGGCACCAGCGGCGACTTGCAGGTCGCGTTGGACGCGATGACGGCGATTCGCGCGTCGCACAGTTTCATCGGCGTGATGCTGAACGGCCACACCGGCGTGTTCCAGACCCGCGGCAATCCGCTTTGTCACCTGGTCCTGCGCGGCGGGAGCGCCGGACCCAACTGCCAGGCCCCGGCCGTGGCCGCCGCCCTGGAGCGTTTGGCGGAATTGCGCCTGGGCAAAAGGCTCGTCATTGACTGCAGCCACGGCAATTCCGGCAAGGACCACCGGCGTCAGCCGGCGGTGTTCCGGGATGTCCTCGCCCAGCGCCTGGCCGGCAACGCCGGCATTGCCGGCATGATGCTGGAAAGCTACCTGCAAGAGGGGCGGCAGGCATTGGCGGTCGGGGAGCGGCCGGCCCGGGACGTCTCGGTCACCGACGGCTGCATCGGCTGGGAACGCACCGAGGAGCTGCTCCTTGAAGCCGCCGCTTCGGGGCTTTTTCCGCTCCGCGGCTGAGACGTTGTGGACTGGCACATCTTATTAAAGCCACTGTCAGATCAACGGGCATTGGCCGCGGCCTGAAGGGCGGCCCGCAGGGCCGC
>CAYOUR010000081.1:3036-16869 GCA_964407145.1 uncultured Lentisphaeraceae bacterium | reverse complement strand
GTCCGGAGAGCGGGTCGCGGATGGCGCCTCCCAGGCAGGTGGCGGCGCCGCCGAAGGGCTCGATTTCGGTCGGGTGGTTGTGGGTTTCGTTTTTGAACATGACCAGCCAGTCCTGGAGTTCGCCGTTGACCTTGGCCTGGATGGCGATGGAGCAGGCGTTGATTTCCTCGGAGGCGTCGAGGTTGTCGAGCTTGCCCTGGCGTTTCAGTTCTTTGGGGGCGATGGTGGCCAGGTCCATGAGGCAGAGGGGGCGGTCTTCGCGACCCAGTTCGCGCCGCAGGCGGCGGTATTCACGGAAAGCGGCCATGACCGGCATGGCCAGGTCGTTCAGTCCGAATTCGACGCTGTCGATGCTGGTGTGAAAGGTCGTGTGCCGGCAGTGGTCCGACCAGTAGGTGTCGATGACGCGCAGCTCGGCGAAGGTCGGATTGCGCTTTTCCTGGTCGCGGAAATACTGTTGGCAGAAGGCGAGGTCGGCCGGGGTCATGGCCAGGCCGAGTTCGCGGGTCATCTTGGCGAGTTCGGCGGCCGTCAGCTCGTTGAAGCCGGTCATGACCGGCACATCCGGTGGAACCGCCGTCTCCATTTCCAGGGAATGCGGCTTGCCCAGGGCGGCTTCCCGGCTTTCCACTGGGTTGACCAGGTAGTTCTTGATTTTTTCGAGGCGGTCAGGGCTGATTTTGCCGGTCAGGCGGTAGACGGTGGCGGTCCGGACGAGCGGGCGGTCCTTCTGGGTGAGGAGCTGGATGCACTGGGCGGCGGAGTCGGCCCGCTGGTCGTATTGCCCAGGCAGCGCTTCGACCGCGAAGACGGTGGTTCCGGGCTGTGCCGGGGCCTGCTCGTCATGGGTGATGTCGCTGTTCGGTTCAGACAGTACGCTGTCCCTGGCGGCGGCGTATTCTGCGTCGCTGATGCCGGAGAGGTCATAGCGTTTCAGGATGCCAAGTTCCTTCAGTTCGGCGAGGCCGAGGTTCTCCCGCAAGTCCGCCAGCAGCTGGCGGGCCTCGACGTCAAAGCCGGGGCGCTTTTCAACAAATAATCGTCTGACGACTTCCATGCTATGGTTTCTCCGGGAATAGTGGACTAGTGGACATTAGTGGACGTTAATGGACTAGTGGACATATTAGGACATATGGGACCAATGCTTTTGTTTAAGGGTTCAGTTTGGCTTCGGGCGACTCCAATAGCCCAATAGCCCAATAGCCCAATAGCCCAATAGCATATTTGTCCCATTGTCCTGTTTGTCGTCCCATACGTCCCATACGTCCTATTCTCGTCCAATAGGTCCCATGTTTTCAGCCTGAGTAACGTATCTGTGAAGTGTATTTGGACATATAGGACATCGTGTAGTCTCGACGATGCCGCCGCCGTGGTTCAATAGGAGAAGACGGACAGGTCGTTTTTGATTCGGTTGCTGTCTTCGAGCCATTGCCACAGCGCGTCGGGGACGTTGAGAGTCTGCCGGCATTGCCGCAGGATGGCGCTTTCCCGGGCGTCCCTGGTGCCATCGATGGCGGCCAGGTCGAGCAGGTTGGCGATCAGGCATTTCTTTTGTTCGATGGTGAAAAGGAGGTTGATGGTTGCGAAGAGTTCATCAAGGGAGCCGGAATTGAGGACTCGGCGGCCCTGGATGAGGCATTCGCGCTGTTCGAAGATGCGGCTGATGGCGGTCAACTCGCTTTCGGCGAGGTTGTCGTCGGCCTGGGCCATGGCGAGCATGGCGGCGGCGAAGTAGACGACGCTGGGGCGGTATTTGCGTTCATGCGGTCGGGCGAACGTTGGCGGGGCGTTGGGGGCGGTCGCGCCTGGCAGGGGCGGCGGTTCGGCAGGCAGGGGCGGCGGGCCGTTCAGGGACGATTCCGGCGGCGGGCGCGCGTTGACCAGGCGCTCGGCGATGGGCCGGTCGCGGAGGGCAAAGGGGAGGCGCCAGGCCTCGTCCGTCGTTTCCAGGCTGATTTCCGTGTTGAAGGCGTGGTCGCGGATGTCGAGGCCGGTCACTTCCCGCCAGTCGAAGCGCAGCCGTTGCGGGGCGGTTTCCGGCTGGCGCCCGAGGAAGACGATGCCTTCGGACCAGGTCGCCAGCCAGCCTTCGCCGGGCTGTCCGGACAAGGTGCGGAAAACCCGCAGGGCGGCCGATGGATACAGATGGCCGCTCTGCTGCTGGAACAGTTTTTGCAACGACCAGGGGAGAGCCATGAGCAGTTCGGGCTGTGGGGCTGTCGGAGCGGTGTCAAGTCACTTCATGAAGGAGGCCTCGGACAGCTTTTTCAGCTGGGAGGCGCATTTACGGGCTGATTCCAGGCGTCCCTCTTCCACGAGGCGCAGGTGGGTGGCCAGGACTTCGTGGTGGGCTTCGCAGGTCAGCAGGTTGCGCAGGGGCATGAGCTTCTTGTTGGGGGCCGGGGCGTCGAAGTCGGCAGGCGTCCAGGCCGGGTTGCTCAGGGTCTTGGCATAGCTGCTGTTGGCCGCCCAGCATTCATGGAAGGCGATGATCTTGTCCCAGTCCTTGAGCGGGGTGGAGATTTTTTTCATGTAGGCGTTGAAGCCGTCGCGCTGTTTGCCGGTGAGTTGCTTGACGCTGCTGCCGTCGGCGGTGAACGTTGTCGGGAAGAGCTGCAGTCCGCAGACGCCTTCGGCGTCGATCTCGAAGCGGACCAGGTAGCCGATCAGCCAGAAGTCGCCGGGGGCGTAGGCGCGGTCTTTGGGCCAGGGGAAGTAGAAGTTTCCGGGGCAGTAGACGATGGCGCTGCCGTTCCAGTTTTCGACGCCCTGGGCGCAATGGGTGTGGATGTTGACGACGATGTCGGCGCCGGCGTCGGCAAAGGCCCTCGACATGTTGACGACCCTGGGGCTGGGGATGGGGTTGTGCTCATTGCCGCCATGGGTGACGACGACGCAGCAGTCGACCTGGGGCGCGAGCTGCAGAATCTGGCTGATGTTGAAGCAGGGTGACAAGGGCGCCGCGCCGGGCTTGGACGGGCCGGCTCCGCCGAATTCGTTTTCCGCGACATTGAGGATGCCGATTTTAAGGCCGTTGGTTTCGACGATCAGGGGCTGGCGGGCCTCGTCGAGATTGGCGCCGGCGCCGACGGTCTTGAAGCCATTCGTCTGGAGGGTGTTGATGGTCTCCAGGACTGGCGCCGTGCCGAAGTCGCCGATGTGGTTGTTGGCCAGCAGGGTCACGTCGCCGCCCCAGGCGTGCAGGAAGTCGATGACGCCGGGATGGCATTTGAGGTTGGGGCCGCTTTTGACGATCGGGGTATCGGCCGTGGTCAGCGGCGTTTCAAATTGAATCATGGACAAGTCGGCGGAGCTGAAGACGTCCTGCAGGTCGGCGAGGATGTCCTCCGACTTGCCGTTGAGGATCATGTCCTCGCCGGTGGCTCTCGGGCAGCAGTCGCCGGCGACCAGGATGGCGGCGCGCTGGTCGCCTTTCGGCTTGCGGATGGTCAGGATGCCTTGATCATTGATGGTTCGCATGGCAGACTCCGGAGGTGGGGGACGGTTGGCTGGTCAACGGGTCGCGGCAGCCGCGAAGGCCTGCCGGTTAGGGGTTGTCGAGCTTGAACTGCAGGTCGTCGATGAAGACCAGGAAGGTTTTGCCGGTTGGCGGGACGCGGTGGTGGAAGTCGACGATGAACTGGAAAGGCGCGTCCAGGGTCTGGTTCTTGTCACCGCCGCGGATTGAGGGCGGGGCGGCGGTCAGGTCCCAGTCCAGCTGGCGCCAGCCCTGCCAGTCGATGGTATCGGCCTTTCCCTGGAAGATTTCGCCGCGGGCGTCGCGGAAGCGCGGGGCAAATGGCGTGCCGCTGTTGTCGCCGAACATGCTGAAGCGGACGCGGACGACCTTGGCGCCCGGCGCGCCCAGCCGCTGCGAGAACAGCTTGATGGTCCAGGCGTTGCGGGTGTTGGCCGGGAGGTCCACGTGGAGGCGGAGGGCATTCTGGCCGGAGACGGCCTGTTCGGTCGAGAGTTCGGCCGTGCCGGTCAGCGGCGTGCCGTCGTCCTGGATGGCCGGTTCGGGGTAGATCAGGTTCCAGGGATTGCTGTTTTCAAAGTCAAAGGTGACCCAGCCGTCGGCCGACGGCGTTGGCAGCGGCACGGACTGCGGCTGGGCCGGGGTGGCCGCGGCCAGGGAGGGCGGCGCCCCGGCGGTGACCGGTTTGGCGGCGGGGGCGTCGCCGTCGTTGGCGGCGGGGGCCGTCAGCTCCAGGGGCAGGGCGGCCGTGCGGTCGGGGCCGGCGGTGGTGTCCTGACCCAGGAAGCGCACGACGGGCTCGGCAAAGCGGTAGGCGTCATCATATTTGGGTGGCGCCGTGACGGAGTTCTCATCCTGGCCGGTGGCCTCCTGGAATTGGCTCAAGGTGATGGCGGCCGCGGTGTCGTCGCCCAGGGCGAAGCGGCCGGGATGGAAGGCATTGGCGGAGGCGACGTACTTGGCCGCGGCCGTGACCTGGATTTCCTTTTCGGCGGCCTCGGCAAGGACAGTCGCGTGCAGGTGCAGTTCGGCGTTGTCCTGCACGACCAGGCCGGTCTTGCCGCCGAGGAGGGCGCAGTGGCTGACCACGGTCTTGCTGTTGCCGCCGGCGACGAAGGCGGCGGCGGTCGGGGTGCCGATGACAACGACGTTCTTGAAGAAGAAGAGGCCGTTTTCCATGGGGTTGCCGGCGGTGTAGCCCAAGCCGCGGGCCCGGTCGGACTGGGTGCGGATCTGCGGGCCGCCATTGTTGCGGACGATGGCGTCTTCCAGGCTGCGGGCGCCGCCGAGGAAGTGGACGCCGATGTTGCGGTTGTTTTCGACCAGGACGCCCTGGTACCAGGAGCGCGAAGCGGTCACATCCTGGATGCCGTAGTTGTTGTCGTGGAAATGGCCGCCGCGGACCATGGCGGCGACGTCTTCGTGGATGGAAAAACCGTCATCGCCGTTGTAGCGGCCGGTGATGTTTTCGAAGAGGAGTCCGCGGCAATAGCCGTGGATGTTGAAGCCGTCGTTGGAGAAGTATTCCGCGGTCAGGTTGCGGACGGTGACGTAGCTGCGGTTGGAGAGGGCGACGCCGGCGGCGCGGCCGGTGACGTGGAGTCCGAAGCCGGCGGGGGTGCGGCCCGGTTCGCAGCGGACGTAGAGCCCGTCGGTGGTGCAGAGGCCCTGGCCGGGCTGCATGGCTTCCGGTTTGCCGCCGCGCGGCAGGGGCGTCAGGTCCCGGTCCACCAGGTATGGCGCCAGGGAGCCATGCTTGATTTTGGCGGGCTGGAAGAACAGGCCGTCGCCCTTGTCCTGCCATTGGTCTTCGGGGACCGCCTGGAGGCCGCTGATGACGGCGCCATTGCCTTCGACGGTGATCGGCCGGGCCGGCGTGCCGTCGACGGGAAACGTGATGCTTTCATAAAACGTCTGCCCGGCGGCGAGGGACAGGGTGTCGCCGGGCCGCAGCAGGCGGGTGGCGGCGGCGATCGTCTTCTTGGCGGTCGCGGCGGACAGTCCGTCCTGACCGTCCTGGCCCCTCTGGCTGTCAACGTGGATGATCTTGGCCGCAACTGTCAGGGCGGAGAAGAGAGCAAGGGCAACAAGAAGTGTTCGCATGGCTAAGATAAGGGGTTCCGCTGGTGATGATTGGCCATGTCACCGGCGTCCGCAACCGTTCTTGGAGAAAACGCGCTGACGGCTTTTGCTCGGAGAAATCAGGGCCGAAAGAACAAAATCGGCAACACGCATTACATTATCATCATTTCCGGCAAGTGCGACTTGCCGAGTCCCAGAAAAAGGCAAAAACGCCGGTGTGGTTACGGAATGCCGTTTCTATGAAGCAGATCCAGAAATGTCCTCATTGCGCGAAGGACGCGCTGTTCTGCGGTGACTTGTGTCCCAGCTGCGGCCATACGTCGCGTCTGGAAGAACGCGGCGAAGCCGATTTGGCGCGCGACGCGCGCGGGCGCCTTCCTGTCTACACGGCCGGTCTGGACGATGAGCTCAGCCCGCCGCAGCGGCGCGGCCGACTGCTGCTCGGGTTGGTGCTGGGGCTGCTGGCGCTGCCGTTGGCGGCCTGGAATGCGGTCAACGGCTGTCTGTTGCTGACGACGGACCAGGGGCATGAACTGCCGTGGGGGCGGGCGCTGCTGCTGCTGCTGGGGGCGTCTGTTGTCTTGTGGAAGGCCTGGGTGGGCCGGCGTTGGGCCTGGCTGGCCGGCGTTGCGGGCGCGGTCGTTGGCGGGTTTTGGTTGCTGGCGCGTCTGGCGTTGCGTTTGGGCGCCGACCGGGTCCAGCCGCTGGATTGGCTGACTGGGGCGGTCCTGGGCGTGATCTGCCTGTGGTGCGCCTGGGTGTTGGGCCGGTCCCGCGACATCGCCGAATTCCGGGCGCGGCAGGAACGCGGCGGCGGTGGGGGTGGATGATGTCCATGTCGGGACGGGCCATGGCCAGGCTGAAGTCGTTGGCTGCGCGAGTGTCGCTGTCCCGGGGGCGTTTACGGTCCGGGCCGTCCTGGTTGGGCGGTCGGTCGGTCCGGCGGCGTCTTTCGTCGCCGCTGGCGACCTGGTGCTTTGCGTATGCCAGCCGTCACGTCGCGGTTCCTGGCGCAGTCGTGCTGCTGTGCCTGGCGCTGTTTGTGCCGGTGGCGATTCAGGCCATCACGGCGATGCCCTTGAGTGTGCTGTTTGTGATGCTGGCGTCGCTGCTGCCGGTCAATCTGCTGCTGGGGTATCTGCTGCGGCCGCGGGTGTCATGTCGCCGGGAGCCGCCGCGCCGCATGGCCGCCGGCAGCGGGGGCGACATCCAGTATTGGATACGGAACACCGGCCCGCGGGTCGTCTATGACCTGCTGGTGGACAGCCTGCCGTTTCCGGTGTCCATCGGGCTGCCAGGCGGCCGTGTGCGGGTGGACAGTCTGGCGCCGGGTGAAGAAGTGTCGTTGCGCATGCCGATTCAGGCCGGGCGTCGTGGCAGCTACCGTCTGCCGGCCATGCATGTCGCCAGCGGTTTCCCCTTCCACGTCTGGCGCTGGGGGCAGTTTGGTTCCGGTGACCGGGTGCTGTATGTCCATCCGGCTTTCCGGCCGTTGCCGGAGTTGGCGTTGTCGAGCCGGAAGATGTATCATCCCGGCGGCATCAGCCTCAGTTCGA
This sequence comes from uncultured Lentisphaeraceae bacterium, assembly GCA_964407145.1. Lineage (GTDB taxonomy): Bacteria > Verrucomicrobiota > Lentisphaeria > Oligosphaerales > Oligosphaeraceae > JAAZKI01. The sequence continues at coordinate 9,753 of CAYOUR010000081.1, read as the reverse complement.
AAGTCGGCCATTCGCAGGAATTCCACGGCACGCGTGACTACCGCGAGGGCGACGACATCCGGCAGATTCACTGGCGGTCCTGGGCGCGTGTGGGCCGGCCCGTGGTCCGCGAATATTGCGAGGAGTACCTGTGCCATACGGCCGTGGTCATGGACACGCTGCGGCCGCGCCGTTATTTCTGGCAGGAGCTGCTGCCCGGGGCCGACCCGGTGTTTGAGGCGGCGGCGTCCTTGACCGCAGCGGTGGCCGACCACCTCGCCCGCCAGGATGTGATCGTGGACTTGTTTGCCGCCGGACCGGACCTGTACCGGTTCCGCGGCGGACGCAGCCTGGGCTTCCTCGACAACATGCTGGACGTGCTCGCCTGCCTGGAGCCGGCCAGCGACGACCCGTTTGCCGAGTTGTCCGACGAGGTGCTGAGCGAAATTGCCGAGATCAGCGGCGTGGTGCTGATTCTGCTGTGCTGGAACGAGGCGCGGGAACGCCTGACCGCGCGTCTGCAGCAGGCCGGCGTCGAGCGGACGGCCTTTCTGGTTTTGGCGGACGGCCAGGCCGGCCGGCGCGTGTATCCGGAGTGGCTGCGGGTGCTGACTCCCGCGGAAATCCTGAACTGAAGCCAGGCGACAGAAGCAAGGAGTATGGGTCATGCATGCAAGCCGGTTGCTGGTCGGTGCTTCGGTGCCAGTCGGTCTGGAAGCGCTGCGGCAGTTCCTGGACCTGAAGCTTGGGGAAATCGCCCTGTTCACGCTTCCCGACGATCTTGACGAGGCTCTGGCCGTGGCGCGGTTCTGCCGCGAGCGCCGGATTTACTTCATGTTGAGCGAGTTGATGCGCCGCGGTTCCGGCGAACGCTGGCGTTGCCCGAGCCTGACCCGCGCTGACTTTGACCGGGTGGTGGCCGCGGGCGGCGAGTTCTATCTGGGGCGCTACACCATCGGCGAAGCCGGCGGAATCATGTACTGGCCGCAGGAATACACCATCGGCCGCGCAGTCGGCAACTACGCCAACCTGCCGCCGGCGGCGGATGTGCGTGATGCCCGCGACAGGTACGTGCAGTATCTGAAGCAGTACATCGACTGCGAGCGCGCGGAAGTCGGCGGCGGACGGCTCCTGAATGTCGACTCGAGCATGCTGTTCCACTATCAGGCCGAGGCCGGTCTGGACGACCTCTGCCTGGAAATGATGCCGGGCGACCCGAACCGCATGCTGCCGGCCATCCGCGGCTGCGCGCGCGCCTGGGATAAATTCTGGGGCGTGCACATCGCCATCGGCTGCTACGGCGGGTTCGAGTTTGACGACCTGTGGCTGAAACGTTGGCGCCAGAGCCTGTACGCCTGCCACCTGGCCGGCGCGGAATTCATTTTTCCCGAATCGGGCTACTATGGGTTCAGCTATGGCAAGACGGTTTTTGATTTCCACCATCCGGTCATGCAGGCGGCGCGGCGCCATTTGCGGGAATACTATCGTTTTACACGGATTCACACCCGCCCGGAGCGCGGGCCGGAAGCGCCCCTGGCCCTGGCTTTCGGCCAATATGACGGCTGCCCCGGCCTTTGGAATCCGTATGCCTGGGGGCAGTACGAGCAGGGCGACGCCTGGAAGAATGGCCCGGCGGAAAAAAGCTGGGACCTGACCCGGGTCCTGACAACGCGGGAGAATCCCTACAGCGAGGTGTACCTCGGCGCGCATTCGTTCTCCGGCCATCCGCCGTGTGGGCAGTATGACATTGTGCCGGTCGCGGCTGGGCTGGAGGCGCTGCGGCAGTATAAGTCGCTGGTGTTTCTTGGGTACAACCTGATGGACGAGGCGCAGTATGAGACGCTGATCACGTATGTCGAGGAGGGCGGCGAGCTGCTGATGTGGCTGCCGCACTGCACGACCGACCCGCGGCGCGGCGCGCCGGTCCGGCTGTTCAACGACGGCGACCTGAGCGCGCTGTTCGGCGTGACGGTGGTCGGCCGACTGCCCAAGGCGGTGCGCGGCGTGAAGGCGCTGCCCAATGGGACGCTGCCGCTGCCCGGACGCGGCCTGCGCCGCGATCCGGTGATGATGGGCGACTTGACCCCGGCGCGCTTGGAGATCACCTCGGCCAGCGCCGTGCTGTGCGCCGGCTTCACGGGCCATCACGCCGTCACCGAAGAGGACCTGCTGGCCTCGCCGGCCCTGGTCGAACACGCCCTGGGCAAGGGCAAGGCCCGCCTGGTCACCGCGTTCGAATATCCCGGCGACGACGGCATGCGGCCCTTTGCCGAGCATCTTCTGCGGATCGTGTCCCTGGCGGCCCAGGGAGACATCCGGCTGCTGGCGGCGGACGCCGTCAGCAGCGCCGTCTATCAGCGCGCCGACGGTGTCACCGTCATCTACGCCTTGAACAGCGAATTCGACGTCAGTCAGAATATCCGGATTTGGCGCCGCGGCGCGGTTACCCCGGAATACGCGGTGGCGCCGTCGTCGCTGGCGGTGTTCTACCTGGCCGGTGACCTGCTGCTGCATCCGTCCGGCCCGGAATCCGACGTGTATCCGGAGGAAGCCGCGTCGGTCGGCCTCAGGGCGTTCCGCGTGCCCGGGCTGGCTGACCAGGCGGTGGCCTGCCATAACTTCAGCGAGTGCGCAGCCCGGGTGTGCGTCAATGGCCAGGAGTTCGACGTGCCGCCGCAAAGCTCCGTTGCGGTCCAGTGCCGTCGCCTGGTGATTCCCGGCCGGGAGGAATTCTATGCGCCGGATTATCTGGACGAACCGTGGCTGGAGGTGAAAAACACCCGTCTGCCCTATTGAGCCGGAGGGACGAAAAGAGGGCAGCCCGACCGTCCCGGGACGGCTGTTTTTTTCCGGTTTGGCTCCTTGTTGCTGGCTTTGCAACACCTTGAACCTGCATCTCCTATAAGTCCTATGTTTTTTATCTTGGGAGAGTGGTCATGCACAATGTGAAGGCATTCGGCGCCGTCGGGGACGGCGTGGCCAAGGATACGGCGGCGATTCAACGGGCGCTTGACGCCGGCGGGATGGTCTATTTCCCGCCGGGAACTTATCTGACGGGAACGCTTTTTCTCCGCAGCCATGGCGGACTCCAGCTGGAAACCGGCGCCGTCCTCCTGGGCTCGCGTGACCCGGAGGACTACAAAGTCGAAGACCACGGCTCGTCAAACCGCGTTGTCAAGACGGAACAAACCAACGACTTCCACCTGATCGTCGCCCTCGGACAGGAAGACGTCGTGATTCGCGGCGGCCGCATCGACGGCCGGTCCTCCGACCTCTATGCGGGACAGCCGGAGACGCTCGCCTTCGGTGGCCGAAAAACACTGGCCTGTCCGCCTTGGAAACCCGCGCAGATGCTCTTTTTCTGGGAATCGAAGAACATCCGCATCGAGGATGTCGAACTGGTCAACTCGCCTTTTTGGCATTGTTTGCTGCATGGCTGCGAATGGGTGACCATTCGGGGAGTTCACATCAACAGTTCTCCGTTGGAACACAACAATGACGGCATCGACATCGACTGCTGCTCGCACGTCACCGTCAGCGACTGCATCATCGATGTCGGTGATGACGCGCTCACCCTGCGCGGCAACCCGAAGCGCCTGACGGTCAAGCGTCCCTGCGAATATGTGACGGTGAGCAACTGCGTGCTTCGCAGCGATTATGCCCACGCGATTCGCATCGGCGTCGGCGGCGGCGAAATCCGGCATTGTGGGTTCAGCAACATCGTCATGAACAACACCCGCGGCGCCATCTGGATCTGCTCGAAATACTCCAACCGCAGCCGCGGGGTGGACATCTCCGACCTGGCGTTCGATCAGATTCACGCCGAGGCCCTGAACTTCCTCTTCATTCGACACGACTATAAATTCATCGAGGGGGTACCTTTTGCGGGAGTGCTGCGGGACATCCGCTTTTCCCGGCTTTCCGGCCGGACGCAGCTGCCTTTCCTGATTGAAGGCAACGGCCTCGCCGAACTGTCCGACATCACGCTGTCCGATTGTCGTTTCATCGCCGGCGATCCCCGCACCTTGTCGGAGCCGGAACGGAAATTCTTCATGATCGAAGAGCTCGGGGAGCTGTTTTCGATCAGGAACGCCACGGGCGTCACGCTGGAGCAGGTCCGCGTCAGCTACGACGCCCCGGACGCGTGGCGCGACGCGCCCGCGGAAATCAATTGTGCCGGCGATTGACGCGGTGGCGGCGGGATCGACCAGGCGGCGCCCGCGCCGGTCCGTTCCGCGCAACGGGCCATGAGGTCGTTTTCTCGCGCTTCTGTTGGAGCGTGGTCAGTAAACTTGTTTTTCTGGAATCACGCCGCGGACTCCGCCCCGCGGTTCGGCGACGTCGCCGTCGTAGCGTGGAATCAGGTGCAGGTGGCAATGGAAGACCGTCTGCCCCGCGGCCAGTCCCGCATTGATTCCGACATTGAAGCCATCGGGGTGATGGTTTTCCAGCAGAATGCGCCGGCAGGAGAACGCCAGTTCATGGATGCAACGCAGTTCGTCCTGGTCAAGGCTGAAGTAGCTGGCGACATGACGGCGGGGGATGATCAGCGAATGCCCAGGCGAGACTGGAAAACGGTCGTAAAAAGCCACGGCGAGGTCATTCTCAGCGATGGTCACGTATCCGCCTTGGAGCTTTCGTTTCATTTTCCCGGCCTCAAGCCTAAAATAAGGCCTCGATTTATTTTACCTTAACGTGTTATCTTAGAATAAAGAGCAAGGGGACACAATCAAGCGGATAGCTCCTATCGGGGCCTGCGGCTTTTATAAAATGAGTTAGTAACCGTATGGTGTCTATGGGACGACGCAACGGGCCGCGCGGGTCAATGGGACGGGGCGCGCCGGCAGCACGGGGGCGCACTGGCCGGCCGCCCGCTTTGTTCACTCGAGCACGAAGGTTTTTTTGGTGGTGTTTCCGGAGGCGAGGCAGCGGGCGAAGACAGTCCATTTGCCGGGGAGGTCGTTGGGGGCGAAGTCGAGGGTGAGTTTGAGGCTGCCCTTGAGGGCGGCGTAGAAGCCGCTGAATTCGGCTTTGCGGCCTTCGGGGTCGATGATGTCGACGGCGATGGGGATGACGGCGTCGGGCGGGGTGTTTTTCTTGTTGCAGACCCAGACGAAGACATGGGCCTGGGGCCGGTTGGCGCGGGACGGCTGGTCCGGTTTGACCAGGGCGGCGATTTTGTCGAGTTTCACGTCAGTGATCATGTGGAGCTTGCCTTCACCGGGGCCGTAATCCTGTTCCAGGACAATAGGTTTGCCTTTGGGGGCGCTGGCGGCCAGTTCATGTCTGACCAGGTCGTAGGCGTAGCCGCTGCGCGGCATGGTCACGGTCGCGCTGGTGGGCAGGCCCTGCTCCATGACCAGGCGGTGATGGCCAAGATAGTCGCCATAGGTCCGATGGTCGTTGATGGTGAACAGGTAGTCGGTGCGGCCGTAGCGGCGGAGCCGTGGCACGATGTCCTGGGTGCTGCTGAAGACGGCGCGCTGGTAGAACGGCTCCAGTTGGGCTGACAGGTCGGCGGCCAGCCGCTGCAGGGCGGCCTTGTCCTCGTGCGGGACGCTCTGGCGGCGGTAGGACGGCAGCAGGATGTCCGGCAGGATGGCCGGGCAGAGGAATTCGTCAGCCACGACGATGCCGCCGCGTTCCTGGAAGGCGGTGATTTTCTTGACGACGGATTCGGTGAGCACGTCACAGAACGGCATGACCAGGATCTGGTAGTGCTTCAGGTCGTCGCGGCGGATGGTTTCGTCGTAGACGATGTCGGGCTGGAGTCCGGCCCACTGCAGGACCAGGTGCATGTCGGCCTCCCAGGAGCGGCTCCAGCCGGTGGTGCCGCGGGCGGCGAACATCTGGGCGGAGAAGCTTTCGAGGATGGCGACGTCGGCCTGGCGGTCGGGGACGGCCAGCAGCATCGGTCCGAGTGGCTGGACCACGTCGTGGACGAGCTTTTTCAGCATGCGGGCGGTGTCGTGGTTGGTGCAGCGGTAGCCGCCATGCGAAGAGGGGAACAGGGAGCCCCAGCCGTGGTACATGATGCCGCGCACCGGCCGGGAAATCTTGCTCCAGAGCGCTTCGCTCAGGTGGGTCGGGCTGATGGAGATGAATTTGGCGTCGGGGATGTCCTTTTCCCATTGGACGCGGTCATCCTCTTTTTCGGGCAGGTTGGGCGCGGTGGCGGAGCGGTACCAGATGACCTGGGTCATTTTCATCACCTGTTGGCCGGGTTGTCCGGCGGCCATGGCGAACAGCTCGTCCGCCGCCTGGCCGATTTTGATCGGGTCGGGGTAGGAGTAGGTCCACTGGCTGATGACATCGACTTGTCCGCCGCTGCCCCAGATGGCTGGGGCGCGGACGGCCGGGTCGAAGAAGGTCCAGAAGGGCTTGGGCGTGTAGGGCTGGGTGCGGGCGGCGCCGCTGACGGAATCCGGCTGTGATTTCAGGCCGCGGTGCACCTGGGTGTGGAGGGGGTTCCAGCCGTCGCCGTCCTTCCAGAACCAGGTGTAGAATTTCAGGATCGGGTCGTCATCGGCAAGGACGCGCCCGAGCGGGAAGTTCGGGAGTGAGCTGTAGTGGACGCCGTTTTTGCTGGTGACGGCGGCGGGGATTTTGCCTTCGAGGAATTGTTCGGCGGCCTGGACTTCGAACGGGGTGAAGGAGACCTGGGTGGAGTCGCGCACTTCGGTCTGGATCAGGGCGGAGGTGAAGTTGGGGAAGTGCCCGTAGGTCTGGCGGATGGTG
>CAYOUR010000081.1:0-3026 GCA_964407145.1 uncultured Lentisphaeraceae bacterium | reverse complement strand
AGGCGAACTGCTGGATGTCCGGGTGGGCGACGGCGGCGTTTTCGACGGGGAGGGGGTGGCCGCCGCGGTCGAGGCGGCGGAACTCGGGGAAGGCGTCAAGCTGCTTGGCGAACCATCGTCCCGGCGAGGTGGAGATGATCAGTTCGATGCCGGCCCGCATCATGTCGTTGATCAGTCGTTTTTCGCTGATGACGCTGGCGTTGCCGCCCAGGTCGAGGGGCTGTTTGGCCTCCCAGATGTCCTTTTGCAGGTTGAAGTAGCGGAGGCTGTGGGTGAAGCCGATGTCGGTGAGGCGTTCGAGGTCGCCATGGCCCCACATGATGACCGGCATGGCCGGCGACGGCCGGGCGACGATGTCGAAAGCCACTTCGGTTGTCAGGCTGCGGGACTGTCCTTCCCAGAGGCCGGTCAGGCTGACTTTGGCGGTGTAGGCGCCGGGGCGCAGGGCGGTGTCCACCGGCAGGGGCAGCGGGGCGCGTTGTCCGGGCTGGACGGCGTGGAGCGCGAGTTTCCGGGTGACGTTTTCGACGGCCATGGTTCCGAGCAGCTGGGTGACGGGCTTGGAGGTGCCGTTGATGACCTCGAGGTTCAGGGTCTGGTTGGGTTCCAGGCGGTAGAAGACGGTGCGTTCCGGGGTGAATCCCAAGGCGACGGTGCCGTTCTGGAAGGTGACGACGCCCTTGGAGATGCGCACCTCGTCAATGAGGCCGGGGAAGGCGTTGAAGAGGCTGCCGAAGCGGTCTCCGATGGCCAGGCCGTGGCTGCCATTGGCCACGGCCTGGCGTCCCGGGAACACATTTTCCGCGAGCAGCACGCCGTTTCGGAAGAAGGCGACCCTGCCCTTGCCGTCATAGGTGAACGCGAGGTGGTACCAGGAGTCGGCGGCAAAGGGCAGGTACGGCGTCGACGCCCAGACGGAATCCTGGCCGAAGCCGAGGGTGGCGGTCAGCTGGTACTGGTCGGTTTCGCGTGTATTCTGCTGAAGGTAGAAGCCGTAGTCCCAATTGGCGTCCTGGCGGTCGCTGGCATAGTGGAAGTACTTCTTGTCGACCAGGAAGACTTGTTTTTGTTTGAAGAAGTCGGCGGCTGGTTTGACCCAGAGTTCGACGGTGAACGGCCCGTCGGGCGAGAGGACGTCGGCGTCGTTGGCGATGGCGGCGCTGGTTTTGAGCTGGTCGCCCTCGTGATGGCGGCAGTGCAGGGCGCCGCCGAATTTGCCGTCAGGGACGGTGGCGGCCGAGCCTTTGATGGTCAGGTGGCAGCCGTTGTTGGAGCTGTCCTGCAGCTCCTGGCCCTGGTTGAAATGCCAGAGGCCGATGGTGCTGCTGTCGGCCTTGTACTCCTTCTGCCAGGGCAGGTCGGTTTCCCACAGGTCCGCCAGCAGCGGCAGCGCCGAAGCCGTGGTCAACAGGCTGATCAGAAAGCGACGGAAGAAGTTCTGCATGGCGGCGTTCTCCTTCGATGTGGCTGGGTTATGGGAGGAGGTGGCTGGTTCGGGGAAAAGACGCGTCGTGTTTCAAGTCGGCGGCGGGGCGCCGCGGCGGTGACGCGGGAAAGGCACGGAAGGACATAAATTATAGCATGGGGTGCGGGAATGCAAGTCACAGCCATCCACCAGGGGGGCTATATCCTTACGTACGTAGTGCAGGCTGAAGCCGGTACTACGTGCGCAGGGGGGGATTCTGTCACCCATGCGTCAGAGCTGCGCGCCAGGCGAATACGATGGCGGCGAGGGCGGCGAAGCCGAGGAGGAATTGCAGCGGGCGCGAGGCGTAGGCGTTCCGGCAGCCGGGTTGCAGGGCGCCGATGATGATGCCGGCCGCGAAGCCGCAGGCGTGGCCGAGCATGTCGGTGCCGGGGGCGGTGCCGTAGAGGCCGAACATGGCGGCGCCGGCCAGGATGGGCAGCCAGGGGACAAGCCTGGCCAGGCGGCCGCGGCCGTCGTCGCCGCGTTGCCAGTTGTCCCAGGTGCGCACGGCGCAGAGGATGCCGAGAATGCCGAAGACCATGGTGGAGGCGCCCAGGGAGCGGTAGCCGTCGTCGGCCAGGAGGGTGGCCGTGCAGTTGCCGGCGACGCCGGCCAGGAGCATGGCGAAGAAGCCGGCGCCGACGCCGAGGTCGGAGGCGACGAGGGCGCCGAGGGCGGCGCCCCAGGCGAGGTTGCTGACCAGGTGGGCGGCGTCGGCGTGCAGGGTCAGGGAGGTGATGGTCCGCCACCATTGGCCCTGGAAGAACAGGATGGAGTCGTTGCGGCCGATTTCCCGCCAGCGTTCCGGCGTAGTCGCTTCCACGACCTGGTGGAATTTGGCCAGGGCAGTGCCGGCGAGGATGATGGCGAAGAAGGCCGCGTCGGTCACCAGGGGGCGGCCGTCAATTTCGCGGGGCTGGTTGACGCGTGGCCAATTGGCGTTGACGTTCTCATAGAGGGAAAGTTCCTGCAGGGCTTCGCGGGCGTGGGGGCGGAGCACGAGAATGATGCGGCGGTTGTCCTCGTAGGCGACGCGGTAGGGGATGCGGCGGCTGGCCAGGGCTGCGATCCAGGGCAGGAAGCGGCGGTCGTCAGGGACGAATGCGGCTTCCCGGCCATAGTCCGGGTTTTCCTCGAAGTCATCGGGCAGAACCGGCAGGGCGCCCGGCGCCGGCGACCGGATCGGTTCGGCGGTTGGCGGTTGTTCGGAAGTGGGTGCGGTCATGACGATAATGCCTGCTGTGAAGAAGGAATGTGCTGCCAGGGGTGAATATACCACCAGACGCGCCGTTCTTCTCCGGCGGAGGGCTATTTATTTTCCGGCAGGCTGGGTCGGCTGGGGCGGCGCGATGGGGTGTATCGGGTGGATGTTTCCCATAAACCTCGGCTTCTCCCGGGCCGGTAACCGGTCACCCATTGACAATGACGGTCAACGTGCGAACTGTGGTGATAGGCGCTTGATTTCCGGCTGCCGTAGGGTGTCCCGCCCTCCGGGCGGCCAAGGCAGAGGTGTCTCTTCCCCCGGGTTCCCTCGCCCTTCGGGCTTCGGTCACCCGGG
>CAYOUR010000080.1:13550-16945 GCA_964407145.1 uncultured Lentisphaeraceae bacterium | reverse complement strand
GTCGCAACTCGGCGCCCGACTGCAACCAGATGCGGCCGGGCGCCGAACTTGTTTCCGGCCCCGCCTGTTTCCGGCCCTTGGCGGCAGCCCTGATTCGCGGTATATTATCGCTGTTTCGGCGACGCCTTCATGCACCAGGCCAGATTCCGGACCACAAGCCATGAACATTGACACATCATCCAAGAGGCCCGGCCTGTGGTTGTCCCTCAGCCTGGCCGTCATCGCGGGAGCAGCACCCATGCCGAACAGCAACAACCCCACTTCCCCCTACGGCGAACTCACCGCCCAGGAAAAGCACGTCCTGCTCGACAAGGGCACCGAACCGCCCTTCTCCGGCCAGTATGACCAATTCGCCAAACCCGGCGTCTACTGCTGCCGGCAATGCGGCGCGCCGCTCTATGCGTCGGATGACAAATTCCAGGCCGGCTGCGGCTGGCCGGCCTTCGAGGCCGAACTGCCCGGCGCTGTCCGGCGTACGGCGGATGCGGACGGCCGCCGCACCGAAATCACCTGCCAGAAATGCGGCGGGCACCTCGGCCACGTGTTCCGGGGCGAGCGCCTGACCCCGACCAATACGCGCCATTGCGTCAACTCCATCTCCATGGTCTTTGAACCCGAGCAGTCCGACCGCGTCCGCCGCGCCTTCTTTGCCGGCGGCTGCTTCTGGGGGGTGGAAGAGCTGCTGCGCCGGCAGCCCGGCGTGCTGACCGCCATCAGCGGCTATGCCGGCGGCGCCGTCGACCACCCGACCTACCGCCAGGTCTGCACCGGCGACACCGGCCACGCCGAAACCGTCCAAGTCCTCTATGACCCAAAACAGACCGACTTCGAGACCCTGGCCCGATTCTTCCTCGAAATCCACGATCCGACCCAGGAGGACCGGCAAGGCCCCGACCGCGGCAGCCAGTACCGCTCCGTCATCTTCTACCGGGAAGACGCCGAAAAACAAATCGCCGCAAAGCTGCTGGACATCCTGCGCCGCCAGGGCCTGGACGTCAAGACTGCCATCGAACCCATCACGCGCTTCTGGCAGGCCGAAGACGACCACCAGGACTATTATGAAAAAAACGGCAAGGCGCCGTACTGCCATCGCTGGCAAAAACGCTTCTGAGCCTGAAGCAGCCGACGGCTTGCCCGGCCCGGCAGGCCAGCCGCGATGTAAGCCTTTGCACATAAAGCCGTTCTCTGATCAAGCCGCCGCCACGCCAGCGGCCAGGCTGGATCAATCCCTCCGCATCGTCTCCTCCACCCCCCAGCCAGGAAACCTGCCATGCTTCGCACCATGACGCTGTTATGCCTCGGCGCTGCCTGCTGCGCCGCCGCGGAAACGCCCTTTCACCTTGTCCGCGACGGCCGTCCCGCCGCCGTCCTGGTCGTTCCAGAAAACGCCCCGGAGACGACGTCTTTCGCGGCCGCGGAACTGCGCGATCACGCCCGTCTGGCCACCGGTGCGGAATTGCCCATCATCACCGAAGACGCCCTCGACCGCAACGCTACGCCACCAGCGGTCTTTCTCGGCGCCTGCCAAGCCACAGCCCGCGTTGGCATCAACGTCGATGCCATGGCCAGATTCGAGGGGCTTCTGAAACGACATGGCGCCGACCTCTTCCTGGCCGGCCGTGACGACGAAGGGTCACTCGACACCGGCGCCTCCGGCACCTTGACGCGCTCCGCGGGGACCCTGCACGCCGTCTATGACCTGCTGGACCGCGACTTCGGCGCCCGCTGGCTCTGGCCCGGCCAAACCGGCATCCATATTCCGCCCGACAGCGACCTGGCGATCAGCACCGCCGAACGTGTCAGCAACCCCTGGAGCCTCCGCTCGCGCTTCCGACTGCTCAAAAAAACGGGCCGTGGCTGGCACGACCCAGCCAACGAAGAGGCGTTTGAAACGGCTTCCCAGCACTGGCTCTACCGGCAGCGGTTCTATGCCCGGGAAACAGCCGTCGACTGCTCGCATGACTTCACCGACTGGTGGCGGAAATACGGCCCGTCCAACCCGGAGTTCTTCCAGTTGCTCCCGGATGGCCGCCGCGCGCCGCTCATCGGTGATGAAGCGACCGGCAAAAACATCACCATGTGCGTGTCCAACCCGGCGTTGCACCGGCAGATCGTGGACCATTACCAGAGCCGTGACACGAGCACCCTGGGACCCTGGGCGCGGAACCGCCTGCCGGTCGGCGAAAACGACAGCCCGGGCATGTGCACCTGTCCTGGCTGCCGGGCCTGGGACGACCCGGCCGACGCCGCGGCCTTTGCCGCGCACCCCTACTGGGGCAAAGGCGTCATCCCAGACCGGGCCCATCGTTTTCCGGCCCTGCGCTCGGTGGACGGCGCCGGCAACGCCGCCGGCGGCGTCTCGCTGTCCAACCGCTACGCCAGATTCTACCTGGCAGTGCAGGAACTCGCCCGGAAAGCCAATCCTGACGTGGTCGTGGTGGGCTGGGCCTATGCCAACATGACGGAGCCGCCCCGGGGCGTCCAGCTCAACGAGAACATCCTGATTTCGTTTGTGACCTGGCCCTACTATCCTCTTGACGATGCCGCCATGCGGGACGTACGCCGGAAGTGGGACGGCTGGCGGGCCACCGGCGCCCGCCTGACTCTGCGGCCCAACTCCACCCACTCCGGCGCCAACATGCCGCTCTTCTATGCCCGCCGTCTGGGCAACGAATTCCGCTATGCCCACCAGCATGGCATGCTCGCCGTGGACTACGACAGCCTCATCGGCCAATGGGGCGCCCAAAGCCATAACTATTATGTCCTCGGTCGGCTCAATGCCCGGCCGGAACTGACCGTCGAGGAAATCCTGGATGAATACTGCACGGCCTTCGGCCCGGCCAAACCACACATCAGCGCCTACCTCGCCCTGCTTGAACAACGCGCCGAAGCCGTCACTCCAGAGCAATTCCGTCAGCACGCCAGCGACCTGCAGCTGCCGCTCGGCATCGGCTTCAAAAACTGGCTGCAGGGCGCCGATGTCGTCTTCTCCACGCCTTTCTTCACCGACGCGGAGGCCATTCTCAGCCGCGCCGCCGCCGCCGCCGCGGATGACGCCGATGCCGCCGCCAAGGTGGCCTACCTGCGGACCGGCCTGGAACACGCCCGACGCACTTTCGCCGTATTGCTCACCCAGAGAGCATGGCAAAAAAACAGTTCGCCGGGAAACAAGGATGCCTTCTCGGCAGCCCAAAAAGACCTGCGCGAATACCGCGCCGGCATCGAAGCCCAGCTGACTGCCGACATGGGCTACCTGATGATGCGCGAAAACGGCGGCTCGCAGTGGCATCGATGAAAGACGCCTCGGCCAATCAACGCGGCAACCAGGTCATCCGTGTTCATCGGTGTTCATCGGTGGTTCAAAGCAAACGGCAGCGAAGGAGCAGTAGGCTCGC
>CAYOUR010000080.1:0-13450 GCA_964407145.1 uncultured Lentisphaeraceae bacterium | reverse complement strand
GTGTTTATCGGTGTTCATCGGTGGTTCAAAGCAAACGGCAGCGAAGGAGCAGTAGAATCGCTCCGGGCTCCCCCTAAAAGCGACTCTACGGCTCATCCGTGTTTATCGGTGTTCATCGGTGGTTCAAAGCAAACGGCAGCGAAGGACTCAGCCCGCGACCGTGAGAATGACCTTGCCGATGTTCTCGTTGCGTTCCAGAATGGCATGCGCCGCGGCCGCCTCCGCCATCGGCAGCACCTGATGGACCACCGTCCGGATGTCGCCGGCGGCGATTTTCGGCCAGCAGTCCTTTTCCAGGGCCCTGAGCACGGCGGCCTTCATCTCCTCGGTCCGGCTGCGCAGGGTGCTGCCGATGAGACGGATGCGCTTCTTGTAGAGCACATCGAGCGGCAATTCCGCACGGTTGCCGGCGAGGGCGGCGATCACCACCCACCGCCCCCAAGGCGCCATCTTGGCAAGATGCTCGCCCAACGCCGGCCCGGCAGCACAGTCAAGGGCGATGTCGACAGGATTGGCCTCCAAGACGACACCGAGATCTTCGGTCTTGCGGTTCACGACGATGTCAGCGCCGATAGCCTTGACAAAAGCGGCCTTTTCCGGGGTGCCGACCGTGGTGATGACCTTGCAGCCAACCTGCTTGGCCAGCTGGATGGCCGCCAGGCCCACGCCACTGGCCCCGGCCTGGATAAAGACGGTCTCGCCGCCCTTCATGCCGGCCTCCACCACCAGATTGAGGTACGCGGTCGCAAACACCTCGGGCAACCCGGCCGCCGCCGTCAGGTCCAGGCCGGCCGGCACCGGCATGACCAGCCCGGCCGGCACCGACACTTTTTCGGCATAGCCGCCGCCCCCCAGCAAGGCACAGACTTGGTCGCCCGGACGCCAGCGCGACCCGGCCGGCGCCGACAAAACACGACCGGAGACCTCCAGGCCCGGCCATTCCGGCCAGCCGGGCGGCGAGGGATAATCACCGCGCCGCTGCAGCAGGTCGGCACGGTTCAACCCGGCCGCCGCAACCGCAAGCAGGACTTCGCCCTCACCACGAACAGGATCAGCGACCTGCTGCCAGACAAAATTCTTGTCAGCATCAATCAGCATGGCGTGCATAACGTGACATTCCTTTCCGGATTTGAATCCCATAGGCAAGAGAAACCGGCTGCTCGCCGGGGTGGACCAGACCAGTTTACCCAAGTCCGAAGCGGCATTCCGGCCGCGCGCCGTCACCAATGCCGAAGCGTCAGGCCGAGGACGCGGGAAATGCGGTCCCGCACCGGATGGTCGGGATGGCGTGGCGACAGCTTGTTCTTGGTAAAGCCCAGGGCCAGGCCGGTTTTCCGGTCGGCCAGCCCCTCGGAGCCGCCCGCGCCGCCATGACCAAACGTCTGCCCGAGGTCTCCCTCCGGACCGGCCAGCACATAGCCGAGGCCGAATTTATTCCAGCAGCCGCCAGGCGGAATCGGGTCGTCCTCACGCCGCGTCAGCACCGTCGCCCGGTCCAGCGTCGCCGGCGCCAGCAGCCGGACGCCGTCCACGCCGGAGAGCAAAGCGGCATAATGCCGGGCCAGAGCCGTGGCCGTGGCAAAGCCATTGGCCGACGGGATAAAGCCGCGGCGGACGGCCTCGCGGCCGAGGAAGGCCTCACCCCATTGGGGGCGTTGATCAAAGGCGGTGCCATCCAGACTGGCGCAGCGTTCCTCGGCGGCAGCCGGCAGGCCGAACACCATCTCGTGCTCAAGGCCCAGGGGCGCCACGACCTGCTCGAACATGATCTGCTGAAAATGCTTTTTGGCGGCTCGGGCCGCGGTTTCGCCGAGGAGCCAGGCGTAGGTCAGGCCCTGGTAGCAGCATTTTCCACCGGGGGGCACGGCCGGCGCCATCGTCGTCAGCCGGCGGCACATCTCCTGCCAATCCGCCATTTCCGACCAGTCTTTGGTCGGCGGCGCCAGGTGCATGCCAGTCCGATGGCTGAGCACCTGCCAGACACGGATGTCGTCCCGGCCCTGGCCACCGAACTCCGACCAGACTTCGGCCAAACGCGTATCGTACGAAATCAGCCCGTCCTCGACCAGGCGGTGAAACGCCGTGGTCATCACACCCTTGCCCACGGAAAAAACCGGGAAAAGCGTGTCAGGCGCAACTGGCCGGGTCCGGGCCGCATCAGCAAAGCCCGCACACAGCTGCGCCAGCAGCCGGCCATGCCGGAACACTGTCAGCTGGCAGCCGCATTCCTCGCCGGAACACACCGCGTCGTCCAGAATGCCTTGCAGAATCGGCACGAGGGCCGACTGCTCAGCGGACGACTCGCCGCCGCACGGCTGAAACCGGGTCTGGCCGTTCATGCGATCTCCATGGCCCCCAGGGGGAAATGCTGCTGGCTGCCATACACGTCCGTGTCACCCGGGCCGCCCGACCCGCAGCGGCGCGGAATCACGACCTTGATCGTCAGAATCCGCGGAAACGGCTTGATCTGAACGCGCGCCGAATCGGCCCCATACAAGGCCGCAATGGCCTCGCCGGTGAAATTGGCCGCACCCAGAACGCGTTCGAACTCACCCGCCGTCCGGAACATCAGGTCGACCGTGAGCTGAAATGGGCCGGCATTCTTGCTGCGGCAGACAAACGCCAGATCATAGATCCGCATGGCCACCAACCTCCACAATATGAGTTGGAAAATCAAGCTCCAGGCCAGTCGTGTCCAACAGGTGATACAAGGCAAAGTCATAGACTTCACCGGCCTGGAAATCAGACGGCGAGAAGGGAAAGGCCAGGTTGCCGGCGGTGGCCTTGCGGCCGGGAAACGCCTGGTGCAGCGCGCTGGAGCGCGCCAGGCTGAGCACCGTGTCGGCGATTTCCTGGGTCGGGCCGATCGCCTCGATCAGCAACCCGGCCTCGCGCGGCAGCGGCTGCGGCGGCGCTTCCAGGCCGCCGCCGACCGCGTCGACGCCATAGCGCAGAAAGCGCAGCGAGTAATCGCCGCTGACGCCGGCCATGCTGGTCGCAACCGCGGCCCGGACGCCCTGTTCGATGGCGTCCAGGGACGCGATCGCGACCGGGTCGCGCACGCCGGCGACCGTGATGGCGCGCCAGCCGTTCAGCCTGGCCCCTTCCAGCTTCAGGGTCGGCTTCGGCGTCGGCGCCAGCGTCGTGCCTCGCACGGTCACGCCGCGCTCCCCGGCCGGGGTGAACTCCGCCTGCCGCATGTCAACCATGCCTTCCGGCTCATAGAAGCATTCCGGGTCGGGCTGCTCATACAGCGAATGCGCGGCCACCGAATCCGGCGAGCATTTGCGGAGCGGATTCGGCGGCTCAACGGTCATGGCGTCATGCCGCAAAGTGACGACCAGCGAGTCATTGGCGCCGACCGGCCGGGCGCACAGCGCCCCGCATTCGGCGATCTTGGCGGCATGCAAAGCCAGACCGGCCGGGAAACCATGCAGGATCGGATACGCCGCGAACACCGCCGTGTCACAACAACGCCCCGACAGAATCACGTCCGCGCCTGTCTGCAATGCCCGGATGACCGGCTCGGTGCCGAACTGGGCGACCGGATGCGCCAGCCGATCCAGGCACGCCGCATCAAACTCCGGAGCGCCGCCGCACGGGGTCAAGCGGCCTTGCGCCGCCCATTGGCGCAGCTGGCCGACGTCAAGGTCGGAGTACACGACCGCGACCGTGAAGCGCAGCTTCTTCTCCGCCGCGATTTCCCGGAGCACCTCGATGGTGGCGTCGACATGCGGCCTGGCCCCGGAGCCGCCGGCGCTGCCGATGATCAGCGGAATTTTCCGGTCCAGGGCCGCCGGCAGGGCCAGGGCCAGGTCGCGCTTGACCTGCAGCCGTTTGACAAAGCCCTTGCCACTGCCCAGATAATAAGGCCCCGGGTCGGTCGAACCGGCGTCGACCCCGATGAAATCAAGCGGTCCGGCCAAGGCGTTGGCCAGGCTCTCCGGAGCATAGCCGTAGCCCAGCATGCCGCACAGGGATAAGTAGCGGATTTCGTCTTTCATGGTCGGAATAACGCCCTGGAATCATGGTTTCGTGACAATTGCCGGCATTCATGCGTAATCAACCAATTTAATGGCACATGCGGGTTTTGCCAGCGACCGACCTGTCCGCAAAGCCGTTTTGGGCGATCCTGTGTTCCTTCGCCGCGAAGGCCATCTCAAAATTTATTCCGCTGCCGCGGCTTCGGCTTGTCCGGGATGCGGCAGTGTGGGATTACCAGTAGAATTTCCGCCCCGTGTCGCTGCCAGCGTTGCAATATCCCAAAATGGGACTAAGTTAATTTCCATCACCAAAACTTGAGAACGACAGCCATGCGAATCGCAGGCAAGAAAAAGCTGGTCCAGTTTATGGAGAGGCATCCCGGTTCGGCCTCTTCTCTGCGCTCATGGGTGCAAGTTGCCGAAACATCGGAATGGAAGGCGCCAACCGATATCAAGCAAACCTTCGCCAGCACCAGCTTTCGTTCCCGCAACCGCGTGGTTTTCAACATCGGCGGCAACCGATTCCGACTCCTGGTCGTCGTCATCTACGTACAGAGAAACGCGATTGTCAACTGGCTTGGCACTCATGCCGAATACGATAAAATGAATTTTTAGGAGGTGGCAGCATGAACATCAAAGTCATCAAAAACGATGCCGAGCTTGATGCCGCCATGAAGCGCCTGGAAGCGCTGGCACTGGCAAATCCTGAGCCAACAGGCGAAGTCGCGGACGACATCGAGCTGCTTTCGCTGATCATTTCCGACTACGAAAACAAACATTATCCGATTGAAGCCCCAACTCCAGTCGAGGCGATAAAATTCGCCATGGAGCAGCGGGGCCTGAAGCCAAAGGACATCGCCCCTTGCTTTGGCTCGCTCTCGCGCACTTACGAG
This sequence comes from uncultured Lentisphaeraceae bacterium, assembly GCA_964407145.1. Lineage (GTDB taxonomy): Bacteria > Verrucomicrobiota > Lentisphaeria > Oligosphaerales > Oligosphaeraceae > JAAZKI01. The sequence continues at coordinate 8,574 of CAYOUR010000080.1, read as the reverse complement.
GTGCTTAACGGCGCCCGGGGACTGTCATTGAATATGATTCGCCGCCTGCATCAGCAATATGCCATTCCCGCGCACTGCCTGATTGGCCAACCATAGCGGCGACCTGCAGGTCGCCGCTAACGGAGCTTAATCAGGGATGCGCAAAACAAGAATGGACACTTCTGACAAAATTTCCTTACCGAAAAGGATCCTTATCATCGCCGGCCCCAACGGCGCCGGAAAGACCACTTTTGCGGCGGAGTTTCTGCCCCGAGAAGCACGCTGTCCGGCCTTTATCAACGCCGACCTGATCGCCGCCGGGCTGGCGCCTTTCGAACCAGAACGCGCCGCTTTCCGCGCCGGTCGGTTGATGCTGGAAGAGATGCACAACCATGTCCGGCGCGGCGAGAGTTTCGCTTTCGAGACAACCCTGAGCGGCCGGGGTTACGCTGAACTGATTCCCGCCTGGCAGACAGAGGGCTTTGTCGTCAAACTGTTCTTTTTGCGGCTCGCCTCGCCGGAACTGGCCATTGCCCGGGTACGGCAACGAGTACGGGAGGGCGGCCACAACATCCCAGAGCCGGTCATCCGGCGCCGCTTTGCCTCGGGGTTGAGTAATTTCGAAACCTTATACAAACCGCTGGTCGATGAATGGGCGCTTTACGACAATTCCGGCGGCGAGCCGATATTGATCGAAGAAGGAATGTGACTATGAAAAAGCAAACTATTAATTTGAACCAGAAACAGCTGAAACGCGATCCCGACCTGGCGGCGGCGGAGATCGCTATGCGACGAGCCGCGGCAAAGGCCCGGCAGAAAGCCCAGCAAGTATCAGCAGGAGTCATGCTGTGGAAGGATGGCCAGGTCGTTGAGGAACGGCAACAAAAGCTATCCGGCAAGTGACCCTGAAAATCAGACGATGCCGCCGGATTTCGACCGACTCCACCGCCAGAGTGAGCGATTGTGCCTGCCTGCCAATGACGACGACAAGATTGAATTCCGCCGCCGAATGATTACTTTTACCATGTACCATTTTGTCTGGATCCGGCGTGCCATTCTTGGCTCTATCCAGCGGCACACACGGCCTCTACCCTCCCTGCCTTTCCACAACGGAGCCAAAAACTTATGCGCCCTTCCCCTCCCCTTCTGCTGACCATGACCCTGCTCTGCCTGCCCCTGCTCGCCTTTGGCCAGGAACGCTGCGACGAGGAGGCGACCGCCTATCTCAAGCAGCTCGCCGCCGCCTCGGCCGACTACGCCCCGCGTTCGGGGCGCACCGCGTTCTTTTCCCGCGCCCAGCTCAAATACGGCCTGGAGCGTTCCGACTACCTGCACCGCTGGGGCGACCGGCCGCTGCTCCAGGACACGTCGTTCCAGGACCGGGGCACCTTCACCGTCAACAACGGCGCCTATTCCGACATCGGCTTCCTCAATCCGCTCTCCTACCGCACCATGGCCGGGGTCCTCAAGCGCTTTGACATCGACGGCTTCGCCTTCTTCCCCGGCACCAAGGGCCGCCGCGACTTGTACCGGCATTGCGGAACGCCGGGCGCGACCATCGCCGTGCTGCCGGAATTCACCTACTCCGGCTTCACGCCCCCGGGCACGGTCGTTGCCCCGGACAAGCTGGAACCGTACCTGGAACTGGCGACGGAAGCCCTGGATTCCCCCCAGGCCTACCGCATCAACGGCAAGATCGTCATCACCACCTATCCGGGGCCGTCCCAGGGCAACGACCTGGTCTTCTGGGCCGCCCTGAAAAAAGCGCTGATCGAACGCCTGGGCGACCATTTCATCATCATGCCGTACGCCACGCTGACCCACATCACCAAGACCGGCGGCAAAAACGCCCCCTACAGCAAGGCCGACATCGAGGCCATGCGCGAAAGCCTGCGCCAGTGGCTCCGCGTCGTCGACGGCTATTACCACAACTCCCCCGCCATCAGCAACCGCCGCTATGACCGCGACACTGACCGTAACTTCACCATACCCATCCTGCACAGCGTCCTCACCGAACCGGAATTCCAGAACAAGTACCTGGCCTGGGGCACAAAAGTCGGCCACATGAACTGCCAGCTGCTCGGCTTCAGCCTGGACGCCTTCGGCACCGACATGCTGCGCGGCACAGTCGGCAGCGCCCTGCTCGCCCGGGCCGACGTCGTCAACCTGGTCGAATGGGACGAGGAAAACGAAAACACCTGCTTCCGCCCGACCATCAACACCTCGTTCAGCACCGGCCGAATCATCCGCTGCTTCGCGGCCCAGGCCCGGAACGAAGCGCCAACCAGGCTCCCCGGCGATGACCCGACCGTGCCCAACCTGATCGTCAGCACCCGGCGCATCCTGGCCGCCGGCGAAGCGCTGGAAATCGAAGTCGTCAATGTCCCGGACGGCACCGCCCCGGCGCCGGAATACATCCTGGAATTACGCCTGCGTAATCTCGGCGGCCAGGTCGCACACCAGTTCCCGCCCCGCAAACTGGCGACCGCCGAACTGAACGCCGAAGTCTTCACCGTGCCGACTCCGGACCTGCTTCGACACCAGGTGCTCATCCCCAGCCTGACCGTGACAACGGCGGCCGGCACGGCCTTCACGGTGAGCGAAGGCCTGCAGCCCATTGAACTGCGGGCCAACTGGAACTGGGATTACGTCTGGGTCAAACAGCCCCTGCGCGACCTCGACCGCACGGCCAGCGCCACCCTCGCCATCACCCCAGGCGCAGCCGACGGCGCCGTCGCCATCACGGTCCAGGCCAAGTCCGCCGCCGCCCTGCGCAGCCTGGAAATCCTCGAAGGCTGCGATGTCATCTACTCCCACAGCGATCTTCCCGACTACCGCGAAACCGCCGACCGCGTCGTCATCGCCGCCGCCTTCCAGGCCAGCCGCCAGGCGCCCCTGCTCCTCAACGGCGCCATCCGCTGGCACGGCGCGCCGTCCCTGCGCGTCCGCGCCCCGAAGAACTGGCCGCCTGAGGACATTTCAGAGCCGTCCGTCTGGAACTACGCCGACGAGCCGGTCGGCCACTGGCCGGTGACCAGGTTCGCCAGCCTCAGCCGCCAGGACGCCGCCTCGGCCGAGATCGAGGTCGACCTGCCCGGAGTCGCGCAGGCGCGCGTCAAGGTCTCCGACCTGCTGCAACTGGGCGCCTATGGCCTGCCTGGCCCGCATGGCTTCAACCTGGTCTTCCGGCTGTATGCCTCCCAGATCGTCATGCCGCCGCCGCTGGGCCACAAGGAGGCCAGCTTCACGATCCTGGCCCGGCCGACCCGGCCCAACGCCGTCTTCTATGCCCAGACCGTCAACCAGTCGTACCAGACCTTCCGCGGCGCGGCGACCTCGCTGTTCCGGCCGACCGGCGAGGCGCAGTCATTCCACGTCTTTTCCGTGGCCGAAAACGCCGCCCGGGCCATCACGGCCGACCGCGGCCTGCTGATGCCCATCGCCTATGACTTCTCACCGCGGCGCGGCTCCGTCTTCTTCACACCGGCCAGCCAGGAGCTGCTGGGCGTGTTCGGGGGCTTCACCCCGCAGGCCACCGGCGTCGCCGCCGGGGAAAGCATCTACGGCAATCCCATGGACACCTTCATCGCCCGCAAAGGCTCGGTCAACTACCCGGACCTGGCCCCGAAGCACCGCCAGGACGAACAGGGCCGGCACGTCCTCGACTTCACCGGCGCCAGCTACATCAGCGTCCCCCTCGGCGCGGTCCCCGCCTACGCCGGCTACGAGGTGGAAATGGACGTCATGCCCAAGGACTTCCCCGCCCACCAGACCCTGTTCGGCAACGACTCCACCGGATTCGTGCTCGGCCTGCGCAAAAACGAACCGTTCGCCAGCATCTACTGCAACCAGGTCCCGGCCATGCTCTCGGTCACCGGCCCGCCGCTCGTCGCCGGCCAGTGGAACCGCATCACCGTCCGCTTCGATCAGCAGACCCTGTCCATCGCGGTCAACGGCGTCGCCGGCGAATCCGTCCCGGCCAGCGGCTACCAGCGCTACCCGCGCGCCTATACCGTCGGCGCCCACTACCGGTTTGGCAACTTCTTCCAGGGCAGCATCGCCAGACTGACCATCACACCGAAATGACGATGCCGCCTCGACGGCCAATGAAACCGCCGTTTCAGACGTTATTTAAAAGGTTTGGCTCGTCGGAAAAACAGCCCATCTTGATTCACTCCTTCGCCTGAAAGCAAAGCAGCATGAAAAAAACAGCAGCCCTTTGCCTGACCCTTGCCGTGCTCCTGTCAGCGCTCCTGGCCCGTGGGCAGGAAGGAACCTTTGACTGGACTGGCGCCACGGAACTCCACCCGGGGATTCTCCACGCCAGGATGACCGTGGCCAAGCCGCGCCTGATGCAGATCAACGTGGCCCGGATCGACCTGGACACGCCGGGCCTGCGCCTCCGGGCCACCGGCCGCGACCCCGACTGGGGCAAGCCCATGCCGGATTTCCCCAGCCTGAACATCCGCACCCGGCGCCAGAAAACCCGCGACTTCATCCGCCAATGCCGCCGGCCGGCGGCCGAAGGCGGCTTCGGCCTGAACCTGGTCTTCGCCGTCAACGCCACCCCCTGGAGCCCCTGGCAATCGCCCTTCACGCATAAATACGCCGACAAGCAGGGCCTGATCGTCTCCGAAGGCGAACTGGTCAGCGAAGCCAACAAACGCCCCTCCCTGATCATCCGCCGGGACGGCGCCGCCGACATGCTCAGCACGACCGCCGAAACCGCCCTGGCCGACATCGTCACCGCCGTCACCGGCTTCGCCTTCGTACTGCAGGACGGCAAGGTGCTCCAGGGCAACAAAAGCCTGGCTCCGCGCACCGGCTACGGCCTCTCGGCCAACAAACGCCACCTGCTCCTGATCACCATCGACGGCCGCCAGCCACAGGTCAGCGAAGGCGCCACCACCGGCGAAGTCGGCGAATGGCTGCTGCACCTCGGCGCCCAGACCGGCATCAACATGGACGGCGGCGGCTCCACCACCATGGCCGCCTGGAAGCCCGCCGGCGACGGCAAAGACGGGGACATCGTCCAGCTGAACCGCCAGAAAGACGGCGCCGAACGCACTGTCGGCTGCAGCCTCGGCGTCTACTACCTGCCCCCCGCCAACTGAGCCCCCGGCGCCCGGCCGCCTGACCATCCCTCCCACCATTCCACCTGACCAGACCACGACCACCACCCGCCCAACATGCACGTAAAACCGATTCTGCTCATCATGGCCGCCCTTGTCTCCCAACTGGCCCCCGCCGCCACCCTCGAACCCGTGCCTCTGGCGGACTTTTCCCTGGGCGCCGGCGGCTGGCAGCGCCGCACCTGGACGGCCGGCGGCACGCCCCAGACCGCCCCGCTGACCCCGCTGCCCGCCGCCGCGGCCGACAGCGCGGGCGCGGGCGCGGGCGGGCTGCCCGCCGCCCTGGCCCTGCCCGTGGCCTTCCCCGAACGCCTGGAAGCCGTGGTCCGCTATGACGGACATCCCGCGTGGCGTTCCGCCGGCAGTCTGGAATGGCAGTTCCGGGTGCCGGCCGACCTGCCGGCGACGACCATGGTCACCATCTTCGCCAAGGACCACGACCACCTCTGGCGCCAAATCCGCCGCCGCATGCCCGCCGCCCGCGACGGCGTCATCACCGTCACCGTACCGCTGCGCGGTCCCGGCGCCGCCCAGGAATGGGAATGCCACGGCCACCGCCGCCCCTGGAACTCACTGACCGCCGCCAGTCTGCTGGAATACGGCTGCATCCTCGAACTCGACACCGGCGATACCACGCCGTACGCCGCCACCGTCCGCCTGGAAAACATCCGCCTGCTGCCGCCGGCCGCCAGCCTGCCCGCCCAGCCCGTACGCGACTTCAGCTACCAGCCACGCCGGCCGCTCGTCGGCGAAAGGGTCGAATTCACCATCCGCCTGGCCGCCTGGCCGACGGCCCCCTTCGACTCCGGACAAACCAGCCTGAACGCCACGGTCACCACGCCGGCCGGAAAAACCGAAACCATCCGCGGCTTCTACTACGAGGACTTCCTCTACAACCCGGAGGAGTGGGACAAGACCCGCTGCCTGATCCCCGACGGCGAGCCCTGCTTCAAACTCCGCTACTGCCCGCGCCTGGAAGGCGAGCATACCGTGCGTTTCCAGGCCGAAATCGACGGGCAGGCCTACGAGCTCCCGGAAACGCGGTTCCTGACCCGCACCGGACCGGAGGACTTCCGCGGCTTTGTCCACCGTGACCCCGAGCACGACCAGTTCTTCGCCTATGACAACGGGATGCCGTTCTGGGGCCTCGGCATCAACGTCCGCTCGCCCTTCGACAACCGCTACCGGGAAGTCGCGCCGTATTCGACCTGGGAGGATCAGGGCCTGGCCGCCTACGACCGGCTGTTCCGGCAGTACCGCGACTGCGGCATCAACGTGGCCGAAGTCTGGATGTGCTCCTGGTGGCTCGCCCTGGAATGGATCAACGACGCGCCCGGCTTCCACGGCGTCGGCCACTACAACCAATACCGCGCCTGGATGCTCGACCATATCGTCCGACTGGCCGAAGCCAACGGCATCTACCTCATCCTGGTCATCAACAACCATGGCAAATTCGGCATGACCTACGACACCGAATGGGCCCGCAACCCCTTTAACAAAGCCAACGGCGGCTTCCTGGAAAAATGCGAGGACTACTTCACGGACGAACGGGCCCGCACGGCCACCCGCAAGCTGCTCGACTACATCGTGGCCCGCTGGACCGCCAGCCCGAACCTGCTCTCCTGGAAGCTGTTCACCGAAGTCGACCTGACCGGCCCGTCCCTCGAATTCTACCACGACCCCAGCGTCGCCGCCTGGCACCGCGAGATGGGCGCCTACCTGAAAACCATCGACCCCTACCAGCACCCGGTCAACACCCACTGGATGCTCAGCTACCAGCGCATCAACGACGCCATCGCCACCCTGCCGGAACTCGACTTCATCTCCACCGACGCCTACTACAGCCTCGGCGGCGGCACCGCCAGCCTGGTCAAGCTGCTCCGAGACGGCACGGCCTTCGCCAAGGCCCGGAAAAAACCGATGGTCATCACCGAATTCGGCGGCTCGTCCTACGCCGACAACATGGGCAACCTGATGAAGCAGGTGCCCGTCGGCCTGTGGACCGGATTCTTCAACGAGGCCGGAATCATCCCCATGTACTGGTGGTTCGCCCTGGTCGAGGACAAGAACCTCTACCACCACTACGCCACACTCACCCGCTTCGGCGCCGACGAAGACCGCCGCGGCATGGCCGCCAGCGCCTTCACCATCCCCGACACCGCCCTCGAAGCCAACCTCCTGCACCGCCCCGACCGCGTCCTGGGCTGGGTCTTCGACCGCGACTTCTATTTCACCGACCTGGAAAACAACGCCGCGGCAACCCGCGAAAACGCCGCCCTCCAGGCCCCCGCCCCGCAACCCGGCAACTACGCCATCGAAATCTGGGACCTGCAAAACGGCGCCATCCTTGACACCATGCCCTGCCCCGTGACCGAAGACATGACCACCGTCACCGTCAGGCTCCCACCCTTCCAGCGGGACATCGCCTTCAAAATCACCGCCGCCAACCAGCCCTGAGACAAACGCACCAGAGCGACGGACGCAGGCGACGGCATCGGCGACGGCGAGCCGGCACGGTTATCCCCACCCCCCGACATGGCCTCCGCCCCCCCCCGACAACACGCCGGCCAACGCGCAAACCGACCGGAAAACCATGGCCAAAACAAAAAAAATCGGCCAAAAGCGGAAAAATAACCATCATGCATTGGCAAAAACGCGCAACTGGATTTAAATTATTCATTCCGTTTTTTTTCACGGGAATTTCTCTGTTGTCGGAAAATGTACCGGTCGCCTCGACACCAGGCGATGCAGTGGCATTGCAAGAAGCCAGAGAAGCCCGCGAATCAGCGGAACAACGCATCATTGATCTGGAACTCGAACTAGCCAAAGCAAAACAGGAACTGGAAAAAATCCGCTCCAGGTACGCTGACTTCTACTTGGAAAGTCATGCCGTGGTGGAACGGATGCGGCAACTGGAACTGCAGGCCAGCCATCTGCTCCGACGCAAGGAGGATCTGGATGGCGACACCCTGGCAGCCCAGGCCTTGGAAGCCCTCAACCTCGCCGGCAAACGGCAGCTGGAGGTCGAAGACGCCGTCCGGGACTTTGAGCAGTACCTGGCCTCGGTTCTGGATGTGCTGCAGCCTAGCGACGCCCTGCGCCGCGAATGGTCAGAGAGGACTATGGCCCTGAAAAGGGTTGTTGAGAACAGTCTCAAACCGCTGTCGATAGTCGCCCGGCGAGGCGGCGGTGGTCCTGGAAGACAAGGCTGCGGAGTGCTCGCGGTTAACGAGGAACTGCAACTCGTCGTGCTTGACCGCGGATTTCTGGCCGGCCTCAAAACCGGCGGCGTGTGGCGGTTGATGTCGGCCGATGACACCGTGACGGCTCGTCTGCGAGTCGTTGAGGTGCGACCCGAAATCAGCGCCGCCGTGGTGATTCAAGGCGAACTGGACCGGGTCACGCCCGGAAGCCAGCTGAGCGCGGAATAATGCGCCCGGCCGCCTTTCAACCACCACGACCC
>CAYOUR010000079.1:0-17048 GCA_964407145.1 uncultured Lentisphaeraceae bacterium | reverse complement strand
GACGACATCACCACCAGCGGTTCGCTGGTCAACAGCAGTTTGGCGACGACGGCGGACATCGTGATCACGAATGCCGCCACCATTGACAACCTCGACGCGGCCAGTGCCGGGACGATCACAGCGGTGACGGCGATTGGCACGATCACCGGCGGCAGTCTGATTTCGGCGGGTGCGACGACGGTGTCGGCGGAATCGATTCGCGGCACGGCGTTTGACGCGGCGACAGCGGATCTGACCGCGGCCAGCGACATCCAGGCGATCACGGCCCGGGTTGACAGCAATGCCAAACTCAGTTCGGCGAGCATCGTTGATTCCGACGTCCTGGTCAGCCAGGCCGGCGGCATCATCGAGGTCAAGGCCACGGCGATTGACGGCGGCACGTTGCGCGCGGACACGGTCAGCTTTGACGAGTTCGTGGCCGGTTCCGACACTCAGGTCGGCGCGGTTTCCGCCGTCAACGTCCTGGGCGCCGAAAGCATCACGGTTGCCAATGGCGGCCTGGTCAACATCGTCAGCGAAAATGACGAAGCCACCACGTTTACGGTTGCGGCCAGTGATGACGTGTTCCTGACCCAGGGCAACGGCGACATGCTGGTTGACATCGCGGCGGCCGGCCAGACGGTCACGCTGACCGCGGCGGCCGACATCCTCGGCGCCGTCAGCGGCACGGACGTCACGGCGGCCAGCCTGGTCGTCGAGACGGCAGAGAACGTCACCCTGGATACGGACATTGACCTGATCAAGGCCAACGTCGAGACGGCGATTGCCATCAACGAAGTCAGCGACTTGTCGGTTGACTTGATTGAGGCCGGCAAGAGCGCGGCGCTGGTGGTCGACGGCGACATCTTGGATTCGGAGCTTGACGAGATCATCGACATTGTCGCTCCGGCGATTGCCTTGACGGCGACCGGTTCGATCGGCACGGCTGACAACGCCCTTGACCTGTCTGGCCAGGCGTTGACGGCGACCGCCGACACTGGCTTGATCAATCTGTTCAACGTCAGCAGCCAGAATGTCGACGTTGCGACGCTGGAAGCCGGCACGTCGGTGTTCTTCGAGGCCAATGGCGCGGGGACGACCGAGTTTGCCGGCCCGGTCACGGCGCATGATGGCGATGTGGCTATCGTTTCCGCCCAGGGCACGCTGTTGTTTGAAGGTAATGTCACGGCGACCGGCGATGTCTCGATCTTCGCGGCCGAGAACGACGTGTTCCTGTACAACGACCTGGTCAGCGCCGGTGGAGACGTGGATGTCTGGGCCGAGGGTTATCTGGACTCGTATGCCACGATTGAAGCGGTTGAGGACATTGCTCTCGGCGCGTACGAGGAAGTGTACCTCTATGGTGATGTCACTTCCACGACGGGTGACATTGACATCCATGCCGGCAAGGAAATCGTGATTGGTGCCGATGTCACGGCTGTTGCCGGCAGTGTTTCCATGGACGCGACGACCGGCTTTGTTGAGATTGACGGCGCGGTCAAGGCGGCCGAGGACATTTATGTCGAGGCCGGCACGGATGTTGAGGTTACCACTGACGGCACGCTGGAAGCTGGCGAGGACGTCATGTTGACGGCTGGTGAAGATGTCGTGGTTGCTGGTGCTGTCACGGCTGGCAGCGACATCATCGTCGAAGCGGGTGACGATGCCGAGTTCACGGCTGCGGTCACGGCTGGCGACGACATGATGATCGAAGCTCAGGAAGACATCCTGGTTGCCAGCGATCTCATGGCGGCGGATCAGGTTGGCATCCTGGCAGTGGAAGGCGACGTCCGGCAGGTTGCCGGTTCCGGCGCGGTCACTGGCAGCGACGTGGCGATTGCCGCTGGCGACGACGTGTTTGTCGACGAGGTCATTGCGGACAATTCAGTCACGGTGACGGCGGACGGCAAGATCCTCCGCGCCAATCCGGCCGGTACGACGGCTGACATCTTTGCCGAGACGGTCAGCCTGACGGCTGTCGAAGGCATTGGGCGGGTCACCTTCAACGAGGATGGCGAGCCGGTGGACGACGCGTTTGTGTCGATTTCCGGAGCGTCTGAAGTCACATTGGTGACGACGGGCGAGCAGGCTACGATCGGGGTCAAGATGGCTGACAGCGGGACGACGGCGGTTGACGCGTATGCCGAGGGCAACGACTCCGACATCCTGCTGGTCGCCGAGCAGATCAGCCGTTTGGATGTCGAGCAGGCTTTGGCGAAGGATGGCGATGTGATCATCGTCGCCACTGGCAGCCATGTCGACGTGGCTTCGGCGAAGGCGTTGGACGAAGGCGTCGTCAATGGTCTTGAGGATGACGCGCATTCGGTCATCATCAAAGCCGGCAGTCTGAATGTCCAGTCTGGCGCGATTGTCGCGGATTACAATGCCGAGCTTGATGTGAACGGTGACGGTGACTTTGCGTCGGAGGCCGTTCTGGCTGGCAACGACATCAACATCTCGACGATGGGCAGCATTCTGGATTCGTCGGATACGGATGCGTACAATCTGATTGCCGCTGGCGACATCACGTTGCAGGTCGGCAACATGATTGGCGACCCTGCCGGTCACAATCCGTTTGACGTCAGCGCCGGCGGCAACGTGAATGTCGGCGCGATTGACGGTTCGCCGAACTACACGGGCGGCCGGGATCGCATCTGGGTGTTCATGATGGGTGAATCCGGCGACGGCAGCATCAACTACATCGGTGACACCAGCGTTCCTCCGGGGCTGATCTGGTGGAATGGCATGGTCTGGGGCGGTGCGGAAAATCCGCTGAACATCCTTGACCGGGCTGAGGGCGGCTTCAGCCGCGAGGTTCGCGATCTGGCTGACCGGTACATCTCGTATGAGTGGTTCTACAACTTCCTCTACTTCCCGCATGTCCGTGCCTACATGGATGCCGACCCGGGCAACATGAGCATTGAGCACATTCTTGACGGTGAAGGCGTGATCGAAGGTCTGCCCGAGGGCGTCACCCCGACGGAGTTCAATCTGAACGATCTGGACGATTCCTACACCTGGTACGACGGCAGCAAATAACGACTGCCTGAGACCATAACCCAAGGGCCGCGATGGCTTGTCAAGCCACCGCGGCCCTTGATTTTTGGGGAGTGGGCGTCAGGATTTTGAACCACTGATGGACACGGATAAGCACAGATAACCAAAGAATTTTATTCAAGCAGGCGGCGTTTCTGTTCGCGGAATTTTTTCCAGACGGATTCGAACCATCCGTCGGTATTGGGGACTGGTCGGCAGTCCAGCCAGTCGATGACGGGTATGTTTTCAGGGCTGATTTGGGTGAGCATGACTTTTTGCCGCCAGGCGGCATTTTCCGGTTTGATGCGCCAGTGTTGAGGCAAGGCGAGGTGGATCTGTTGGCCAGCATTTGGGTCGAGGACGACGGCGCCGCCGCGCGACCCGATGTGTTCGATCTGTTCGAGGATGGCGGTCAGGTAGAGGAATTGGGCCAGGCAGAACTGTCGGTTGCGGATGGTTTCGGCGATGTCTATGGCGGAGCACAGGGATTTCAGGTCGTAGTTCCAGGCGGCACCATATTGTTGCCAGGCGTCGTCGCGGGCTTGGGCGGCGATTTCTCTGGTTCGGATGAAGGCTCCGGCGCGACTCATGCGCAGTTGCAGGGCATGACGGTCCTGTTTCCAGTCAGGCACGGGAGAAATCAACATTGGACTGGGGTTGAAGAAGCGGTGGTAAAATCCTTGGGAGTTGGTTTGGAATTCACTTTTTTTGACGGTTTTTCTTTGATATTTTTGGGCGATGGTCTGTGCGGCTCTCCAGGCGCCGACCTGTCCGGCGTTCAGGGCGCTGCCTCCTGGTCTGGTGACGCCGTGTGAGCCGCAGACTTCGCCGATGGGGAAGAAGTGTTTGAGGTTGGTGGATTCCCAGTTGAGGTCGGCGGCGAGTCCGCCGTTGTTGTGTTGGGCGCAGACGGCGATGGGGAGTGGTTCGGTGGCCAGGTCGATGCCGTGGTCGCGATACAGGCTGATGGCTGGTGCATTGAGGGCGGCGAGTCGCTCCAAGGGTGTTTTGCCGTGATGGGCGTTGCTTTTGGTCAGGTAGTCGCGTGCTTCCTGACTCAGGGAGTTGAAGTCGAAGTCCGGCGGGTCGGAGCGGAAGTCGAGGAAGACTTGGCGGGCGCGTTCGACGGACTCGACATAGACGAAGATGTCGATGAGTGAGGACCCTGGCACGTGCCCGGCGGCGAATGGCCACTGATAGCCTTTGAGGAAGACGGCGTTGAGCTGGTCCGGCAAGGAGGGGAAGTAGTCGCGGAGGAATTCGCGGGTGACGCCCTGGTCGTCGACGGAGATGAATCGGGGGAGGACCTGCATGTAGCTGCCGGAGACATTCCAGCGGAAGTTGGTGGAGGCCAGTCCGAACTGTGATTCGGCGAGGTTGGCGGCTTGGGCGCCTATTTCCATGGGGAGGCCGATGCTTCCGGTATGCAGTGTTGGATAGACGCTGTCGGCGTACATGCCGCCGGGTCCGCCGGTGGCGAAGATGATGTTTTCGGCCTGGATGGTTTCGAAGCACTGTCCGTTCTGGGCGGATTTGGTGGTATTGACAAAGGTGGCTCCGGTGGTCCGGTCGTGGTCACCACCGGCGATCAGGTCGACGGCGATTCTGTTTTCATGGACGGTGATGTTGCGTCGTCTGACTTCGGCGGTGAGCGCGAGGCACATTTCGCGGGAGGTATAGGGTCCGCAGCTGGTGGCGCGTCGTTTCGGGTCGTGGTCGGTTTTATAGCCGATGTACTGTCCGAATTCGTCATGCGGGAAAGGCACGCCGAGATGGATCAGATTGGCGAAGGCGAGCGGCGAGGCGGCGGCTTCGACGAGGGCGATGTCGCCATGCATGGCGCCGCCGGCGGCCAGGTCTTTGGCCATCAGGAAAGGGGCGTCGGGTTCGGCGCCGTAGAGGCCGAGTTTGTAGTAGGTCTGCTTGTCGCTGCCGGCGTTGAGGCTGGTGCCTCGCTGCAGGCCTTCGGTGTAGATGGCGATGTCTTTCACGCCAAGGCGGTCCAGGAAGACGGCGGCGGCCAGCCCGGCGGCGCCGCTGCCGATGATGAGGGTGTTCAGACGTGTGAATGGAGCCATGGTGGTTTCCTGGGGACAGTGGGCAGTGGATGTAAGTTTGGGTCGGCAGTCGGAGGTGGGCCTGCAGTAAGGCCAGGACCCAGGCGGGCGCCTGTTTTCAATATAGCGTCATTTTGAGTGGGTGTCATTCGTGTCTGGCGTGGTCTGGCGATGAACGGAACATGGGCTATATTGTAGTTCAAGGTTCGGCATGTTTTGGCTGTCGGCGGCAGTCGTGGGGATGGTGTCTGCCGGTATGCATCAGGGGTGTGTTTGAAGGTCAAGCAGAGGAGGAAGTTCAGTCATGTTCGGTCATGAATTGATTGCCATGTTGGAGCAGTCTGGGCGTCGGTATCACTTGGTTGGCGACGAACGCAACGGCGTCATTGCGGCCTTGGATATCGAGGGGCGGTTGTTCGCGATTCAGGATGGTCAGGTTCGCAACCGCGTCAATGTGGCGGCGTTGACTGGCATCAGCACTCGAGATGGGTATATCAATCCTGGCGGGGATGGTTTCTGGCCGGCGCCGGAGGGGTCGCGTCTTGGGTATGAGTACTCGACGGCCGGTTGGCGGGTTCCGCCGGGTCTGACGAATGCCCGCTGGCAGGTCAAGTCTTCCACGGGTCGTTCGGTTTTGATTGAGGCGGAAGTCGATCTGATCAATGCGTCCGGGCTTGGTCTTCCGTGTTTGTTTTCGCGTGATGTGTCGTTGCAGTCTTTTGACCGGACGATGACGGTGGCGGTCACCGAGTCCATTACGTACTTGGGGACCCGGAAGTGCGATTCGACGCAGTGTCTTTTGGCGCCTTGGACGCTCTGCCAGTTTGACTGCGGTTTGGATTGCGAATTGCGGATCAGCCCCGCGTCGGCCGACGACATCTGGGACTTGTATGATGGCGACAGCAGTTGCCATCGGCGTTGGGATGGTGGTGTTGCGGTGGTGTCGATGCAGACGGATTTTCGATTTCAGTTAGGGTTGTCTCCGCGGGTGCAGGAGCTGTTGTTTGTGGATCGCGGCCGTGGTTTTGAGGTCCGTCGGACGGCGTCGCCGATTGATCATGGTTTCAGCTACATCGACATAGCCGACCGTGACCCGGGTTCTGAGCCGGAAGGCCAGCCGGTATGCTTCAGCGCCTACTGCGACCCGTCGGGATTCATGGAGATTGAAGCTGCGGGCGGTTCTCCGGCGGCGATTTTGCCAGGGGTAATGACGTCCTTGGCGGTGACGACGGAGTACCGTTCGGGTCTATGAGCGGATGGCCAGCGGCGGGTCGGCAGCCGCGTTTGATCGCGTTTTGCCGGGAATGAGGAAAAGTGGTGTGCCTTTGCCGTGATGCGGCTGACAGGAATCATGAAACCAGAGTATCGCAAGATCACTGAATTCAAGACGGTTGCCGCATTTCGGCGGTTTTTGGTTGAGGCTGGCTATGACATTGGTCTGGTTGACCAGGTGGCGGCCGACGGTACGGCGGCCTTGGCGCGTCCGGCTCGTTGCTGCGGGCGTGTCATCGGCAACCGGTGGGCGATTTTGCCGATGGAGGGCTGGGATTGCCAGGATGACGGCACGCCGAGCGAGATGACGCGTCGGCGCTGGTTGCGTTTTGCCGGGAGCGGGGCGAAGTTGTTGTACGGCACCGAGGCGGCGGCGGTCATGCATTCCGGCCGGAGCAATCCGCAGCAGCTGTGGGTGGCCGAGCACACTCTGCCGGCTCTGAAAGAACTGTGCGCGGAGATGCGCGGTGTGCATGCGGAGAGGTTCGGCCGGTCGGATGATTTCTGCATCGGCCTTCAGCTGACGCATTCGGGGCGTTACTCGCACCCCAACGAGGCGCATCGTCTGGAATCGCGGACGGCGTATTCGCATCCTCTTCTTGATGTCAAATTTGGGAATACGGCGGCGGACGTGGTCAGTGATGGCGAGATTGGGGACATCATCGCGCACTTCGTCAAAGCGGCGGTCCTGGCCCGCGCGGCCGGTTTTGACTTTGTTGACATCAAGCAGGCGCACGGGTATCTGGCGCACGAGTTTTTGACGGCGCACGACCGTCCTGGTCCGTATGGCGGTTCGTTTGTGAATCGGACGCGTTTTTTTCGTGAGGTCGCCGAGGGCATTTCGCGTGCCTGTCCCGGTTTTCCGATGTCGTCGCGGGTCAGTTTGTTTGACATTTTACCGTATCAGAAAGGCGTGGATGGTGTTGGCGAGCCGATGCCGTGGTCGGGGCCGTATCCCTATGCTTTTGGCGGAGATGGTACGGGGATGGGCATGGATCCGAATTTGCGCGAGCCGGCGGCGCTGGTGCGTCTGATGCAGGAATACGGCGTGGATATGATATGCGCGACGGTTGGCAGCCCCTATTACAATCCGCATTTGCAGCGTCCGGCGTATTATCCTGTTCTTGACGGCTATGAGATGCCGGAGCATCCGTTGTACAATGTAGCCCGTCACCTGGTGTCTGTCCGGCGTTTGAAGGAGCTTTGTCCCGGTGTGCAGATTGTTGGTTCGGGGTATACATGTCTGCAGGATTACCTGCCGAATGCGGCCGAGCACACGTTGGCGACGGGCGGGGCGGATTTTGTCGGTATTGGGCGGATGGTGCTTTCGTACCCGGAGATTTGCATGGATTCGCTGTCCGGGCGTGCTTTGGACCGTCGGCGGATTTGCCGGACGTTCGGCGATTGCACGAATGCTCCGCGCAGCGGCCTGATTTCGGGGTGCTATCCGTTGGACGACTATTACAAGCAGCTGCCGCAGGCCGCCGTGTTGAAGAGCAGAAAGCGGCAGTCATGAGGTGCGGGGAAGCGGGTGTCACCCGTTGTTGGTCCGGCTTTATGGCCGCGGGTGTGTGCCAGCCGCGCCGCGGCCGCTGTTATTGTGCTCATGACCATCATGGACAGGTCGTTGAATGAGTGTCGTTCTTCCCATCTATGCCATCAAGGACGCGTTCATCTCGCAGCTGGGTAGTGCCGGCCGTGTCGTGGTCACGGCGCCGACCGGTTCTGGCAAATCGACGCAGGTGCCGCGTTTTCTGGCGGAGTGCCTGCCGGTGTCGGCGGGTCAGCGGATTTTGGTTTTGCAGCCGCGGCGTTTGGCGGCGAGGATGCTGGCGGAGCGGGTGGCTGCGGAATGCGGCGGCGCGCCGGGTGGGCTGGTGGGTTACCTGACCCGCTACGAGCGTGCGTTGTCGGAGCAGACGCGGATTCTTTTCATCACGGAGGGGATTCTGACGCGGCAGCTGGTGAGCGACCCGGAGTTGGATGGCGTGGCGGCGATTGTGTTTGATGAATTTCACGAGCGCAGTTTGAACAACGATCTCGGTTTGGCGATGGCGTGGCATTGCGTGCGGACGCGCCGGGCGGATTTACGTATCGTGGTCATGTCGGCGACCTTGGACGCGGGGCCTTTGCAGGCGTATCTCGGCGGTTGTCCCCACCTTCACGCGGAAGGTCGTGTTCATCCGGTGGCTGTCACGTATTCGCCGTTGCCGGCGAACCAGGGCGCGCCGATGGCTGCGGCGCAGGCTTTGCGGCGGATACTGCTGTCGGGTCAAGCCGGCGACGTGCTTATATTCATGCCGGGCGGCTATGAGATTCGGGCCACGGCGGAGGAATGCCGCCGGCTCCGTTCTTCTTCGGAATTTTCCATTCATCTGCTGTACGGCGAATTGCCGCCGTCTGAGCAGCGTCAGGTGATGGCGCCGTCGGACCGTCGCAAGGTCATCATTGCGACGAATATCGCGGAGACGTCGCTGACGATACCTGGTGTTCGGCATGTGATTGACAGCGGCCTGGCGCGGATAGCCCGTCACGATTCGGGTCGTGGCGTCAACTTGCTGGAGACGCGTCCGATTGCGCGTGACTCGGCGGAGCAGCGTGCGGGCCGGGCTGGCCGCGAGGCGCCTGGGACATGTATACGCTTATGGTCGGAGATGGTCCATTCGGCCAAGCCGGCGCGGTCGGTGCCGGAGATTCAGCGGCTTGATTTGGCCGAAGCCGTGCTGGCGGTGACGGCTTTTGGTTTTTCCGACCCGGGTTGTTTTCCCTGGTACGAGGCGCCGCAGCCAAGGGCGCTGTCGGCAGCGCGGCAGTTGCTGTGTCAGCTGGGTCTGGTTCATTCTGGCGGCGGCCTGACGCCGTTGGGTGAAGAGTTGAGCCAGGTTCCGGCGCATCCTCGTCTGGCCTTGCTGCTTTGGCTGGGTACGCGGGAGGGTTGCCCGGAGGAGGCGTCTTTGGCGGCGGCGATTTTGAGTGAGCGTCCGGTTCGGGTGTCAACGTCGTCGACCTCGCGTTCGGAGAGTACACGGCGGCGTCAGGAGGCCAAGCGCCGGGCGCGTCAGGAGTCGTTGCCGGAATCGGATTTTCTGGAGACGTTTCATTTGCTGCGGGTGGCTCGGGAGGTTCATTTTGAGCCTCAGCAGTGCCTTGGGCTGGGGTTGAATGCCGGGGCGGCGCGCGACGTCGTCCGGGCGGCGCAGGATTTTCTGGCTGAGAGTCGTCGTCTTCGGGGCATTGGCGGTTCCGGTTCCGGCGCATCGGCGGGCGGGGGTACGGATTCGGAGTTGTCATTTTTGCAGTGTTTGCTGCGTGTTTTTCCTGACCGGCTGGTGCGTCGTCGTAACCAGGGCACTTTGGTCTGCGAGTTGTCTGGACGTCGTCTGGGTGAGTTATCGCGGGAGAGTGTTGTTCGTGGCGAGTCGTTGTTCATCGCCGGCGAGGTCCGTGAGGCAGGCCAGGCTTCGCAGCCGGGGACGAAGACGGTGTTGTCCCTGGCCAGCGGTGTGCGGGAGCAGTGGCTATGGGATTTTTTTCCGGAATCCTGGGAGGAGACGGATGCGGCGTCTTGGGACGACGGCCGGCAGCAGGTGGTTCGGCGGCAGACCTTGTCATGTCTTGGCGTGATTTTGGAGGAGAAGTTGCGTCAGGATCCTGACCCGGAGGCCGCGGCGGAGATATTGGCGCGTTTGTTGGACGAAGGCAAGTTGTCTTTGCCGCAATGGGATGTTGAAGTCGAGCGGTGGATTGCGCGGGTGCGCTGGCTGGCCGGGATTTTTCCGGATCGTGGTTTGCCGCTGTATGACGAGTGCGACCGTGCGAAGGTACACCGTGTTTTGTGCGCCGGGGAGACGAGCTATCGCTCGGTGAAAGGCAAGGATTGTCTGAGTGCGATTCGTCAGATCATGCCGCGGGGTCTGGTTCAGTTTGTGGAGACGAATGCGCCGGCGCAGGTGATGTTGCCGTGCGGCCGGCGGATGCGGCTGGAGTATACGCCCGGTCTGCCGCCGAAAGGCCGTTCCCGCATTCAGGATTTTTACGATATGGATGAGACGCCGCGGGTGGCTGGTGGTTCGGTGCCGGTGCTTCTGGATATTCTGGCCCCGAATCAGCGGACGGTGCAAATCACGGATGATCTCAGGCGTTTTTGGGAAGTGCACTATCCGCGCATCAAACCGGAGCTGGCCCGTCGTTATCCCCGGCATGTATGGCGTTGAAAACCGTTTTTTTGCAGTTGAAGGAGGCGTTGGGCATGTTTATTGACATTCACACGCACGCGTATCGTCGTCCAGTCCCGTTTGTGTGTCGTTTTTGTTCGGCGGCGGAGCTGTTGAAGCGTTATGACGAAGCGGGCATTGAGTGCGGATTCATCCTGCCGATTGTCAGTCCGGAGATTTATTTTCCGCAGGCGAACGAGGACATTCTGGAGATGTGCGAGGACTATCCTGGTCGTTTTCTGCCGTTTTGCAACCTTGATCCGCGGCTGTTGACGAATGCGTGTGACGCTCCCCTGGACACGGTGCTGCGGTATTATCGTGACAAGGGTTGCCTTGGGGTTGGTGAGATCATGTTGAATGTGCCGATGCGCGATCCGATGGTGCAGAATTTATTCAAGCATGCCCAGGCGGTTGGTTTGCCGGTGACGTTTGACGGTTCGGACCAGGTCGGCGGCGATTTTGGTTTGTATGACGAGCCGGGCTTGCCGCAATTGGAGCACAGCCTGCAGCGGTTTCCCCGGTTGAACTTTATTGCCCACGGTCCGGTGTTCTGGTATGAGCTTGGGCGCCTTGATTCGCCGGCGCAGCGCAAGCCGCCCTTTTATCCGGAGGGGGGGCAGGCGCCTGGCCGACCGCTGGCCGGGCCAATCAAGGAAGAGGGCGTCGTGCCGAAATTCTTCCGTCATTATGGCAATTTGTACGGCGAGCTTTCTGACGCGTACGGGCCGTTGGCCAGGGATGAGGACTATGGGCCGAAGTTTCTGACGGAATTTCAGGACCGGCTGTTTTTTGGGACGGACACTTGCGGTCCGAATCACCGTTATTTGTTGCGTGAGCTGCTGCTGCGGTGGCGGGACGAAGGCCGCATTTCGAAGGCGGTGTTCACCAAGATTGCGCATGACAACGCGGTCAAGTTCTTCAAGTTGTCGATAGCGCTGGCCGGGGTTTGACGAGGAGTGGCAAGCGGCTTGGCGGGTGCCGGGCGGCCGTGCCATGGCGTCGGGCGCGCCGGACGCCATGGCGGCATCAAACAGGGCATCGGCTCCGCCATTGTGGTGGAACCGATGCCCTGATTGTTTTTGGGTGGTATTGGCGGCGGCTGTGTTTCGGGGTCAGAGTTCCCAGCCTTTGCGGTAGGGTTCGCCTTGGATGATGGCCTCGGCTTCAGGGCAGTTGACGGCCTGCATGTTCTTGGTATCCCAGGTGATGCGTTGGCCGGTGCGGAGGGCGAGGACGCCGAGGAGGGCCAGTTCCGTGAGGCGGGCGGAATAGCCGAATTCGGCGCCGGCGGGTTTGCCGCCCTTGCAGGCGTCGATCCATTCGCGGTGGTGTCCAGGTGAGCGTGGGATGGTCGGCGCTGGCGGGGTATAGGATTTGGCCAGCTTGGCGGGGACCAGGAACGGTGTGGCGCCCAGTCCCGGGCAGACGAGGTAGCCTTTTTCGCCGACGAACATGCAGCCGCGCCTGGGCCAGGCGACATCAGCGGGCCAGTTGTCGGGGGTGGGCGGGCGGAGTCCGCCGTCATACCAGGAGACCTTGACGGCCGGGCGGCGGCTGCGGCTTTTGAACCAGAAATGGCAGATGCCGCCATGTGGAATCAAGTCCGGGTGCGTTTTGTCGGCGGCGAAGGCTTCGACGGTATGGGGGGCGTGCAGGTCGAGGGCCCAGCAGATCACATCCATGTCATGGCAGACGAAATCGCCGATGGCGCCCAGTCCGAAGGACCAGTAATCGCGCCAGCGGACGGGGGTGAGGGTCGGGTGGTAGGGTCGGCTGGGTCTTGGTCCGAGCCAGAGGTCCCAGTTGCAGCCTTCGGGGACGGGCGGCGTGTCTTCCGGGGGGGTGACCATCCACTTGTTCCAGCGTCCGGCGCCGACCCAGGCATGTGCTTCGAGTACGGGTCCGATGGCGCCGTCCTTGAGCCATTCGACGGTTTCGCGCATGCCGTCCCGGGCATGGCCGATGTTTCCCATCTGGGTGGCGACGCCGGTTTCGGCGGCCACCTGGGCCATCATGCGGACTTCGCGGATGTTGTGGGCGAGTGGTTTTTCGCAGTAGACGTGTTTGCCCTTGCGCATGGCGTAGATGGACACGTAGGCGTGCAGGTGGTCGGGCGTGGCGCAGACCACGGCGTCGATGGACGGTTCGCGGTCGAGCATGTCGCGAAAGTCCTCATAGCCTGGGCAGGTGTAGCCGGGTTCCGTGGCGCGGTAGTGTTGTTCCAGGCGTTCGATAACCGGCACTCTTCCGAGCGGCCGTTTGTAGAAGAAGTCGTCCTGATAGCTGGCGATCGGGTCGGCGACGGCGACGATGCGGACATCGGGCAGTGCCAGGAGGTTCTTGACGACCCCCTCGCCCATGCCTCCAGCGCCGACCAGCGCGACGTTGACCGTGTCTTGCTTGACGGGGCAGGTCGTGCGTCGGAGGATAGATTTTCTCAAACTCATGTCGTTCTCTCCTTGCATTTTTCGAGTCAAATCGCGGACGGCGCCAAATGGCGGAAGGTTCAGCCCATGGGGCCTATTGCCGGAGGACGTGCCGGCATAGGTGACCCAGGCAGGGCGCGGTCGCCGGGTGGCTGGGCCAGGCGGCGGCCGTGTGCCGGCCCAATGGCGCGGCATCCAGAGAAACGGCCAGGAAAAGGCAGCGGCAAGAGCCGGGGTGATACCGTTCCGGCCAGACCGACTAATTATATTGTTTTCCCCCTGCTTATGCAAGTGGATGGGTGAATAATTTTGTGGGCAGTGGGCAGTGGACGATGGTGAATGTCGGTCGGCCGAGGGTCATGGATCGTGGGTCATGGGCATGGTGGTTTGTGCGGACGGGGAAAAAAGCCCCCAGGTCGGCATGCAGCCGTCCTGGGGGCGGGGAGGCGTTGGCAGGTCTTGTGCCGGTCGAGATGTTGCCGGGGGAGTTACTTCAGAATGGCCTGGCAGGCGGTGATGGCGGCGACGCCGGCGATGTCTTCGGCGGAGCAGCCGCGGGACAGGTCGTTGATCGGCTTGGCAACGCCTTGCATGATGGGGCCATAGGCTTCGGCGCCGGCGAGGCGTTGGGTCATTTTGTAGCAGATGTTGCCGCAGTTCAGGTCGGGGAAGATGAGGATGTTGGCCTGGCCCTGGAGGGGGCTGGAGGGGGCTTTGGCGGCGGCGACGGCGGGGACCAGGGCGGCGTCGGCCTGCAGTTCGCCGTCGACTTGGGCGTCGAGGCCGAGTTCCGCGACGCGGGTCCGGGTCAGTTCGGCGGCCGTCGCCATTTTGGTGACCAGGTCGCCTTTGGCGCTGCCCTTGGTGGAATAGCAGAGGAAGGCCAGTCTTGGCTGGGTGCCGATCAGGGCCTGATGGGTGTTGATGGTGGCCAAGGCGATGTCGACCAGCTCTTCGGCGGTCGGATTCGGGTTGACGCCGCAGTCCGCGAAGATCAGGGTTTCGTCGCCGGCGGGGGCTGGGGTTTTCAGGTCCATGACAAAGCAGCTGCTGGCCAGTTTGATGCCTTTGGCGGTTCCGACACAGTGGAAGGCGCTGCGAAGCATGTCGGGGGTGGAGGCGATGGAGCCGGCGACGAGTCCGTCGACGAGGCCCTGGTTGAGCATCAGGTTGCCGAAATAGAGCCTGTTGCCCGTCATTTCACGGGCCTGGTCTTCGGTGAGGCCTTTGTTTTTGCGGCGTTCGAACAAGGCCATGGCGAGCTGGTCGAAGAGTGGCGACTTGTTCCAGTCGATGATTTCGACATCGAGTTTTTGGAAGCAGACGCCTTTGGCGGCCTGTTCGGCTTCGGCTGGAGTGGCGAGAATTTTGACTTTTGCGGTTTTGCGTTCGGCGACCAGTTTTGCGGCTTGCATGACGCGTGGGTCATGTCCTTCGGGTAGGACGATGGTCAATCCGGCGGCGGCGGCTTTGGGGAAGAGTCTATTCATCAGGCCTGCCATGTTTCATACTCCTTGCATTGATGGCTGGTGGCGGAGGTGTTCGGGGAGGGGTTTGCCTGGGGCTGCTGCTGAAGGTCGCGTCTTCAGGCGCAGACTGGTTGTTTGACCAGTTCGAGGGTTTCCATGGCGATCATCAGCTCTTCATTGGTCGGAGTCACCAGGACGGTTGTTTTGGCGCCGGGTTTGGTGATGACGACTTGCTTGCCGTGGGAGTTGTTGGCCTGTTCATCCAGTTCGCAGCCCAGAGCCGCCATGCGATTGACCAGGATACGTCGGGTGTTGACGCCATTTTCGCCGATGCCGCCGGTGAAGGCGATGGCGTCGGCGCCGCCGAGCAGGAGGTAGTAGCCGCCGATGTAGTGGACGAGGCGATGGATGAAGACGTCGTAGGCCTCTTGTGCCCGGGTGTTGCCCTGATCGCGGGCGGCTTCGATGTCGCGCATGTCGCTGGAAAGTCCGGACATGCCGAGCAGTCCGCTTTTCTTGTTGAGGATGGCGTCGATTTCCGAGGTCGAGTATCCGGTCTGGGCCATGAGGAAGGGGATGACGGCGGGGTCGAGGTCGCCGCAGCGGGTGCCCATGACCAGTCCCATGAGGGGTGTCAGTCCCATGCTGGTGTCGACGACTTTGCCGCCCTTGACGGCCGCGAGGCTGCTGCCGTTGCCCAGGTGGCAGGTCACGATTTTGGCCTTGTCGGGGTCGAGGCCGAGGAATTCGCAGCTGTTGAAGTAGACGAATTTATGGCTGGTGCCATGGAAGCCGTATTTGCGCACGTCATATTTTTCGTAGAATTCGCGGGGGATGGCGTACATGTAGGCTTCCGGTTCCATGGTTTGATGGAAGGCCGTGTCGAAGACGGCCACGTTGGGGATACCGGGGAACACTTGTTCGCAGGCTTCAATGCCGCCGAGATTGGCGGGGTTGTGCAGGGGGCCGAGGACGATGCATTTGCGGATGCCTTCCTTGACGGATTCGTCAACGAGGATGGGCTGGGTGTACGTTTTGCCGCCGTGCAGGACGCGATGGCCGATCGCCTCGACTTCGGACAGGGACTTCAGGACGCCGGCCGCGGGGTCGATCAGCTTTTCACAGATTGAGCGCAGGGCTTCACTGTGGTTCTTGATGGTCAGGTCTTCTTCGAATTTGCCGCGGGTGCCGGGCTGATAGATCAGATGGGGGTTTTTCAGCCCGATCCGTTCCACCAGACCCTTGGCCAGGACGGTTTTGTTCGTCATGCTGAACAGCGTGAATTTCAATGACGAACTGCCGGAATTGATCACCAGAACTTTCACAAAATACCTCCAGACCCGAACTCGTGTTTCTATGCGCCCGCATCCCGGGGCAGGGAAATAAGGGAAAAGCATTAATATAGAGCAGAAAAGCGCAACATCAATCAAAAACAAGCAAAAGCGCGCATTAAAGGGCTGGTTTCTGCTTTTGGTGTTAACCTATTGTGCCGGCGCCAGTGGGCTGTCAGGCGTTTTGCCGGCGTCATGGGTCGGGAAGATTGCCCGGCACCGGGCACCATGTCCATGGTGGGGGTGGCCTGTCTTGGGCTTTGCCGGTTAAGGTGTTATGGGCACATCCGTGAATGTCTGCGTCGATGGGCGGTCGGTATTGTCGCCGTTATTGGTTTCAATGTCGTCAGGGGCGATGAATTTCGGGTTGTTGCCGGCGATGACGACAACGGCTTCGCCTTTGATTTTGGTCTCTTGGAAGGTCAGGGCCAGTTTGGCGAGGGGGCCGCGGACAATTCGTTCGAATTGTTTGGTCAGTTCGATGCAGACTGCGGCCTGCCGGTTTCCGAGGATGTCGAGGGCTTCGGCGAGCAGTTTTCCGACTCGGAAAGGTGATTCATAGAGGACGAGGGTGTGCGGGAGGTCTCGGTCCATTTCGAGGAAAGTCCGGCGGTGGCCTGGTTTTCTGGGGGGGAATCCCTTGAAGGTATAGCTGGAGGTCGGCAGGCCGGAGCAGAGCAGGGCGAGGGGGATGGCGCTGGCTCCGGGGATGGCTTCGAGGTCATGTCCGGCGGCCAGCGCCGCGGCGATGGCCGGGTATCCGGGGTCGCTGATGCCGGGGTATCCGGCGTCACTGCAGAGGCCGACTTTTTTGCCGGAATTGAGCAGTGCGACGATTGTGTCGGCCATGCGTCGTTCATTGTGTTCATGGTTGGAGACGACGACTGGCGGCCTGGGAATATCCAGGAGTTTGAGCAGGTTGCCGGTATGCCGTGTATCCTCGCAGGCGAGTGCGTCCAGGCTGGCCAGGATTTCGCGGGCGCGTGGAGTCATATCCTGTAAATTGCCGATCGGTGTCGCGATCAGGAAGAGCTTAGCCATGGGTGTTTTTCCGGTGGTAAACATAAGGTCATTTCGACCGGATTGAATATAATGCCGCGGCGTGTGTCTGGCAAGCAGGTGTGGTTTGGGGCTGGTGTGATTGGGGTAACGGGTCGCTCATTGAGAATTTATGGTCAATGGGCGAAATGTGGTGATGGGCGCTTGATTTCAGGCTGCCGCAGGTCGTACAGCCTTCAGGCTGCCGGGCATCGTGCAAGGACGA
>CAYOUR010000078.1:0-17060 GCA_964407145.1 uncultured Lentisphaeraceae bacterium | reverse complement strand
TGACACCACTGACACCGACGGCGACGGCCTGTCCGACTTCTTTGAATACTTGGCTGGCACCGACCCGACCAAGGAGATTACGGACCCGGCGACCCAGGGCGACACCACCGATGCCGCTTGGGATACAGACGGCGATGGCCTGAGCAACCTCAATGAACAAATGGCCGGGACGCTCCCGAACAATCTCGACACCGATGACGACGGCGAACCTGACGGTGCCGAAGTCGCGGCCGGCAAGAATCCGCTGGACAGCTTGAGTCCGTTCGTGTATCGCGAATTGGTGATGGCCGACGACACCCAGTTCGTGCAGCTGCCTGATCATGCCGCCTATGCATTGTCGAGTCTGACCTTCGAAGCCTGGGTCAAGTTGGACGGCGTGGCAGGCACCCTCCTGCGCCGACAGCTGTCTGGCGGCAATGACAACTACCACATCGGATTGCTGCCTGACGGCAAGCTGCGTTTTGCTTTTGACTACATCGGCCTGGATGGGCAGACTGCCTCGGAAGCAGTTGACTCCGAGGAGGCGGTTGTCGTCGGCGAGTGGGCGCATGTCGCGGTCAGCATTGGTCCGGCGGCCGGCCAGGCCAATCACCAGGAAGTTCGTTTCTATATCAATGGCGAGGAAGTCGGCGTTTCGGCGCCGATTGCCATGACCGGACTCTACCTCGGCAACGTCGGCGAAACCGCCGCCGTGCAATTGGGCGGCTTTGCCGGCAGCATGTTTGAAGCGAGGCTTTGGGACCAGACCCGCAACGCGGCTCAGATAGCGGCCTATATGGGCATGGAACTGACTGGGGACGAATATGGCCTGATCGGCTGGTTCCGGTTTGACGACAGCGGCGCCACCGTCGAAAACTTCCGTTTCCCGAACGACTGGTTGACGGAATGGGAAAACGCCGGCGTCCTGGTTGGCGCCACGGTTCAAGACAGCGATGTCAATGAGCTGCCGGACATCACCCTGGACAGCGATGACGACGGCATCGCCGACAATTGGGAATACCTGTATTTTGACAGCTTGGCGATCGCCGACAACACCAGTGACTATGACGCCGACGGGTTGTCCGACTACTATGAATATCTGGCCGGGACCGATCCGACCAAGGCCGTGACCATTCCCCGGTCCTTCTTCTCCATGGTCAACGGCGTGTACACTCTGGTTACGCAGACGACCGCGGCGGGCGGGTTCGTCGATGAAGCCGGCAATCCGATTCCCGATGGCGACATCGACGACGGCGCCGCAGCGGTCGCGGGCCTGAAGGATGGCGCCATTGATTCGGATGGTGATGGCCTGGCCAACTCGGACGAAATCGCCTGGGGCACTCATCCGGGGATGGCTGACACGGATGACGACGGCATCTGGGATCTGTATGAAGTTAATATCACCGACACCAACCCGGTTGACCCGTACAGTCCGCTGTTCAATCGCGTTCTTGACCTGGTTACGGCTCCGCATGAAGCCCGCATCCTGAGCAAGACCGGGGAGGAAACCACGGTCGCGATGACCGGCCGCACGGCGCCGTACGCCCTGGTTGAGGACTTCAACGAAATCAACAGCCTGCGCAGTTACAGCCTGGAACTCTGGTTCAAGTTGGATGAGGCCTCTGGCAAAAGTGGTGTCCTCTTGCAGAAGCGGCTTTCCAAGCCGGCCTTGGGGGTCTTCCCGGACTTCAAACTGTATTTGGAAAATGGCAAGTTGAAATTTGACTACGTGGTCATTGGCAATGATGCGCTGACCACCGGACACCATATCGTCAGGGATGTCGAATATCCCGATGCCGAGTTTGCGCCCGGCGATGGTTGGACGCATGTGGCTGTCACGGTGCAGCAGTTGATGGCCACCCAGATTTCATCCACGCACAGTGTCAGCATGTATGTGTTCAAGGGCGACGAGGAGCTTGAGCCATACGTTGACGAAGTCCGCCTGGGCCGCATCTTTGATGTGCCCCAGGAAGGCGACCTGGTCATCGGCGATGACGAGCATGCCGGCAGCCGTCTGTCGATGCTGGTCGATGAGGTCCGCATCTGGAACCGGGTGCGCACCGCCGAGGAGATTGCGGCGGCACGCGGCAATTTCCTGACCGACATGACCGACCTGGCCATTTACTTCCGGTTTGACGATGCTGGGGAAACGGCACAGTCCTCCAGTTCGGCGCAAAAGGCGCTGCTGGCAGCCCAGGTGGCACAGCGGCAGATGATCTATGACAACGCCTATCGCAACTGGCAATCGGCGTTGGCGGTGTACAGCGCCCTGACCAATCCGACGGCGGAGCAGACCGCCACCTACAATGCGGCGGTGAACGCCCGCGATAATGCCTGGAATGCGCTGCTTGCGGCCCAGGCCGCCCTGGCCGGGTGGGAGGACATGGTCGCCACCCTGGAGGGGGCGCCGTCCGAAGGCGAAGCCGGCAAGGGCCGGATGAATATCCTGCCGTGCAATGCTGCCCATGAGGAGACCTTTGTCTACCTGAATGCCGATATTGACGAGGATGGCATTGCCGACTTCTGGGAAATGCGTTTCTTCAGCAGTCTTGACGTCGTCGATCAGTACAGTGATTATGATGGCGATGGTTTGATTGACTACGATGAATTCCGCGCTGGCGCGAATCCGCGGATCAAGGACAACGACGACAGCGACGGCGACGGTCTGCCGGACTGGTGGGAAATCCGTTATGGTCTTGATCCCTACGACGCCACTGGCGTCAACGGCCGGCATGGCGACCCCGATGGCGATGGCCTGACCAACTACGAGGAATACCTCACTTGGAACAGCAGCAAGCCGTTGGACCCGAACAATCCGAACACGTATGATGGCGTGCCCGACAGCAACATCGACACTGACGACGACGGCATCCGTGACTATACGGAAGACTACGGTGACGTCCCTTCCGGCAAGGAAGACTCCCTCAGTCCGGTGGTCTGGCGCGCGTTGCGCGGCTATGGCGATGCCGATTCGGTGTTGATTATCCCGGAAGAGGATCGCCAGCTCGGTGTCAATGCCGGCCAGGATGGCCTGACCCAGGACTGGACCGTGGAGGCGTGGTTCATGCTGACCGACGAAACCATGGACACCGGTTCGTTTGTCCGCCGCGTTGCGACCCAAGGTGACATTGACCTGTATTACTTCGATTTTGGTTTGGAGGACGGCATTCCCTATGTCCGTGCCAGCATGAACGGCTGGTGGCGGGACGAGACGGGGACGCTGGTCAACACTCTGGAACTGAAGTCCAATAACGGCACCAGGATTGGCGCCAATGTGTGGGTCAAGTACTCGGCGGTCTGGAATTCCCGGGCAAAAGTGCTGTCACTGTACTTGAACGGCACGTTTGCCGGTTCCAAGTATTGCATTGCCGCGCCGCTGATCAATGGCGACGACGAGGAGGCGGGCTTTGTGACGGAAATCCTCGGCGAACGGGACGGCGGCCATCTGTCCGGCTATCTGGACGACGTCAGGATTTGGCTGGACACGACCGACGGCCGCCGCGGTCTGCGCCTGAACAAGCAAATCCGCGAGTGGATGAGCAAGGCGCTGCCGGTCGTGCTGGGCGACCCGGCGACGGATGACTACGGCAACATGCCGGCCGCGTACTATCGTTTTGACGATGGCGGCCGCAATGCCCAGGACTTCGCCTACCCGCTGCGTGACGAAATTGCCGCGGACTGGCCGCATTCCCTGAAAGCCCTGACCGGCGATCTGTACTATCGGATGCTGTCGTCCTGGAGCACGGAGCATGGCGACGACATGACCGGCGCCTTCTGGACGGTCAGCCATGTCCTTCAGCGTGCCGTCAACATGAACGGTGGCGGCAATTCCGACTACGACCCGATCCCGGACGGCTGGCAGCAGCTTTACTGGGGCCGGACCGCCGGCGGCCTGTTTGACTTCGACCAGGATTATGTCTATGCCGGGGCGCTTGACGGCGTCCACAGCGACTATAACACGCCGGAGGTGTTCTGTGCCGAGGGCAGCAGCTTCATCGACCCCCTCACCGGCGAACGGGTGACGCACGGCATCCATGTCGGCATGGACAAGGACGCCTATGTCTATTTCACCGACCTGTTCTTTGACAACGTCGAAGTCATTGACACGGCGGTCATGAGCTGGGGTCTGGGCGGCTCGGTCGGCGGTACCGGCGCCTTGAATGAAATCTTCATTTTCGTCAATGGCGAGCGCCTGCCTTATAGTGCTGACAGCCAGGGCCTGCCGGGTCAGGACATCACCAATTCGCTGAGTGCGGTCGCGAATCGCTTTGGCCTGCACGAACGCAGCACGTCAGCGGCGTTGGGGGGCAGTCTGGATCTGAAGCCGCTGCTGCAGAAGGGCCGCAACCGGATTACCATCCTGGCCAATCATTATGACAATTCCAGTCCGCTGACGGCGTACACCTTCCACGCGTCGGTTCGGGTGAACAGCCGCACGCCAGACAACCTGCTCGGGCACAACCGCTGGTTCTACACCAAGCAGCCGTTCTGGTCGGCGCCGGGCACTGGCAGCATCAGTTCCGTGTGGCCCACGCAAGAGTCGCTGGCCAAGACCCATGCCTATGAAATCGACGGCACGCCCAAACGCTATTTCTGGTATGAAAAGAACTTCGCCATTCTTCCCTGGGCCTATGACCAGGATCCGGACAATGACGGTCTGAGCAACTGGACCGAGTACCTCGCCAACAGCAATCCGATGAGCAAGGTCAACACCCCGGACCTGATGCTGGACGGCGAGCACGACAGCGACCTTGATGGTCTCAACAACAAGATTGAGCAGAACATCGGCACCTTCCCACATGTCGCCGACACCGATGACGACGGCGTCAGCGATTATGACGAGTCGGTCAACGGCTACGATCCGCTCGACAGCGCCGATTGCCCGGAACAGGTCAACAAGGCCCTGGAAACGGATGGCACTTATGTGCTGGTTATCCCGGAGGTCGGCGACCTTCTCGGGCACGATGAGCTCGACGCCTGGACCATGGAGGCCTGGATTCGGCCGAAATTCGCCGATGGTCGTTCCGACAAGGACAACACGCTTGGCGACAATCATCGCCAGGTCATTCTGCGCCGGACGGTCGGACGCTATGCCGCCGGCGATGCGGTCAACTACGAAATCGGCTTGACTGACGAGGGTCTGCCCTATGCCGGCTTTACCGTCGTCAAGGACAATCCGAACGGCTCCAGCGAGGTGGTCATCACCCCGATTTACGCCGCCATGACCATGGTCGACGGCTTTGAAAAGCTGGAGGATGACGCCTGGACGCATATTGCCGCCAGCTTCACGCCGCCCCTGGAAGACGGCACGGGCGGTGAAATTGTGATTTATGTCAATGGTGATGCGGCCTTTACGTTGGCCAATATTGCGGACGTCCCGCCGACCACGCTGCGCGGCGTCGGCGGGTTGACGTTGGGCGGCCCCCTGCCGCAGGAGGGCGAGGGCACGGCGACCAATCCCGTCATTGCCGACGCCTTTGTCGGCCGATTGGACAACATTGCCATCTGGAATGTCGCCCGGGAGCGCAACCGGATCGTCGAATCCTACAGTTCCGGCCTCAGGATGCACCTGAACACTGGCACCATCACCTACAACAACTTCAAGGTGGCGGTTCCGTTCATGAAGACGGACAAGTCCCTGATTCATGCGTTCATGTTTGACGACGGCGGCAGCTCCATTGAGAACTATGCCTGGAAGCAGGACTGGTACAATGGCTTTGCCCATGCCATGTCCGCGCCGCTGGGACGAACCATCTATGAGGGCGACCTTGATGCCTCGGTCACCCCACCGGTCTT
This sequence comes from uncultured Lentisphaeraceae bacterium, assembly GCA_964407145.1. Classification (GTDB taxonomy): domain Bacteria; phylum Verrucomicrobiota; class Lentisphaeria; order Oligosphaerales; family Oligosphaeraceae; genus JAAZKI01. The sequence goes on along the minus strand of CAYOUR010000078.1, from coordinate 11,285 downwards.
CACGCCGCATGCCACCAATATCCTGGTGCAGGATGATGAGCGTGATGACAGTGACACTTTGGACATCGATGGCGACGGCATTCCTGACAGCTGGGAAATCAAACACTTCGGCAACATTGATGTCACCGATGGCACCGGCGACGCCGATGGCGACGGCCTGACCGACTATTATGAATACTTGGCCGGCACCGACCCCAACAAGGCGGAGACGGAAACCGGCAAGCCGGATGGCAACCAGGACCCGGACAGCGACGGGCTCACCAATCTTGAGGAACAGGACTGGGGCACGCACCCGCGCGTCTGGGACACCGATGATGATGGCGTCTCCGACGGCGAAGAAATCTTCGGCTTCGGCGGCAATGCCGGCCTGGTCACCAATCCCAATTACAGCATGGCGCATTATGCCGCCAATATCTTTGACACTTCGATTGACGGCAATCCGCCGCATCTGAAGCTCACCCCGCCGCGCAGCCTGGACCTCGGCGTTCCGGCCGCGGCCATGGGCGATGAATGGCGCGGCATCCGTCTGCCGGAACGTGACGCCTTTGATCAGCTCTACAACGGCGTCACGGTCGAGACCTGGGTGATGCTGCCAGACGCCGCCTTGTCGGCGACTGATGGCCGTTATGTCATCATGGCGGTCCGCAACAGCGATCAGTCCATCCTGGAAGTCGGCTATGAACTTAACGGTGGACAGGCTAACCTCTACGCCGGCATGGAGGCCTTGAAGAGCAGTGACGGCGCCAGCAACAACATCTACGTCGGCGGCAGCACCAGCTTGCTGACGACGCTGCTCCCGGCCAACGTCTGGACGCACGTCAGTGGGGTCTGGAATCCGGTCAGCCGGGTTCTGAGCCTGTATATCAACGGTGTCATGGAGTTCAGCCTGACGACCAACCGCGTGCCCCTGTACCACAGCGGCAAGTCGACGGAAGTCTGGCTGGCCGGCAATGGCAAGGATGAGGCGGTTACCATGACGGCCGGCTATTTGGACGAGACCCGGGTCTGGGCTGGCGTCCGGACCGTGTCTGCGACCCTCGCGACCCGCGACCGGCTGCTGCGCGCGGCCGACTACAGCAATCTGCTGGCTTACTATCGTTATGACGACGGCGGGTTCAATATTGAGGATTTCTGTTTCCCGTACCCTCATCGCGAGGCCCGGCTGTATGAACTGAAGGCGATTGACTATCTCGTCCCGGACGAGGTCGTTGAGCAGAGCAGTGCGGCTGACCCAGCCGTGCTGGAAGTCTTGGCCGGTGCGGATGGCGCCAGCGACTGGACCACAGCCCTGGTATTCCGGCCAATCATCGGCATGGATGACCTGGACAGCGACGGTCTCCCCGACTGGTGGGAAGCACTGTACGCCAACCATAGTGAGACGGCCATCAACGCCGGCGATGATCTTGACGGTGACGGCCTCAGCAACCTCTATGAATACTACTGCCGATCCAATCCGGTCGCCCCGGACAGCGATGGCAATGGCATCATCGACGGCGCCGAGGACTTTGACGGCGACGGGCTGACGAATGCGGAAGAGGAGCGTCACGGCGCCGATCCGCGTCTGCGGGACAGCGATGACGACGGCGTTGACGACAAGACTGAAGTCGAGGCCTGCACCAGCCCAGTCCATCCCAGCAGCAGGAGCAATTTTATCAGCTCCAGCCTGGACTTGGCCAAGTTCAGGACCGTGGCCGGGGCCAGCGGGGTTGCGGTGCAGTATCCCAATCGCTTCCTGTTTGGCGAAGGCGCCTGGACGATCGAGACCTGGTTCCGGCGCGGCGCCGATCTGGATGGCGACGTATTCCGATATGACAGCTACAATGCCGACAGCTTCCGTCTCGGCCTTGAAAATGGCTACCCGGTCGGTGCGATCTTCAATACTGGCGGCGACCTGGTCCGGGTCGGCGGCGAGAAGAGCGTCGACGGCGCCGACATGGCGCAGCTGGCCGAAGGCGAGTGGAATCACCTGGCTTTGGTCTGGGCGCCGGAGGAGCACAGTCTGCGCCTCTACGTCAACGGCATCTCCCTGATTGCCCGGCAGACGCTGACCAAGCCCCTGATCGGCGCCGGTGAAGCCTTCATTGGCCAGGGACTGGACGACGGCTATCTGGACGAAATCCGTATCTGGGGCGAAGCCCGCAGCGAGGCGGAAATTGACCGTTGGCTCAACGACGTCATCCCGACGCGCGACACCATCAACACCGGCAGCTACAGCGCCATGTTGTACAACCAGCTGGCCGGTGTGGCTGACGCCGTGCAGGCGCCGATGTTTGCGCCTGGTCGCAATATCTATCTTTACAGCAATGTTCTGCTGGCCTATTACCGTTTTGACGACGTCGGCGAGTATGCTGAAGACTACAGCAATTTCCTGGACCGTGATTATTTTCTCGACATCCGCAAGGCTTTTGCCGATGACGGCATTGCCGCCGAGGTCAAGGGTATGGATGACGAGGATGGCGACGGCCTGCCAGAGTGGTGGGTGGCTCTGCACGGTCTTGACAAATGGCGCCAGATGACGTATTCGGCGACTGCCGGGGCCGCCGGCGACTGGATGCAGATCGTGGCCAGCAACACCCAGGGCATCAACGGTCGCAACACCACGGGGTGGGTTGGCGACGCCTACCGCCCGGCCGCCACGGCGACGGAGCCGAATAATCCACCGGTGCCGACTGGCACCGCCGCACATATTGTTCGTGACTTCACGGTCTATGGCTCGATTGGCAACATCAACGGCTATCCTGAAAACTTCGAGTATGTCGATGTCGCCTCGGCCGTGACTTATCCGTCCGGCATGTTCACGGAAGTCTGGAAATACATCGTGCTGGACCGCCAGCCCGAGACCGCGCCGTTCACCCTGACCTTGTTCAACGGTGCGGTTCAGATCATGACCGTCAACGGTCGGAACGTCGGCCTGGCCGGCGGCGGCACGATCGACATCGCCCAATACCTGCAGCAGGGCCGCAACCAGATTTATCTGTATCTGGTCGACACCGGCGGCCAGACCAGGACGACGCCGCCCATCAGCCGCCCCGGGTATTGGACTTATACCACGGGCGGCAATGCGCCGGTTATCTACCAGGTGCCGTGGAGTTCAACGACCTTCACCTATCCTTGGGCCAGCATGAAGGCCGATATGGCCCTGAGCGTTGACGGCAAGGAAGTCATTGTTCGCGGCGATCACTACAAGTTCGACCCGCGCAGTGTCTGGCATGGCCGCACCGCCACCCAGGCTAACTACCTGCGTGGCATCTTCGACCTTGACAACTCCGACCCGGGCAAGTATGTCGGGCACCAGGGCTATGGCGTTGACGACGACCCGGACGCGGATGGCCTGTCCAACCTGGTGGAGTATCAGATCGGCACCAATCCGTACGACCGTGACAGTGATGGCGACGGCATCGCTGACGGCGACGAGGACTTTGATGGCGACCAGCTGACCAATGCGGACGAGGACGCCTACGGCAGCCTGCCGGTAGTCAGCGATACCGATGATGACGGGCTCGACGACGGCGCCGAGGTCGGCCGGGGGTATGACCCGACGGATGGCAACAGCCCGCTGGTGCTGCGCGGCATGCGTTTCAGCGGAGTGGACGGCGCCTGCCTGGAATTCCCGAAACAGCGCCGCTTCGCCCTGCGTGACTGGAGCATCGAATTGTGGATGCAGCCCGCGAAAACCCAGGCCGTATCCGGCAGTCGGATTCTGCTGGAACGTCAGGTCGGCACCTATACGACAGGGCGCGGCACGGTGGCGGAGATGACCAGAAAGCTGGTCAATTACGGCTTGCGGATCAACCAAGATGGCACGGTGTCGGTGTACTACACCGATGCGGTCGGCACTGAAGTCGCCGCCACGTCGCTGGCGTCGGTGACGATGGACAACAAGACCTGGACGCATGTTGCCGCCACCTACAACAGCGCCAACCGAGAGCTGACCCTTTATTTGGACGGCGTCCAGACCCGGCAGAAGACCGGCGCGGTCGCGCCGATTATCACTGGTCCCGGCGTGACGACGGTGTGCGCCGGCCTCGGCTACACAGGCCTGCTGGACGAAGTCCGGTTCTGGAATGGGCTGCGCGGCAATGCCGACTTTGTCTCGGACATGACCCGGCTGCTGGCCGGCAACGAGTCTGGCCTGGTGGCGTACTATCGGTTTGACGACGGCGGCCTGACCGCCCAGGACAGTCACAGCGCCAGCTTCGGCGACTGGAACAATGGCTGGCTCAATGCAGCCCGGCTGCGTGGCAATACAGCTACGGTCATCCATGTCGCCTTTGAAGACCTGGAAAGCGACAGCCCGGTCAGTTCGGACGACGACGACATCGACGGTGACGGCCTGCCGGACTGGTGGGAGCTGAAATACTTTGACGACCTGACCGTGACCGACGGCACCATCGACTCGGACGGCGACGGCCTCAATGACTACTACGAGTACCTGGCCGGCACCAGCCCGGTCAACCAGTACACCGACGGCGTCCGCGACATCTTCGGTCACCTGAAGCATGAGAACATCCTGGACGCCGACTGGGATCCGGATTACGACGGCCTCAGCAACCTGGACGAGCAGACGTTCGGGACCGACCCGTTCAATCCCGACTCCGATGACGACGGCGTGCTTGACGGCATTGAGATGGCGGACTACACCAGCCCGCTGCACTCCATGAACCGGCTTGCCCCGGCCACGGGCGACAACTTCGTCAACCGCTACCTGGTCCTGGCGAACATCGGCGACGGCGCCTTCGACGGCCTGGAAGTGCCGTTGGCGGCGGCGGACCGTGTCCTGGCCATGCCGCAGTGGACGGTCGAGGGCTGGGTGAAGGCCGCCGACCCGGCCCTGGCTTCGGGCGCCCTGGTGCGTCGTTCGGTCGGCAACAACCTGGGCTACGCCCTGGGCCTGCGCGCCGGCGTGCCCTACATCGCCTACCAGACGGCGAAGAAGACGACGATCGAACTGGCCTTTGGCGCGACCGACGACCAGGGCAACGTCACGTCCCCGCAGGCGATTCCGGCGGACGTCTGGGTGCACCTGGCGGCGTCCTGGGATGCCGCGGCCCGCACGCTGAGCCTGTCGGTCAGCACCGAGACCCGCGGCCAGGCCGTGGTCCGGCGCGTCTTCAACGCCACGGAGCTCGACTACCTGCCGGTTGACGGCAGCAGCTTCTTCAGCCTGGCCGACCCGGATGCGTATGTCGTCAATGAAGGCGGCATCGACGTCGAGAAGAAAGCCTGGCGCGGCGGCGTGCTGCTGGATGAAGTCAGGGTCTGGACGGTGGCCCGCGGCGCCGTGGAACTGGACGAGAACCGCACGCGGCTGGTCCAGACCGGCGCGCCGGGACTGTTCCGCTGTTTCCGCTTCGACGACGGCGGCATGTCGATCGAGGACTTCGCGCATCCGGGCTGGAAGACCGCCGAGACGTATGCGATTCCGGCTTCCGACTATGGTGTGTCGATCACGCCGGAGACGACCGTCAACGACGGCATCCTGGCCAGTGTGGCCGAGGTCGTGTACGACGACGGCACGGGCCTGGCGGTGACCACGACGTATGCGGACATCTGGGCCGCCTACGCGGCCGATCCGGCTGCCGCCGACCTGTTCGGTTTGGCTGACTGGTTCGGCACGGCCGGGGCCCTGGCGTTCCGCGATGTTGACGACGCCGACGGCGACGGCATGCCGGACTGGTTCGAGAATGTCTACAGTCTCGACGACCCGCAGGGCGACGAGGACGGGGACGGCCTCACCAATCTGTATGAATACCTGGCCGGCACGGTCCCGAACGACACCGCCAACGGCACGGCCGACTTCCATGCCCTGGCTCTGGCCGGCGACGGCCTGACCAATGGCGAGAAGCAGTCCTTCGGGCTGGACCCGCGCCTGGCCGACTCGGACGGCGACGGTTATTCCGACTACGAGGAAGTGTACGGCCTGAAGGCCGACGGCACGGCCATTGACGGCATGTTCCGGCGTCCGGATGAAGACAGCTTCGCGGCGGACCCGCTCCGGCCGTTGAGCAACACCCGTCCGGTGCTGCGTCATCTTGTCCTGGACGGCACGGCGCTGACCGTTCCGCCGCAGGCGCGTCATGGCCTGTTCAGCTGGACGGTCATGGCCATGGTCAAGCCTGACAGCCTGGGGGCGGTGACGCTGTTCAAGCGCCAGGTCTCCGCGAATGGCGTCAACTTCGAACTCGGCTGGACGGCGTCGGGCATGCCGTACGCGTCGTTCACGCCGAACGGCCCGGCGGCCACGCCGTTCCGGGTGCCGGAAAATGACGTGTCTGGCCTGGCCATCACGGCCGCGACCTGGACGCATCTGGCGGCCAGCTATGACGCGGACGAACGCGTGCTCACGCTGTATGTCAACGGCATGCCGGTGGCTGAGCGTGAGGACGTGCGCCAGCGGTTCATCTGTCCCGCGTTTGGCGACGGCATCGTCGCCGGCGCCTTCACCGGCCCGGTGTTCAGCATCGGTGAAGGCCTGGTCGGCGGCCTGGACAATGTCCGTGTGTACGGCTCGGCCCTGCCGGCGTCGCAGATCTATCGTGACCATCGCACGTCGCTGTCCGCCAGCGAGGCGGCCGCCGCGCCGTACGGCGAGGAGACCGGCAGCTACCGGACGGTGTCCGTGTCGGTCAGCGAGATGCTGGAGAGGGGTCACCGGGCCGGGCAGCTGATCGTCAAATTCAAGCCCGGGGTCAGCGCCCGGGCGATGGCTGACGCGCACGCCCTGCTGGGCACGACGGTGGTGAAGACGTCGGCCCTGACGGGCGTGCAGCTGGTGCAGCTGCCGGCGGACGCCGACGACGCCGCGGCCATGGCGGCGGCGATTGAGCAGTACCGTGACTGGACCGACCAGATCGAGTACGTCGAGCCCAACTATGAGCTCAAGGCCTCGGCGCCGCCGAACGACGCGCTGTTCGCCAATCTGTGGGGCATGTACAACACCGGCCAGACCGGCGGCACGCCTGGTGCCGACATCAATGTCATGCCACTCTGGGACGCCGGCTATACGGGCACGGGCGACATCGTCGTGGCGGTCATTGACACCGGCGTCGACTACACCCACACCGACCTCCGGGCCAACATGTGGATCAACGCCGGTGAGATTCCGGACAATGGGATTGACGATGACGGCAACGGCTTTGTCGACGACGTCTACGGCTACGACTTTGCCAATGGCGACGGCGATCCGCGCGACGACGATGGCCATGGCACGCATTGCTCCGGCACGATCGGCGGCGTGGGCAACAACGCGATCGGCGTGGCCGGCGTCAACTGGAATGTCCGCATCATGGCGCTGAAGTTCCTCGGCGCCGACGGCAGCGGCTTCACGATGGACGCGATCAGCAGCATTGAATACGCGGTGCAGATGGGCGCCCACATCTCGAACAACAGCTGGGGCGGCTACGGTTACTCCAACGCCTTGTACGACGCCTGCCGCAAGGCGCTGGCCGCCGGCCACCTGCTGGTCTGCGCGGCGTCGAACGACGGTCTGGACAACGACGGCGCCTGGCCGGCGTATCCGGCCAGCTACGACCTGGCCAACATCCTGGCGGTCGCGGCGACCGACCACCACGACGAGCTGGCCTGGTTCTCGAACTATGGCGCCACGTCGGTTGACGTGGGCGCGCCTGGCGTTGACATTCTGTCGACGGCCCCGGGCGGCGGCTACCAGATCATGAGCGGCACGTCGATGGCCACGCCGCATGTGGCCGGCCTGGCGGCGCTGCTCAAATCGCGGTTCCCGAACGCCACGGCGATGGACCTGAAAGAAGCCATCATGGCCGGCGCCACGCCGGTTGCCAGCCTGGCCGGCAAGACGGTCACGGGCGCCCGCGTCAATGTCCAGGACAGCGCCGACATCCTGGCGGCCCGGGACATGGTCCTGTGCCTGCGCGGCAACGGCCTGGTCCGGGACGGCGCCGGCGACCAGCTGGTGCTGGACCTCAGCGCCGCCGAACTCGGCGCCGCGGCGCCTGGCCGCAACGGCGGCGCGCCGGTCATCGGCCGGCGGGCTGTGCCGGCGCCGGCCGCCACGGCGGTCGACATGGTCGTCACCGACCTGGCGTTCTTCTCCGGGGACGGCGACTCCGACGGCATGCCGGACTGGTATGAAGTCGCGGCCGGGCACGACCCGGGCACCCAGGACGGCACCTTTGACAACGACGGCGACGGCCTGACCAACCATTTCGAATACCTGGCCGGCACCTCGCCCTGGAATACGGTTTCCTTCGGCGCCACCTTGGACCAGGACACCGTCAATCCGGTGCTTGGACGCAGCTACATCTACCTGCAGAGCCTCGGCTACCATCCGCTCACCGGTCTGACCGACGCACAGGTGACGGCCTTGGGCGCCCGTCCGGCGCCCGGCATGGCCGACTACTACACGATTCTGAACCAGGATGACGACTGGGTGGACGCGGCGGACACGGTGGCCGTCAATGGCACGGCCGCGGCCAGCGACGTGCTCGACCCGAACGCCAGCAACCCGCTGCTGCCGTACACCAGCCGGGTGCTGACGGTCCCGGCCGGCGGCGGCTACCTTGAGCTGCCCAACCAGCCGCGGTTTGTGATGGCGGCGGGCTGGAGCATCGACGCGTGGGTCAAGCCCGCGGCGGCGCCGACCGCGACCGAGGTGGCGGCCGGAAACAAGGTCCAGCTCATCCGGCGGGAAATCGACACCAACCTCGACGGCGTCTTCGAGTCGGCCAATTATGAGCTGGGCTTGAAGGCGGTCAACGCCGGCACGACCACGTCTCCCAGGTTTGCCTGGAAGCCGTACGTCGCCTTCACCAGCGTCGTCTTTGGTTCGGAGACGCCGGCCGTCCTCTCCTGCGAGGCGGCGGTTGCCCTGGACGACGGCACCTGGTCGCACGTCGGCGGCATCTACAACCCGTCGGCTCAGAGTCTCACCGTCCTGGTGGACAACAAGAACCCGCGTGTCAAGAGCGTGGCGGGCGTCAAGCCGGTGGCGGACGCCATCGGCCTGAGCCGGGTGCGGGTCGGCGCCGGGTTTGCCGGCGCGATCGACGCGGTGCGCATCTGGAACATCACCAAGGCGGACTTCAGCGATTACCTCGCGTCGTCGACCTCGACGCTGCCGGCGACGCCGACTCTCAGCCAGGGCCTGGTCGCCTACTATCTCTTCGATGATGGCGGCGCCACGGTCCAGGATTTCGCCTCGCCGCTGGACGACTGGACGCTCGGCTGGCTCAACGCCGCCGTGCCGGCGCTCGGCGCCTCGGTCACGGCCGAGATCAGCCCGGTTACCCCGTCGGATGTCGACACCGACGGCGACGGCATGCCCGACTGGTGGGAGACGCTGTATGGCCTCGACCCCTACAATCCGTATGACGCCGACGAGGACCTGGACGGCGACGGCCTCAGCAACCTGTATGAGTACTACGCCGGCACCAACCCGACGGTCGTTGACACGGACGGCAATGGCATTTCCGACGCCAATGAGGACCCGGATGGCGACGGCCTGACCAACCTGGAGGAGCAGGGCTGGGGCAGCCATCCGGCCTTGGCGGATTCGGACGACGACGGCATCAACGACAAGATCGAAGTCATGTTCGGCGCCTCGCCGATTCATCCGATGAGCATCATCGTCGACGGCCGTGGCGCGAAGCTGACCGACGCGGCCATCGCGGCGCTGCCGGTTTCCGGCACGCCGGCGCCGCTGGTTGGCGCGAACGTGTACGGCTACGTCATCGCCAACAACATCGACACCTCGGCGTGGGGCTATGCCCAGGCGCCGGCCATTTCGCTGTCGGTCGGCAAGGCCGCCGGCGACGCGTCGACCGAGACGTATCGTCTGCCCGAGCCCGACCGTTTTGCCGTGGGCAAGGGCGACTTCACGGTGGAGATGTGGGTGAAGAAGTCGGCCGTCGAGCCGACGGCGGCGCGTGAATGGCTGTTCACCTTTGTCGGGGCGACCGGCTATGCGTATCGTCTTGGCCTCGACGTGGGCGGCCAGCCGATGGGTCAGATCTACCAGGCCGACACGAACGAGGTCCTGGCCACGGCCGGCGGCGCCTACGCGTACCGCCAGGCCGGCGACCCGGCGGTCAGCGTGCGCGACGTCACCCCGCCGTTGGAGGACGACACCTGGACGCACCTGGCCCTGGTCTGGTCGCACGACAGCAAGTCCCTGGTGCTGTATCGCGACCGGCTGGCGATCATCGGTTCGGCCACGGTCAGCAATGCCGACGTCATCGACTTCGGCACGACGGCGACCCGCGCGGTCATCGGCAAGCTGACCGTCCCGGCTGGCGGTCTGGCCGCCATTGACGAGTTCCGGGTCTGGACGAGCGCCCGCACCGAGGAGCAGATCGACTACTGGGCCGGCCGGATCATCCCGGCGCCGTTGACGCCTACCCTCGAAATCCGCTACATGCGCGAGGACTACCCGCTTGCCGCCAACTACCGCTTTGACGACGGCGGCCAGTGGGTGGAGGACTTTGCCTACTTCCGCAACCAGAAGTACATGCTCAGCCTGACGGCCGACGTGCTGGGGCCGGAAGCCAAGGTCCTGGAGGGCAATGACGACATCGACGGCGACGGCATCCCGGAATGGTGGGTGTACTACCACAAGCTCGACGCGTTCCCGCGGGTCGACCTGCGCTTTTACGATTGGACTGACGCCCGGGTGATGACCAACACCACTACCTTTGTGGGTTTGCGTGGCTACACCCAGGCCGTGGGCTACACGCCGATGGCGGAGGGATATCGCGGTTGGGTCGGTGAGGAAGGCATCGGTGATTACTGGCCCGACAACAGCGTCCTTGAACCTGAGCATATGTATGTGGTCATGCACAAGCATTTTGAACTCAAGACCAAGCCTCAAGAAGCTATTTTGAGCTTTAACATGCATGCGGTGACCCCCGGTGCGGTCGACCATGCCCGGGCACGTGAATTTGTCACCGTCAATGGCGTGACCTTCACCGGCAACGACATTGACATTGCGTCTGCCCTCAAGGTCGGCCGCAACAAGATCGTGGTGGCCTATACCCGCACCCAGTTCCAGACGCAGCAGGCCAGGATCATGATCGGAGCGACCGAAGTCACCCTGACCCGTGACATGTACATGGGAACGCTCGACGTGCAGTTGCTGGTGGACAGCAATCCGGTCATCGTCTATGGGCATGACAATCTGTACGACCCGCGGGCCGCGTGGCATTACACCGCCTATACCGAATGGGAATCCACGATCGGAACGTACACGGTCTATGGTCTGGACACGAACGGCTTTGTTGTCCGTAACGTTGACTACGGCATGATGATCGATG
>CAYOUR010000077.1:13565-17202 GCA_964407145.1 uncultured Lentisphaeraceae bacterium | reverse complement strand
GCGTTTGCCACCGCATTTCGCACGTTGACCGCCTATTCTCAATCGGTGACCGGTTGCCAATTTTCCGGAAAAATGGCGGCGTCGCGGATGAAAAATCGAATAAGGGCATTAAGTTATACAATTCCTGTCCGGTGAAAGCGTGACGCCGACAGGCGCCCATGGTCTGATGTCCAACCCATCCCTGAGACTTGACACGTATACTTTCGGAAACACCATGAACAATCGTCCTTTGCTGCTTGCCCTCCTCTGCGGTTCACTCGTGCTTTCCGGCCTAAATGCCCGGGCCGGAGAGGTCAATGTCAACGAAGAAGGGAAGACGGTCATCACCGTCTCCTGCTGGTCCCTGCCCGAACCGACCAGGACGGACGTCAACTCCCGCGCCGAAGTCGCCATTGTCAAGGAGTTCATCAAGCGCTTTCCGGCCATTTTCCAGGAACGCTACGCGGCCAAGTACGCCGCCAACCCTGGCAAGTACGGCAACTACGACTGGCGCAATGTCGAAGTCGAGCTGAAGCGCTTCGCCGGCATCCAGATTGAAGGGGCCGGCATGGACTCCGGACCGCTGATGGCCATCGCCGGCGGTGTCGCCCCCGACATCATGTACGTCAACTTCCGCCAGTCCGACACCTATATTCAGGAAGGCTTCCTGTATCCGCTTGACAAGCCGGAAGACGGCTACTTCGCAGCCTTGAGCAAGGACGAAGTCGAGTTCATGATCCATGAGAAGCTCTGGCCGGTGGTCAAGCGCAAGGGTCCGAAAGGCAATGTGCATGTCTGGTCCATGCCGATGGGCGGCATCATGGGCAAGGTGTTCCTGTATCGCAAAGACCTGCTCGACGCCGCCGGCGTGCCGTATCCGACCAATGACTGGACTTGGGAAGACTTGTTCGACGCCTGCAAAAAACTGACCAACCCGGAAAAAGGCACCTACGGCATCAAATTCGGCTCGGGCAAAAGCGAGAGCTGGTATTGGATCACCTTCCTGTGGTCAGCTGGCGGCGAAGCCATGATCTATGATGACGTCAAGGAACAGTGGTACGCAGCCTTTAACGACCGCGCCGCCGCCGTCGCCCTCGACTACTACATCCGCCTGAACACGGAAAAATGGTCCGAAGTCGTCGACGGCAAGGTCAGGACCCGGTTCGGTTACGCCACCAAGGAAGCGCAGCAGGGCAACCAGAAATGGGAACTCGGGCAGATCGGCTTCAACCCCGCCTACATTGACGAGCGCGTCTTTTCCACCATTGACCCCGATGTGGTCGGCATGGTCGCCGTGCCCCTCGGCTACCCGGATGAAAACGGCGTGCGCCATCGCGGCGGCGAGGTCAATGCCCGCATGCAGGGCATCTTTGCCGGCTGCGACAGTCTGGCCGTGCGCGACGCCGCCTGGGAATACCTGCGCTTCCTGCGCTCCAAAGACGCCGAGGAAATCCGGACCCGAATCATGGTCGAGGGCGGCCTGGGCCGCTTCGTCAACCCGCGCTTTCTGCGCATGTTCGGCTATGACGACCTGATCCGCCTGGCGCCGCCCGGCTGGGAGGAGACCTTCAACATCGCCATGGACACCGGCAAGCCCGAGCCATATGGCAGCAACTGCCAGCTGGTCTACTTCCAGATGACCAAGCCGATGGAAAAGGCCGACGCCCTGGCCATGAACGGCATCCTGCCCCTGAGCTCCGCCGAGGAAATGGCAAACGCGACCCCGGAAGACAAGGAAAAGCGCCTGGCCATCCTGCACGAGCTGCTGAAGGAGAGCACGATCGAAACCAATGAGAAAATGGTCGGCATCCTGACACCAAAGCAAAAACTGATGCGCCGCATCGCCGCCTTTGGCCTCCTGATCGCCATCGTGACGGCCTTCTCCCTGGTCTTCAAGAAAATCATCAAGGTCTTCACCCCTCCGAAAATTGAAGGCGTTGAACAAGTCACCTGGGGCTTCAGCAAATACAAGATGGCCTACCTGCTGCTGCTTCCGGCCCTGCTGTCCATTCTTCTGTGGCGCTACGCGCCGCTGCTCATGGGCTCCATGATGTCCCTGCAGGACTACCGCATCATGGGCGGTTCAACTTGGATTTGGCTGGACAACTTCGGCAACATCCTCTGGGATATGGAATGGTGGATGTCCGTCTGGAACTCCCTGCGCTACTGCTTCCTGGTCATCATGCTCACCTTCCTGCCGCCGGTCATCCTGGCCGTGCTGCTGCAGGAAATCCCGCGCGGGAAAATCTTCTTCCGGACGGTGTTCTACCTGCCGGCCGTCATCACCGGCCTGGTCGTCATCTACCTGTGGCGCTCCTTCTATGAAAAGACCGAATTCGGCGTTCTCAACGCCATCATGCTGAAGCTGCCGGCCATCACCTACATCGGCATCGCCATCCTGTTCTTCTTCATCATGTTCTTCTTTGCCAAGCGGCTGTTCGTGCACGAGAACTACTGGTCCAGCCTCGGCTGCCTGATCGCCGGCATCCTGATGTTCTGCTTCTTCTTCCAGTTCGCGCTGCCCATCATCTTCGACCCGACCTCCGACGCGTCCATCTTCGCCAAGCTGTTCCACAGCATGCGCGACCCCTACCGCTGGCTGGAAGACCCCAAGACCGCCATGCTCTGCTGCGTCCTGCCCATGGTCTGGGCCGGCATGGGCCCGGGCTGCCTGATCTACCTGGCGGCGCTCAAGGGCATTGCCGACGACTTCTACGAGGCCGCCGACATCGACGGGGCCACCTTTGTCGACAAAATCCTCTTCGTGGTCATTCCGATCCTGCGGCCCCTGCTCATCATCCAGTTCATCGGCGTGTTCATCCGCGCCTGGGAGAATTCCGCCTTCATCCTGGCCATGACCGGCGGCGCCAGCCAGACCGAAGTGGCCGGACTGCACATCTTCTACAAGGCGTACATGTACCTGAAGTTCGGCCCGGCCACGGCCATGGCCTGGATTCTGGGCTTCATGCTGATCGGCTTCACCGTCCATCAGCTGCAAATCCTCTCCAAGCTGGAATTCAAGGCCGCCGGCGCCAAAAAATGAGCGGGACGCCGGCGCCGCTTCGTTCCCTGTGCACATCCATTGACGTTCTATTGGCATAACTTTCTTCTCTAAGGTGGTTTGAATGGCAATCATATCGCAAATCGGCAGAAAACACTGGAAAGTCCGCCTCCTTTTCCTGGGGATGTACCTGTTCCTCATCGTCGGCGGCGCCACGATGGTGTACCCGTTCCTGCTCATGCTGTCGGGCAGCACCAAAAGCGCCATGGACATCCAGTTCTTCGACGCCTTCCCGCGCTTTGTCCGTGACGACGGCTGGATGTTCGCCAAACACTTGGAAGGCCTGTTCAATGAACGCCTGCAGGACCTGAACGTCGCCTACGACCTGGACGAAATCGCGTTCAACAAGCTGGACCTGTACGGCGACTTCAACGCCAAGCTGGCCGATACCTGGACGGAGTTTCTGGACGAAACCGAACTGCCCTGGTACACCTTTTCCAGCGGCTACCTCAACACCCAGCTGTCCAAGACGATCCCCTCCGGCCTGCGCAACTTCAAGAAGATGCTGGTCGAACGGCACGGCACGGACCTGGAACGGGTCAACCGCCAGCTGGAAACCGAATTCGTCGGCTGGTACAGCGTGTTCATCAATGTGCC
>CAYOUR010000077.1:0-13555 GCA_964407145.1 uncultured Lentisphaeraceae bacterium | reverse complement strand
TGTGCCCAGTTACCTGATGCGCCGCGAAAAGCCGATGGAAAACGCCTTCAACAATACCCTCAACGACTTCCTCTCCCAGCAGCCCTACGGCTTGCGCTACTATTTTTCACCGGAAGGCTTCTACAAGAAGCAATTCCTGAAGACGCAATACAGCCAGGACATCGCCCAATACAACAGCAGCCATGGGACCAGCTACGGCTCCTGGCAGGAAGTCGTGCTGCCGCGACGCTATCCGGCGACCGGGACGGCCAAGGAGCGCGAGGACTGGACCAACTACGTGCGCAAGACGCTCGCCCTGCACTGGCTGCGAGTGGACCAGGGCGCAACCACGCAATTCCGCGCCCTGCTCAAGGCCAAGCACCAGGACAACATCAGAACCCTCAACCGGCTCTATCATACCAGCTATGCCTCGTTTGACGACATTCCGCTCTGGGCTGAACCGCCGATGTCCGGCATGGCCCTGACCGACTGGGACTCGTTCATCACCGGCTACAAGGACCCGGTCACCGGCGCCATGTACGAGGCCCCGGTCGAGATGATCAGGATTGAATCCGTGGAAACCCTGTTCCAGGACTGGCTGGTCGCCAAGCACGGCTCGCTGGAGCAGGCGGCATCGGCTCTCAACGCCTCCTGGACCCGCCCTGAGGACATCAAGATGCCGCAGCGCGACCTCCACCTGAGCTATTTCAAGGACAACATCGGCGGCCTGCGCTGGGAGTTTGTCACCCGCAACTACCGCGCCGTCGCCGACTACATGATGTTCCACGGCCGGGGCATCTACAACACCGTGGTCTACTGTACGCTGGCCATCCTGACGGCGCTGCTGATCAATCCGCTGGCGGCCTACGCCATGAGCCGCTACAAGATGCCCTCGTCCTACAAAATCCTTCTTTTCCTGATGTGCACCATGGCCTTTCCGTCGATGGTCACGGCCATCCCCAACTTCATCATGCTGCGCCGGCTGAACCTGCTCAACACGTTTGCGGCTCTGATCCTGCCCGGCATGGCCAACGGCTACTCCATCTTCCTGCTGAAGGGCTTTTTCGACTCGCTGCCCCAGGAGCTTTATGAGAGCGCCCAGCTGGACGGCGCCAACGAGTGGGTCCTGTTCTGGCAGATCACCATGGGGCTGAGCAAGCCCATCCTGGCGGTGATCGCCCTGGGCGCCTTCACGGCCGCCTATTCCAACTTCATGTTCGCCTTTGTCGTCTGCCAGGACCGCAAGATGTGGACCATGATGGTGTGGCTCTACGAGCTGCAGCAAAGCAGCGGCCAGGCCGTCATGTACGCCTCCCTGGTCATTGCCGCCATCCCGACCTTCCTGATCTTCCTGTTCTGCCAGAACATCATCATGCGGGGTATCGTCGTCCCCTCGGAAAAATAAACCCATCGCCGAGCCAGGTGACGCGCCCGGGAGCCTTCGGGCCGTCACCGTCTTTCGGAGGAGACAACCATGACTCTGACACTTCCGAAAGTCTTGCCGGCGGCGCTGCCGTCCAGGGGATTGCGGCTGTGCCTGACGGCATGGCTGGCAATCCCCTTTCTGCTGTTGGCCCAGAAGGACGCCGAGCGGGCCAACTGGCACCACAACGGCTCACCGTTCCGGGCCGTCTACACCATCGGCACCCAACCCCGCCCGGCCGAAGCCGGCGTCATCCTGGAAGTGCCGGTGTTCGATGCCGGCAACCCGGACGGCGCCGATGTGCACTGCTACGACGAGAATGGCCGCCAGGTTCTGCGCGCCCACCTGGGACCCGGAGCGCCCAACTGGGCCCTGGTCCAGGTCCGGCCCAATGCCCCCCAACGGCGGCTTTTCGCCTATTTCGGAGCCAAACGACGCGCCCCGGTCGCCAAAATGGACTGCCCGCCCATGCTAGGGCAACTCTATTCGCTGCCTGAAGGCCGCCTGGCCAACTGGAACGACGTCAACGCCGGCCTGCAGAAAGCCCGGCTCATCGGACAATTCCCGGTCGACCGCCTGGAGCAGACCGCCAACCCGCTTGATTCCACCGAGAATTTCATCATGGTGCTGACCGGCGCCATGGACATCACCCGGAATGCCACCCGGCACTTCTTTGTCGCCGCCGACGATGCCGGGTACCTGCTGGTTGACGGCACGGTGCACATCGAACGCAATGGCCGCAACCACGTGCATTCCTCGCTGCGCGGCGAGAACCGCAAGGAGATCACCCTGTCCCCCGGCCGCCATGAAATCAGACTGGTCGGCGTCAACCTTGGCGGCAACTTCGCCCTTGCCCTCGGCGAATGGTTCAAAACCCCGAAAGTCGCTCCGGTCGCCCCTTCGCAGTTCCTGCAGGCCGGCCGCGGTCAGTTGCAGCAGGTGGAGGCCCGCTACCGCGATGCCGCCAACCCGCTGTTCCATCACCACCATGTTTCCTACATGGGCTTGGACGAACACCAGTACACCGAAACCGAACTGTCCACCTGGGGCGGCCAGGAAGCCGAATGGGAATTTGCCGACGGCGCCGTGCTGCGGGGCGCCACCGTCCGGCGCGTCTTCGCCAGCTTGGACACGACCATGGTCCGCTGCACGGTCAATCGAAGCTCCTGCACCGGCGCCGTCTGCTTCCCCGCCATTGCCCCGCCGCTGCAGCGCCAGGCCGCCAAGGCGGCCGACTACCAGTACTATGAAAAACTGCTCTTGGAAACCGGCATAGCCAAGCTGCGCGACCTCAAGGCCCTGATGGCAATGCTGGCCTTCTTCCAACGCCGGGACTGCCACCCGGCCCAGGTCGATGTGGCCGAAGCCATCCTGGCCTGCCGCCCGCGGGACGAGGACACCCGGCGCATGGCCCTGACCGCCCTGGCCCGCGCCGCCGCCAAAGACCAGCCAGGCAAAACCCTCCAGGCCTACAATGAAATCTTCAAGCTCAAACTGAGCCGGGAACTTTTCGCCGACTATCTTCAGGAAGCCCTCGCGTTCGTCATCTTCCGGATGCGCGACTGCCCCCTGGCCGAGCAGATGCTCAACCGGCATGCCGCACGGCTGCCCAAAGACAGCGCCCAACTGCTGGCCGGAATGCGCTTCGACATCGCCCTGCAGGGCGGAAACCTCGAGGCAGCGCGCCAATGGTACGGGACCATGCTCGAAGGACGGATGCAGGCGACCGAACGACGCACCGCGACCGTCCTGGGCAATTCCCTGCAGGAAAAAACGGCGCTCGCCATCGCCTCCGGGCTGCTTTTGGAGGCGGAGGCCGCCCTGCGCGAATGGGCCGCGACTTCACCGCATGACCGCGGCAACGGCTCCTTCAGCCTGCAACGGGCACGCCTCTTCCGGAAACGCGGCTGGCTTGACGGCGCCCTCGGCGAACTGACCGGCGCCATCCTCGCCGACCCCCTCCTGCCCAACCTCCCGGATGTCGAATTCGAACGCGCGGAAATCCTCACCGACCAGGGCGAACTCGAACTGGCACGCGAAATCTACCGGAAAATCGCCACTGACTACCCCAATCATCCGCTGGCCAGGACCGCCGCGCAAAAAACGCGCTGAGGTTTGCGTCATGACGCCTCCAGACCGACCCCGGGTCGTCATGATGACCCCGGCTGACATCATTCACCCGTCTTTCTTCGCCACCTGGTTGTACCGGCCATGAAAACAACCCGCAAGCTGCTTCTGGCTCTGGCACTGTTTCTGCTTGGCGCCTTCCGGCTGATCGGCGGCGGCAGCGTCGTGCCGGTCGGCACCTACCTCTACGCCGACCTGGAAAAGCTCGAACCGGCCAGCGGCGTCCTGGTGCTGCGGTTCGCTTCTCCGGGCCCAGACCGCCTGGTGGTGGCCTTTGGCCGCAAACACCGAAAGGACCGGAAAACCCGCGACGGCACCAGCGAAGCGGAACGCGAGGCGTTCAAGCCGCGCCTGGCCGTCCTCGGCGACAGTGGCCGAACCGCCCGTTTCGAACAACTGCCGC
The DNA here is from genome assembly GCA_964407145.1 of uncultured Lentisphaeraceae bacterium. Classification (GTDB taxonomy): domain Bacteria; phylum Verrucomicrobiota; class Lentisphaeria; order Oligosphaerales; family Oligosphaeraceae; genus JAAZKI01. The sequence continues at coordinate 9,623 of CAYOUR010000077.1, read as the reverse complement.
CGGACTACTATGACGTCGCCGTCATGGATGCCACCGCCATGACCTTCCATGAAGGCATCACCCTGTACAGCAGCACCGAGGAAGAACTGGCCGACAACCAGCAGCTCGCCATGTTTCAGGAGGAAATCCGCCAAAGCCTCGGCCTGCGGGACGACCGCATCGGCGGCTGGGAAGGCTTTTTCGACAGCAAGCAAATCGAACGCATCCAGGTCGCCGCCGGCCGGGCCGGCGTGCTGATGCAGCAGATGCGCCTGGGCACGGCCCTGGCCGAAAGCGGCGCCGTCCTGAAAGGATGCATCCACAGCATCGACGTGGTCTGGGTGGAACGCGCCCTTGACGCCAAGGCCGGATGGCAGGTGATCAACCGGCAACAACTCTACCGCGACGAACTGCCCTCCAGAAACTTTTTCAAGCACATCCAGGTCCCGGAGCTGTCCGGCATCCGCGTCGGCGCGCGGGCAAAGGAAATGCCGGTCATCACCCTGCCCTGAACGTCCTGGGAAGCCGCGCCCCGCGCCCCCACGACTGCCAGAACGCGAACCACCCCCAAGCCATCTTTTTTCCCAGCAAGGAGTATCCGGCCATGGCGACAGCCAGTCCCAAAATCGACTATGACGGCTTTGACCATTCCAAGGACGAGTTGATGACCCACGAGGTCACCATCCGCTCGACCGCCGACGGCTCGGAACAGATAGCCCGCGCCTACCTGGCGCCGGTAACCGCACCGCGGCCGCTGCTGGTCATGCTCCATACCTGGAGCGCAGATTTCAAGCAACGCGTCTCCATCGAAGTCGAGTCCTGGTGCGTCAGCCATGGCTGGCATTTCATTGTCCCGAACTTCCGCGGACCGTCCTGGAACCCCGGTTCCTGCGCCTCCGACCTGGCCGTGCAGGACGTGCTCGACAGCGTCGACTTCATGCGCGCCCAAGGCGCTGTCCAGACCGACCGCATCTTTCTCATGGGGCTCTCCGGCGGCGGCCATTTTTCGCTGCTGCTGGCGGCGCGGCACCCGGAACTCTGGGCCGGGGTCTCGGCCTGGGTGCCGATTTTCGACCTCAGCCAGTGGCATGCGGAAAGCGAGACGCGGCAAAACAACTACCATCGTCACATCGAAATGGCCTGCGGCGGCCGGCCCGGCAGCTCCGCCGAAGTCGATGCGCAATTGCACCACCGGTCGCCATCCGCCTGGCTGAAGCCGGGCCTGGACTGCGTGCTGGACATCAACGCCGGCATCCATGACGGCCACACCGGCTCGGTGCCGATCTCCCACAGCCTGCAGGCCTTCAACGCGGCCGCCCAGTCACCGGCCGACCACCTTGCCGCCGCCGACATCGCGGTGATGACTGAAGCCGAGCGCGTCCCCGAGCACCTGCAGGGCAACTGGCCGGACCCGGCCTTCGCCGACCACCCGATTCTCTTCCGGCGCTCATCCGGCAAGGTGCAGGTGACCATCTTCGAAGGCTCGCATCAAGGCCTGCCCCAGCCGATTATCGCGTTCCTCAAGCATCACTCCCGCTGACGGCCGCTGGCCGCCCGCGCTTCATCCGCCGCCCTGCGGCCAGCCCCTGCCCTGCGGCGACCGCGGCCACGCCGCTGTCACCGACAGCGCCCAACATCACCCCACATGCCGATTTTCCTGGTCAATGGCTTTCTCCTGTTTGGACTGGTGGCGCTGGTGCCGGTCTTTCTGCACCTGCTGCATCGCCGCCGTCCCCAGCCGGTTCCGTTTGCGGCGGTCCGATTCCTCAAGGAGGCCATATCCAAATCGCGCCGGTCCCGTCGCGTCACTCAATGTCTCACCCTGCTGATGCGCGTGCTGATCATCCTGCTTTTGGCTGCCGCCTTCGCCCAACCGCAAATCCGCTTCAGCCGTTTCGTGCCCGGCGGCCATCGCACGGTCCTGCTGGTCCTGGACACCAGCGCCAGCATGCACGCCAGCGAAGGCGGCAAACCACTGTTCGAACAGTCCCGCGCCTGGGCGGAAAACGTCCTGGCCGGGCTGGCCGAAGGCGACCGGGTCGGCGTTCTCGCCCCCGGCAGCGCCGAACCACGCATCGTGTTCCCGCCCGTGTCCGACCATAAGGCCGTGTTGGCCGCCCTGCGCGACCTGCAGCCCGGCTTCGGCGCCGCCGCCCTGCCCGAAACCGTCCGGGACCTCCTCGACAAAGCCGACGGCGGCCTGCGCGGCCTTGAAATCCACCTGTTCAGCGATTTCCAGAAAACCGCCTGGAACAAAAACGCCCTGGCCGCCCTGACGCCAGTGCTGGAAAACCTCGGCGCCGCTGTTTTTCTCAACCGGGCTGCCATCCTGAGCACCGGCGACGCCGGCCTGGCCGAGGCGCTGTTCACGCCACCCGCCATCATCGGCAACGGCGCCTTCCAGGCCACGGCCACGGTCCGCACCAACGACCACTTTGTCGGAACCAACATCGTCCGGCTGGAAACCGAATCCGGCGAACTCAACCATGTCGCCCTCGACCTGCTGCCGGGCGAATCACGCGGCGCCGGCCTGGCGGCGGCCGCCCCCGGCGAAGCACCGCAACTGTCCGGCTGCCTGCGCCTGGAAAACGATGCCTACGAACTGAACAACAGCTTCTTCTACAGCCTGCCGCGCCTGGCCGGGCTGCCGGCCCTGCTCGTCAACGGCACCGGCGAGCGCGACACCTTCTTCCTGCGCCGCGCCCTGCAGCCAGGCGGCCAGGCCGCGGCCCTGATGGTGCCGACCGTCGTCAGCTGGCCCGAATTCCTGGCCGGCGACATCAGCGGCAACGCCGCCGTCATGCTCTGCAATCCGCCTGTTCTGGACGACACCGCCGTCGCCAAGCTGCGCCAGTACCTCATCAACGGCGGCGCCGTGGCACTTTTCCCGGGTGAAAACGACGGCATCCAGGCCACGGCCCTGCAGCAGTTCCCCGGCTGGAAGGACTTGGCCCTGGCCACCAGGGAAAATCCAGAACTGGCGCGGATGGACGTGAGCCTGCTCGACTCGCATGAGCCCCTGGGGCAGCGCCTGGGCGCCATGCTGCCGCCGCCATGGAGCATACCCGTTCGGCGCTTCCTGCTCGCCCAGCCCCCGGACCGTTCCGGCGTGCTGCTGCACTTTCAGCAGAACAACGGCGCTTTTATCCAGCGCTGCCGGGTCGAGGCCGGCGCCCTGTGGCTGTGCGCCGTCAGCGCCAACCGCGACTGGTCCGACTGGCCCATGACCCCATTCTTCCTGGTCTTCGTCCAGGAACTGGCCCGGGAAATCGCCGGCATGCGCCTGCGCGGGCTGTCGACCGTCGTCCATACGCCCCTGCCTTTGGCGTGGCCCGGCGCCGCCACTCGGGTCATCCTGACAATCACGGACCCGCTCGGGCACGAGCGACAAGTCAACGGCACCCGGGACAGCGGCGCCGACCCCCTCCTGGTTGACGGTTGGCAGCGGCCGGGCCTCCATACCCTGACCGATGGCGAAACCACCTGGCAAATCGCCGTCAACATCCCGGACGCCGAGCGCGACCCGGCGGGTCTGAGCTCAGCCGAGCTGCTGGCCTCTCTGGCACCGCTTCCGGCGGCCTATTCCAGTGACCATGACCAGCTGCGACGCCAGCTCACCGAACTGCGCCAGGGCAGTCCATTATGGCCGTTGCTGCTCATCCTGGCCTTTGTCCTGAGCATGCTGGAAGTGCTGTTCGCCAACTCCCGCAGCCGGGCCGTGGCCCAGCCGCGCCTGGTCGGTGAGTTGCTCAAACAGGGGGGGAGAGTGGCATGAATCACCCCGGCGTCATTCTGCTGGAACCGGTTCTGCCCTGGTGGCTGGTCACGGCCTGCGGGGTCGCTTTCGCCTGGCTGGCCTGGCGCACCTACCGCGCCTGCACCCTGAAGCCGCGGGAACGACTCCTGCTCTGGAGCCTCCGCCTGGCGGCTTTCCTGCTCACTGTCTGGATCATGAGCCTGGCCTCGTCACGAATCGTCAGGACGGAAAAGGAACTGCCGGTCGTCGCCGTCCTGACCGACGTGTCCGCCAGCATGGAGGACAACCCCCTCGACGCCACCCAGACCCGCGCCCAGCGTGCCCTCGACTTTCTGCGTTCGCCGCCGTTCAGGAAGGCCACCGGGAACTGCCGCGTCATCCACTTCGGCATGGGGGCCGACCTGGAGGAAAATGCCGACCCGGAGACCATGACCTTCACCGCCGCCAAATCCCTGCTGACGCCGGCGCTGTTCAAAACCGCCTCCCGCCTGCGCGCCGAAAACCTGGCCGCCGTCGTCGTGCTCAGTGACGGACTGGACCAGTCCGGACAATCCCTGGATGGCCTCGCCCTGCCCGCGCCAGCCTTGCTCCTGGAGCTGGACGACCCCGGCGCCCCGGACCAAAAGGCGGCCCTGGACTTCGCCGTGGCCGACCTGGCCTACCCGCGCCGCGTCATCACCGGCTGGAAAACCGCCATCGCGGCCTCCATTCAACGTCGCTCCGGCAGCGCCGCCCAGACTTTCGCCGTGCAACTGCGCCAGAAGGGCAACGTCATCAGCACCGAAACAGCGGCCTTTGCCGAAAACGAGCCCTTCCAGAAAGTCACCTTCAGCCTGGAACCGTCGGAAATCGGCAGCCAATTGTACGAAATCCTGATCACGCCGGAACTCGACAGCGAGAACAACAACAACCGCAAGGAGCTGATCATCGAAGTCACTGACGCCAAGCAGCGCGTCCTGTACCTGGAAGGGACGCCGCGCTGGGAATTCAAATTCCTCAAGCGCAGCCTGCTGGCCGAAAAGAATCTGCAGCTCAACGCCTTTGTCCGGGCGGGCGATGGGGCGTTCATCAACTTTGACGAGCAGTCCGGTGGCGGCTTGAGCGGCGGCGCGTTGCCGCCGCTCAACGCCGAGCACCTGCGCGAATTCAAGGCCGTCATCCTCGGCGACCTGCCTGGCGCCGCCCTCAGCCCGGAAGACGCCACGGCCATCAGGGACTTTGTCGACAAGGGCGGCGGACTGCTGTTTCTGGGCGCCAGAACAGCATATGGCTCCGACGGACTGGCCGGCAACGAGCCCATCCGCCAATTGCTGCCGGCCAGTTCCGAGCCAGGCGCAACCATGCGGGAAGGACGATTCATGGTCGACTTCACGCCGGCTGGACGCAGCCTGCCCGTGTTCTCGTCCCTGGCGGAAGAAGTGCGACTGCCGCCGCTGCTGAGCATCTGGGGGCCGGTCAATACCGGCGAATTCTCAACAACCTACGTTTCCGCGACCGACGCCAGTCCAATTTTGGTCGGCCGGCGTTACGGCCAGGGCCGGGTAGCCATGGTGCTGAGCGAATCGCTCTGGCGCTGGCAGATGGGCAGCAGCGCCGATGAAGGCGGCAAGGGATTCTACGGCCGGTTCGTGACCCAGCTGCTGCACTGGCTTTGCCCAAGCCAGGAGGACGGCGGCCACGACGACCTGCTGCAAGTGCTGCTCGCCTCTCCGGAAGTCGATCTGCGCGAACAGGTCGTCATCGGCGCTCTCGGCGGCAAAACCGCCGGCGGCCTGACCTGCCGCCTGCAGTCCCCGTCCGGAAAAAGCTATTCGCTGCCCATGCTGCCAGCCCGGTTGGAATCCGAAGTCGGCCTGACCCGCCCCCAAGACGGATTCCGCTGTGACTTTGTGCCGGATGAAACCGGTCCGTACCAAATCGAGGTGATCACCGCGGATGGCACCGGGCAGGCCACAACCGTGCTGCTGGCCCGCTTCCCGGAACATGAACGCACCGGCTTGACCATCAACCGGCCCTACCTGCGCCAACTGGCGGAAGTCACCGGCGGCAAATGCGTCCCCTGGCACCAGCGAGATGAGCTGTTCACGTCACTGTCCCTGGAACCGCGGACCCTTGAAACCGTCCGTGAAAAACCACTCTGGAACCACTGGCTCGGATTGGCGGTCCTGATGACGCTCTTCTGCCTGGAATGGTGGCTGCGACGCAAATGGGACCTGGTCTGAGGCGCCCCCCATTTCACGCCAGAGGCCCAGGCTGAATCACCATGCCCGCAACCAAGGCAAAACCGCATCGCCGGCCATGGCCCGAAACGGCTCCGCCCGGCTGAAACAACCCATATCCATCGGTGCCTGTCGGTATTTGTCGGTGCTCATCAGTGTTCATCGGTGCTCATCGGTGCTCATCGGTGTCTGCCGGTATCCGCCTATGGTCCTTTCACCAAAGGAATCTCATGCCCAAAAACCATCATCCCGGCCTGCTGCTTGCCATTCTGCTGGTCTTGAACAGCGGCCAGCTCATCGCCCAGACTGGCGTCGCTGACGAGGCGTCCCTGGTGCGCCGTTTTCTCCTGGCCGAAGAACAGGCCACCGGCGAAGAGACGGACCTGTCGCCAGCGTTGGCCGCCCTGGAATCGCCGTCCCACCGGGTGCAGCTGGCGGCGCTGCGCATGATCCTGGCCACGAGCCATGAAAACGCCGCCGCCGTCGAACCCCTGCGACGACTGCTGCGGCGGCCACCGGCCTCCACGCCGGAACGCGATGTCCAGGGGCACGCCATTGCCGCCCTGGTCACTGTCTGCCGCGACGAAACCGTCTTCGTGGAATTGCTGGCCGCGGCCGACCCGGCGTTTAGAAAGACCATAAGCAGCGCCTTGTTCGACAGCGGCAGGCTGACCCCGCAGCTGGCCTCCCGGCTCGAATGGCCGGAACCCGACTACGCCCCGCCCGCCTCGCCCTCCGTCCTCGTCAACGGCGGCTTCGAGGACGGCCTGGCCGGCTGGGAGCTGCTCCGGCACGATGGCGCCGAAGGCGGCATGGACAGCAACGCCGGAAACGCCCGCTCTGGCCAGGCGGCCTTGCGGCTCAGAAAAACCAACGGCCGCGGCTGGCTCGAATTGCGCGCCCGGGAACCACTGACCATTCCCGCCGGACAGATGTGGACCTGGCGCGGCTTCTACCATGCCGATGACGCCCCGGCCAGCGCCCTGCTGCTGTTCCGCCTGGAAGATGAACAGGGCGTCGTCTCCGCCCATGACCATGTCCCCCGCGGCGGCTGGGGCTGGCAAAGCCAGTCGTTTCTGCTCAACGCCCCGCCACGCCATTGGCAGAAACGGCTGCTGATCCTGCGCCCCGGCGAAACAGAACGCCGACTGCGCCCCGTCGTGCGGATTTTTGGCAACCCGCTGACGGTGCTGCTGGACGACCTGACCTTCCCTTCCCCGGACTGGCGTTTCCCCGTCTCCATGCCCATCCCGGAACCGCCACGCCAGACCTGGACCGAAGTGGCCGCGCAATATCAGGGGCTGACGTCATCCACCGCGCGGCTGGTCAAGACCAGGGCCGGACTGACCGCCATCGACGTCGACGGCGAAATTCTCCCACCCGCCCTGCATTTCCCGTACCAGTCCCGCCTGGGCGACTTCCTGTTGTTCCAGCAAAACGGCGTCCGCATCCATAACATCCTGCTGCATGTCGACGACCTGGGCGGACCCATGGCGTCGAATTGGCGCAACTGCAGCTCCGCGACCGCCTGGCCGTCCGCCGGACAGCCACCCGACTATGAGGCGATGCTGGGCACTTTCAGGCAGGCATTGCGCCGGGCGCCCGACGCCTATGTGGTGCTCGGCTTCTCCCTGCATTGGCCGGCCGACTATGTCCAGCTCAACCCCGAAACCAGATGGTGCGACGAGCAGGGCCTCCTGGCCAAGGGCAACACCCTCTACATGAGCGGATTCGCGGCCCAGGACAACCTCCGGCCCGGCGAGACGCTCTGGCCTTCACCCTACTTGGACAAGCCCTTTGCCGATGCCGCCGCCGTCATCAGCGGCTTTGTCGCCGAACTGAAGAAACACGGCCTCGACAAACGCGTCATCGGCGCCTTTGTCTGCGGCGGACATGACGGCCAGTTCGAAGTGCGCCAGCGCGATCACTCCCCCCGGCGGCACCGAGGCCTGGCGGCAGTGGCTGCAGCAACGCTACCGCAGTGACGACCGCCTGCGCCAGGCCTGGAACAACCCGCTCGCCACCCTTGCGACCGCCGACGTGCCCCGGCAAAAATACCACCTCCACGCCGAACAGGATTCGCCGACCTTCTATTCCCCGGCAACCGAAGCCGCCGACCGCGACTACGAATGCTACCGCGAAGAACGCATCTGGCAGATCAAGAACAAGTTGGTCGGCGCCGTCAAGAAGGCCTTTGGCAAGCCGATGCTCGGGATCACCTGGCAGATGGGCGATTTCATCGCCAAGGACTCCAGGGCCTTCTGGGAACAGACGGACGCCCTCGACATCGTGGTCACCCAGTCCTCCTATCAACACCGCCGGCCAGGCATGCCGCACGGCTTTTCCGTGCCGCTGGCCTCCTTCCGGGAACGGGGGAAGATGTGGGTGACCGAGCTCGACCTGCGATCATGGCTGCGCGAGACATACGACAACGAACTCGGCTCCATGAAGATCGGCACGCCGCTCAGCCTGGCCGAATTCCAAAGCGCGCACCGCAAACTGCTGGCCCCGCAACTGGCCACCGGAGGCGCCGGCTGGTGGTACTACGACATCAGCCACAACGCCTTCAGCCACCCGGAAATCCAGCGGGAAATCCGGCAGACGACCGCCCTGTTCACGGAATTGAGCCGCCTGGAAAACGGCTTCCAGCCTGAGGTGGCCGTGGTCACGGACGCGGCCACGGTCGTGGACCAACGCATCGCCATCCACCGCTTCCGTTGCCCGGTGACTTGGCTGACCCAATACCAGCATTATGCCCTCGGCCATTCCGGGGTGCCCTATGACATGTGGCTGCTCGACGACCTCAGACAATCACCACGGGCGGAATCCTACAAAGTGTATGTCTTGCTCAATTCCTTTGCCGTCACCGACGATCAGCGCGCCTACCTGGAACGCCTCAAGGCCGGAGGCCGCACCCTGGTCTTCAACTATGCCCCGGGTTATCTCAACCACGATGCCAGGAAATATGACGTGGACCGCCTCGCCGCCGTCACCGGCATGACGGTTGAGACGTCCTTCCGGGCGCGGGCCTTCCGGGCGGAAGCCGTGCCGGGCCTGGGCCTGCTGCCGCTGCAGGGATTCGGCGATGTCTTCCGCGGCCAGCATGCCCTGGAACTGGACCGGCCTTTTCTGCAGGTGCAGCGTTTTGCCATTGCCGACCAGGCTGCGCAACGCCTGGCGCACTACGTCGAGGATGGCGCCCTGGCCATTGGCCGGAAAGACTTTGGCAACTGGACCTCCGTCTACGTCGCGCCACCGGCAGGACTCAGCCCCGAACTGCTGCATGACATCTGCCGCCGGGCAGGGACCTATGTCGCCTGTGAACCAAACTGGGCGCAAATCGCCGTCAGCGACCATTTCCTGTCCGTCTATGCCCTGCGCAATGGCGCCTGCCGCATCACCCTGCCCAAAACGGCCAGGAGCGTACGAGATGTTTTCACCGGCGAACACTCCGGCGGAGGCGACATCCTGGACCTGAATCTGTCCGCCGGCCAAACCAGATGGTTCCGAATCGATTGAAAACGACCATGCCAACGTCACGTCGCCCGGCCCGGCAAATGAGCCTGGACACCATACGGTAGCCTGAAGGCTGGACACCATACGGCAGCCTGAAGGCTGGACTGCATATGGCCGCCCGGAGGGCGGGACAAACATAACCCCGGGTGACC
>CAYOUR010000076.1:0-17304 GCA_964407145.1 uncultured Lentisphaeraceae bacterium | reverse complement strand
AAGCGCGTACCACCGCATTTCGCACGTTGACCGTCATGATCAATCGGTGACCGGTTACCCACTGTCCCCAAAACTGCCCCCCGCGTTGTTGCCAAAGTCATCGTCCGCCATCATATTAGAGTCTTTTACCAACCGGATTCAAGTTAATCCGGCCGGGCATGGGCGTTACGAGACGACAAGGAGCAGGCGATGATAGTGGTAACAGGCGGCGCCGGATTGATCGGCAGTGCCGTGATCTGGCATTTGAATCAGCTTGGACGGGACGACATCGTCGTGGTCGACCACTTGTCCAAGTCGGAAAAGTGGCTGAACCTGCGGGCGCTGCGCTTCCGGGACTACTATGAAAAGGACCAGTTCCAGCAGCTGCTGCTGCAGGGTTCGCTGCCGGACCAGGATCGGTTCAGGACGCTCATCCATCTGGGAGCCTGCTCGGACACGACCGAGGCCGATGCCGGCTACCTGGTGCAGAACAACTTCGACTACAGCAAGATGCTGGCTGAATTCGCCGCCCGCAACGGCGTGCGGATGATCTATGCCTCCAGCGCCGCCACCTACGGCGACGGCGAAAACGGCTTTCAGGACGACGACCACGGGCTGTTCAAGCTCCGCCCCCTGAACAAATACGGCTACTCCAAGCAGCTCTTTGACCTATGGCTGTACCAGCGCGGCTGGCTGGTGCGGCCCTTGCCCTCCGGCGCCTCCTTTGCCGGCCTGAAGTACTCCAACGTGTTTGGCCCGAACGAGTACCACAAGGCCCACATGCGCAGCATGGTGCTGCGTTCCTTCGAGCAGATCACCGCCACCGGCGGCGTCAGGCTGTTCAAGTCGTACCGCCCGGAATACGCCCATGGCGAGCAGGTGCGCGATTTCCTCTACGTCAAGGACGCCGCCGCCATGACCGCGTTTTTCGAGGGCGACGGCCACGCCGCCTGCGGTCTGTACAACATCGGCTTCGGCGCGGTCCGCAGCTGGAACGACCTGGCTCAGGCGACCTTCGCCGCCATGGGAAGGCCGGCCCGCATCGAATACATCGAAATGCCCGAGGAACTGCGCGGCCGCTACCAATACTATACCTGCCTGGACATCGGCAAGCTGCGCACGGCCGGCTACACGACGCCGCTGACGCCCCTCGAAGAGGCTGTCACCGACACCTGCGCCTACCTGACCGACAACCGCCACCTGGGCGACTGACCCCGCAAACGCCACCGGTCACCACGACATCCACCCGCAGCTGGCCGAGGCCAGAGTCCAATGACTCCAGCCACCGCCGCCGCCCGCAATTCGGAAACTGTTTTTCATGAACTACCAACACGTCTGCCTGGAGTCCTTTGGCTATGCCCTGCCCCCGGAAGTGGTCACTTCCGAGGAGCTTGAGGCCCGGCTCCAGCCCCTGTATGACCGTATCGGCCTGCGGGTCGGACGCCTCGAACTGATGAGCGGCATCCGCGAACGACGGTTCTGGGCCAAAGGCACGCTGCCCAGCCAGGCGGCCGCCATGGCCGGCGCCGATGCCCTGGCGCGCGCCGACGTCGAACCAGGCGAAATCGAATGCCTCCTTCACTGCTCGGTCTCCAGGGACTTCGTCGAACCGGCCACCTCGACGGCCGTGCACCGGCTGCTGGGCCTGGGCCACGACGTGCTGAACTTCGATTTGTCGAACGCCTGCCTGGGCATGGTCTCTGGCGTACTGACGCTGGCCAACATGATCGAACTCGGCCAGATCACGACCGGCCTGGCCGTGTGCGGCGAAAACGCCCGGCCACTGGTGGAAAACACGGTCGCGTACCTGAATGCCGACCAGACGCTCACCCGCCAGACGATCAAGGACCAGTTCGCCTCTCTGACCATCGGGTCCTGCGCCGCGGCCATCCTGGTCCGGGCACTGCCCCTGAGCCGGTCGCGGCACCGACTGCTGGGGGCCGCCCATTGTGTCGACAGCGCCAACAACCACCTGTGCCAGGGCGATGCCCAGGGCGGCATGACCGAAAACAGCGCCCCGATCATGGCGACCGATTCGCACGAACTGATGGTCCGCGGCGTCGAAGTGGCCGGACGCATGTGGCAGAAGCTCAAGGCGGCAGTCCGCTGGACCGAAAAGGACCCGACCGTCGTCTGCACGCACCAGGTCGGCAAAGCCCACAGCGAACTGCTGTTTTCGTCCCTCGGCCTGGATCCGGCCCGCAACTTCGCCAGCTTCCCGCAATTGGGCAATTGCGGTTCAGCATCGCTCCCGGTCACCTGTGCCTTGGCCGAGAAGGCCGGCGCGCTCACGCCCGGAGCCAAACTGGCCATGCTGGGCATCGGCAGTGGCATCAACTGCACCGGCCTGGCCGTCGAATGGTAAAAGGACGTCAGTGGCCTGACGTCAAGTCATTAGCTCCCCAAGTCCATCTGGTCGGAGAACAGACGCATGGCAAAGAAGAAATTCCGGAACTCGGCGGCGATCAAGGTCGGCACCATCGGCTATGGGGCATCGTATCACATTGCCCGGCACCACCTCCGGCAGATGCAACAGGCCGGGATGACGCCCGTCGCGGTGGCGGACATTGACCAGGACCGCCTGCCCGAGGCCAAGGCCGACTTTCCGGGCCTTGCCACGTATGCCTCGGCCACGGCGCTGCTGGCGGACTGCGACGTCGACCTGCTCGCCATCTGCACGCCGCACAACACCCATGCGGCCCTGGCCATCGAATGCATGAATGCCGGCCGCCACGTGGTGACCGAAAAGCCCTTTGCCATCACCACCGAGGAGTGCGACGCGATGATCGCGGCCCGGGACCGCAATGGCGTCATGCTGTCCACCTACCACAACCGCCATTGGGACAGCTGGATCATCAATGCCCGCGAAAAAATCGCCGCCGGGATGATCGGCGAGGTGGTCCGCGCCCAGATCGACTTGTGCGGATACCGCTGTCCGAAGGACATCTGGCGGTCGTCGCGGACCATTTCCGGCGGCATCATGTATGACTGGGGCGCCCATTGCCTGGAGTATTCCCTGCAGCTTCTGTCCGGCAACATCACCGAAGTGTCGGGCTTCGCCCACCAGGGCTTCTGGGCGCCGCACACCTGCTGGGGGGACGACTGCATTGAGGACGACACCCTGGCCGTTGTCCGTTTTGACAGCGGCCAATGGCTGACCATGCTCAATTCGAATGTGGATGCCGAACCCCGGCCGCCATACATGGTGGTCACCGGCACGCGCGGCGTGTTTCACGTCCTGTACAACACCTGGACCGCGACCTGCCAGGAAACCGATGCCGTCAGCGGCGAAATGTGCACGGTCAAGCGTTCCGGGCCGTTGCCCCCGGACCAGACGCACCGTTTCTACGAAAACATCGCCGCACACCTGACGGTCGGCGAACCGTTGGTGATCACGCCGGAATATGCCAGAATTCCCATCCGGGTGATGGACCTGGCCCGCCAAAGCGCCCGCCTGGGCCGCGCCATGCCCTTTTGAAGACGCCGCAGCGTCAACGCCCCTCCTGAAACGCACCCGCCAGAAAAAAGGGCCGCGGCCCAAATGGCACGCCAACCGCGGAATAACCCAACCGTCGTCCCAAAGCTGGTCGCGGACTCCTTTTCCATGGGCAGAACCAGTCCGAGTGGAAAATGCGGCTTCAGCGCAGCCGGCGACCGAGCCCTCCTCCGGCGGTGACGATGGCCCCTGGCACAGACGGTGCTGGCGACCATGTCACGCCACTCCGGAAGCGGCCTAATCGATGCGCTTCACGTGCGGGTCCGAAATCAGAAAGACGTCCGCCGGGGTCTTCTGGTACGGCACGGAAATGCCGTAGATGAAGTAGTTGACCCCGGAAATGGCCTCATAAAGGGCGCTGACCGCATGCCAGACTCGGCCGGAATCATCAGGCGGCAAAGACAAATCCTGGGAAAAAGACTCGTACCCGACCCATTGATCGTTCAGCTTCTGGGAAAAGTTGATTTTTCTGGTGCCGGCGACGGCGGGGGCATGGTACTTGATGGTTACCAGGTACCGCCCCGGGCCGGGCACGGGGATGAGCTGGCTGAAGGCCATGCCGAGGTCATAACCGGCGACCTGCAGGGCATGGGTGCCATTCCAGCCGGCGCCCGGCAGGACTGTCAGGCCGGCTTCCGCCTGCGTCGCCGTTGACCGGGAGACGCGCCACTGGCTGAATTCGCACAGGTAGTAGCTCCGGTCGGCCGGCGGCGTGAAGGTCGCGTGGTCCTTGATCAGCGCAAAGGACGTGTTCAACGCCAGATTCGGTTTGTCGGCATGCACCCGGGCGGATTCGCTGGGATGACAGACGAGCCGGATGGTCTCAGTCAGTCCAGGCGCAAAATCATCCCAGAGCCGGACGGTTTCCTGGCCCCAGACCCATGGCACCAGCTCCTGGCGCCACCAGCGCCCCTGTTCGCCATAGACCCACACATACTCATCCGACCAGCGGCAGGCGGCGAGCAAATTGCTGGTAAAACGCCGGATGCGGCCGGGCTTGTCCTCGACGGCCAAGTCCGGCGCAACGTCATAATTGGCGATTCGCCGGCCCAGAAAATAGGCGTCAAGGTACAGTGCCGCGGCAACTTGAGACTGCAGCATTCGGGCGCGGTTGTCGGGAATCAGAAGCGCCCGGGTGTGGCGGAAGTACTGGGCGCTGGCGGCGATGTAGTCCTGCTCGTTCCGGGCGGTGTAGCCGGCCGTCTCGTTGCCGTCGATCAACGTCATCTGCGGCGTCATGGCCGAATACATGCCGTTCAGGAAGGCAAACCACAGCCCGTAGCGGTGCGAGGCCATGGCCCGGAATGGGTCGGAGTTCTGCAGCAGGTTGTTGCCCAACGTGAAGCCAAACAGCATGAACAACTTGATGTCAGGAAATTCCTTGCCGATGGCGCTGGCCACCTGCCGGCCACGCGCCATGGCCATGACCCAGGCCTCGTCAAACGAACGCCCCCAAGCCGGGTCGTAGGCAAAGGAAAACTCGCTCTGACCGGCGTAGAATTCCGGATCCAGGCAGAGACCGACGCAGCCGGTCTCCCGGGCCATCCCGGCCACCATGGCGAACTTCTGGCTGACGAGGCGCCAATGCTCATCGTTGTCCTCAAACCAGCCGAGATGGCGACCACGACAGGAAACGATGACAAAATTGTCAGTAAAACGCTGGAAATCAGTGTTCTTCAGGTCATCGACGTCTTTTTGGAACCATTCCCGCCGCCAGGGCTCGGGATTGAACACGCCGTAGGCGGCGGAGGCGACCACCGGCTTGCCGTTGTGCTCGCCACGGCCATTCAGATGCAGAATGATGCCGCTGAACGGCGCTTTCTCCTCGTATTCACGGATATTCGCACGCAACTTGGACAGCGGCACGACCCCGGAATTGACCAGGATGACTTTCCGGGAACGCCGGGCGCCGGCCATGCGTTCACCGGATTGCGCCCGAAGCAGAGGCAAAACGCCGAGAAGAACAACCAATGCCATTCGCAACCAGGCGGTCATGACGGTCTCCTGTTAACGGCTTGGCCGACAAGGCGGTACGGCCAGTCAAGCAGCGGGATGACGCACTGCGCAACCAGGCCGCTGCGCCCCCCCGGCCAATAGCACCTGACGTCCACTGTCCATTGTCAATTAACGTCCATGAGCGTCCACTGTCCGCTGTCCTCTACTTCCAGTCGATGATCATCCCAAGGTTGTGCGGGACGCCCTTGTCCAGGAGGACATAGGCCTCGAGCATAGTGTCGGCCGTGAAACGATGGGTGATGCAGGGCGTCACCTTGAGCCAGCCTTTGCGGATCAGATTGCGGACTTCGGCCAAGTCGTTGGCCCGCACCCCGCAGGTGGTCTTGACGGTCAGCTCCTTGATCTTGATCTGGTCGAGGTCGACCGCGCAGCGCTCCCTGTCAAAATACTGCGCCTGGAACAGCAGCGTGCCCTGAGCGCGCATGAACTTGACCAGGCGGTCCGTCACGGCCGGCAGGCCGACCGTGTCCTGCATCACATCAAACCCATTGGGCGCAAAAGCCTTGAGCTGGTCCTCAAAGTCCGGGGCCGAACTGTTCAGGGTGGTGAATTCCGGGTAGCGCTCCTGGATGAAGGCGACGCGTTCGGGGTTGTTGTCAACAATCAGCGACTCAGTGCCGCGATGCTGCGCGATCTGCGCCGCCGACAGGGTCACAATGCCGGCGCCGATGTGCAGGAGACGCTGCCCCGGCTTGACGTCAACCGCGTTGACGCCGCGATTGCCGACGGCGACGAGGATGCTGAAGGCGATCTGCTCGGCCAGATCATGCGGCATCGGTTCATGCGACAAAAGGTCATAGCCGGTTTCCGGACCGACCGAGGCGGCGACATGGGCGCCGAACATGGATTTGACCGGCTCCTGCCAGCGATTGGACGACCCGTAGACCCAGTCACCTGGCTTGAGTCTGGTGACATGAGCGCCGACGGCTTCGACCACGCCGATGCGATGATAGCCAGGAACGCAGGGAAACTGGGTCCCGATATGCTTGCCGCGCATCACCCACCGTTCAGTGCCGGGCGAAACCGCGGTGATCACAGTCCGGACCGTCACGTCGGACGGGCCGGGCTCTGACAGGGTAAGAGCCTGAATCTCGTACTTGTCAGCGGCAGGGAAGACAACAGCTTTGACTTTCATCGTGCTTCCAATTCCAAGGGTGGATGGCGGAGCCGGAAAAATTAAACGCCGGACACGCTCCAAAAGCGGCCGGATAGAGCCGGTCACATCTCAAAGACAATCTTGAAGGCCTCTTTGCGTTCGAGCATCTCAAAGCCCTCGGCAATCATGCGCAGAGGCAGCTTGTGGGAATACAAGTCGTCGAGCCGGAGCATGCCATGCCGGGCCAGCGAACAGAAGAAACCGTGCGTCGCCACCTCGCCGGTACGACCGGCGCCAATCTTCTCGACGGGTATGTGGTTCTTCACCGGGTCGTCAGCCGGATAGGTGGCGTAGGGGCCGACCTTGCCTTCCGGCGTCAACACCGGCAGGGCCGAAGCCAAAAACTGCGGGGAGCCGGTCGCGTCAATGACATACGTGACACCGGCGCCGCCCGTAAGGTGCCGAACCGCCTCCACCAAGTTGTCCCGGGCGACGTTGACGGTGTAATCCGCCCCCAGGCGACTGGCAATGGCCAGCTGCTCGTCACGACGCGCCGCGACAATCAGGGGATGGCCGCCGATGCACTTGATGCCCTTGCAGAACGCATACGCGACCGAACCGCCGCCCAGCAACAGCACCGGGGTGTTGAGGCTGACGCCCAGCGTGGCAGCATAGCCGGTGACCTCCTTCAGGGTGATCAGCTGGGCCGCCTCGGCCGCGGACAAGCCCAGCTCGGCCGGAACCTTGAGCTGATACTGAACATACGAGCTGACCGCCACGTCCGCACCGTCGGCCGCGACCGCCGCCGCATCCGTCACCAGGCCCATCTCCGAAAAACCGCCCCAGAGCGAGGTGAAACCATGATACGTCGTGCCGGGATACGCCGGCGTTGGACGAATCACCATGTCGCCAACCTCAAAATTCTTCACCTTGGCGCCGATTTCCACCACGACGCCGACGCTTTCGTGGCCAAGGATGCCGGGATACTTCTGCGCCCAGGGCAGCTTGTTATGGATGTGCTTCTTGTCCGTGCCGGTGCAGGTCGCACAGACCAGGTTCCGGCACAGGCACTGATATTCGCTGGGAACCGGGACGGGGATGTCTTCAATCCAGACTTTGCCTTCGCCGTTGGTAATCGCGGCTTTCATGACTGCTCCTGGGGTTGCTGATGAACAACGTAAGGAAAACAACTATGCCAAGCACAACGCTGTTTACTGTAACACCAAAAACGCGTTTGCAACCGACAGTGGCAAGGTTTTTGCGGCCATTCGGCGCCAAAGCGCGATGACTGGCCGTTTCGCGGCAAGCGCCAACCGGAAAGCCGCCCCCAGGAATGACTCACCCTCAAATTCACCCCGTTCCTTTCCGCCAAGGCACGCCCCGCGGAATGAAACATTTAACTTGCTCTTGCCAAGTATACTATGGCTTCCACAGGCGAGTCCATGGCCACCCTGCGGATACCGACCGGGCGGCGACATGGGTCTTTTTACCAGCAGGCCATTTGCTTGACGGCGTGAACGGCCTCGAGCAGGGGCCGCCCGCCGACTTCGGCCGAGAACCACCCCTCATAGCCACGCTCCTGCATCAGCTTGACGCACAGCTCGGCCTGTCCGGCGCCATTGCCGACCAGACAGCCCTTGTACTGCACGCCGTGCACCGAGGTCAGGCTCGGACGATCGTCCGGAACCCGCCGTTCAAAGTCCTTGATATGGACGTGGCAGACGCGGTCGGCCACCAACGGCAGAATCTCACTGGGCAAATTGCCGCCAAGCAGAAAATTGCCGTTGTCAAAGGTCAGTTTGGCCGCGGGCCCGGCGTAATCGAGCACCTCCAGGCAGTGTTCAGCCGAAGCCGCAAAGTGCGGATACACGCCGAAGTCCTCAATGCAGATGGTCACGCCGGAACCGGCCGCGGCCGCGGCGGCCCGACCCAGCATCTCACCATAGACCTTGCGACCGTCGGCATTGCTCATGCCCTCGGCGGGCTTGCTGCCCGGCAACATGACAATCGGACAATGCAGCACGTCACGCGCGAACTCGACCTGGCGCTGGCAGTCGTCCAAGGCCTTGACGCGGTCAGCCTCGCACGTCCCGACCAGGTTCAGGCCCACGTCATAGCAGGAATAGGCCATGCCGCAGTCACGCGCCGCAGCGTCAAACTCGGCCCATTTGGCCGGGTCCTTGACGAGCCACGACCACATCGGCTCTATGCCCCGCGCCCCGGCGCACCACAGGTCGCGCACCAGTTGCCGGGCTGAAAACGTTCCTTGACTCAGACCGTTGTGAAACGGAAACAACATCACCGACAACTTCATGGCTTCCTACTCCTTGCTGCAACGCCATGCTTCATACCCGGCAAGCGATCGCGACTGACAAAGCCGGCCGCGGCCATTCCGCGAAAGCCTTCACTATAATTCGTCTTCCCGCCCTCGCAACCATTTCCCCGAAAAAGCAATTAATTCCACCTTTCCGGCATTGCCGGGATTTTTTTTGACAATACGTTAATAGCCATGCAGACCGGCCGGCCTCCAGCACCGGTCCGTTCGTTCCGGCCACCAGGCCATTCACCCGTTCACCAGTTCCAGGAGCACCCCCCATGGCAAAACTCGCGATCAACGGCGGCAAGAGACTCATCCCCGAAGGCGCCATCCAGAATTGGCCGCCCATTGACGACACCGACCGCAAGATGGTCCTCGCCTCCCTCGAGGGCGGCAAGCACGCCTTTGGCCCGGACTGCAAGGCCTTCCAGGAAGAATTCGCCGCCTACACCGGCAACAAATACGCCATCTTCACCAACAGCGGCACCGCGGCGCTGCACATGTGCGTGGTCGCCGCCGGCATCGGCGCCGGCGACCAGGTGATCGTCACCTCCTACTCCTGGTCGTCCAGCGCCACCTGCATCCTGCACCACAACGCCATCCCCGTGTTCGTCGACATCAACTTCGACACCATCAACATCGACGAAGACAAGATCGAGGCGGCCATCACCCCGAAAACCAAGGCGATCATCGCCGTCAACCTGCACGGACTGACCTGCAACTACGACAAACTGCGCGCCATCGCCAAGAAGCACAAGCTGGTCATCATCGAAGACTCCTGCCAGGCCCACGGCGCCAAATTCAAGGGCGTCAACGCCGGCAAGCTCGGCGACTGCGCGGCCTTCAGCTTCAACCAGAACAAGTGCCTCTGCTCCGGAGAGGGCGGCATGTTCGTCACGGACAACGAAGACATGGCCAAAAAAGCCGCCCAGCTCTGGAGCTTCGGTGAAACCGCCACCCCGCTCGAGTCGCGCGACTACCACTCCTACGCCCTCGGCTGGATGTACCGCGGCGCCAATCTGACCGCCGCCTTCGGCCGCGCCCAGCTCGCCAAAATGAACCGCTATTTCAACACCATCCAGGAAAATGCCGCCGTCCTGACCGCCAAGATCAAGGACATCAAGGGCCTGATCGTGCCGACGCAACCGGAAGGCTACCTGCATAACTGGTACAACTACACCAGCCGCATTGACATGCAGGCGATCGGCTGGACCGGCGCCCCGGCGCCCATGCGGGACGCCATCATGGCGGCCATCCAGGCCGAAGGCGCCCCAATCGGCATCTGGCAGCGCTTCATTCTTCCGGACATGACGGTGTTCAAGGCCAAGAATGCCTATGGCGGCGGCTGCCCGTGGACCTGCCCGTTCGCGGACAAGCTCGGCGAAAAGGTCAATTACTGCCGCGAGGACTTCCCGGTCGCCCAACGCCACTGTGACACCCACTTCGGCATGACCGTGCCGCTGCGCGCCCCCAACACCACCGCCAGCGCCGCCCTGGTCGGCGAAGCCTTCATCAAGGTCTTTGACAACCTGAATGAACTGAAGGTCAAGGCCTGAACCGGCCCTGGCCCTGCTCCCGGCCGCCTGGCGCTGACCCAGTCCTGGCGGCCGGAAGCAGACCATGTTATTTCGACTCCCCTTGCCACTGACAGGAACGCGCCATGAAACTGTGCATGATGAGCTATACCGTCGCCAGACTGCCTGGCTTCGACCTCCCGAACACCTTCAAGATGACCAACGACCTCGGTCTCGAGGGCATCGACATGGTCTCGCTGTACACCTACACCGCCGCCGAAGTCCGCCACATGGCTGACGACCACCAGGTGCCCATCGTCGCCTATACGTTCTTCGCCAATGAACTGGGCAAGAACACCCCGGAGGAACGACAGGCCGGGGTGGACAAGGCCAAGGCCGGCATCGAAACCGCCGTCGCCCTCGGCGCACCGGTCGTCATGATTCCGCCCAGCCCACCGGCCGGCATCACCGACGCCGACCTCTGCCGCCAAAACTACATCGAAGGCCTGAAGCTGGTCGCGCCGTTCGCCCACCAGGCCGGGGTCGCCCTGACCGTCGAGAACTTCCCCGGACAGTTCTCGCCGTTTGTGACGTCGGACGACTTCCTCCAGGCGAAGGCCGCGGTTCCCGGACTGAAACTGACCTTTGACAACGGCAACGCCGCCAGCGGCGAAGACGTCGGCACCTCGTTCCGCAAGGTCGCCGCCGATGTGGCCCACTGCCATTTCAAGGACTGGCAAATCCGCCAGGACGCGGCCGAAGGCTGGCGTCCCATGCGGGATGGACGCTATTACAAGGCCGCCCTGATCGGCGAAGGCGACATCGACCAGAAAGCAACCATTGCCGCCATGCTGGAAGCCGGCTACGACAAGTACATCAATATCGAGTACGAAGGCAATGCCTACACCGCCGCCGAAGCCATTGCCAAGGCCGCAGACTTCCTGCGCCGCGAAATCGCCGCCGGAAAATAGGGGACAGGGGACACGGTCCACTACCGTGCGCCGGTACCCTTGAGGACCACGCCAAAGGTCTTGAACAGAATCGCCACGTCCAGGCAAGGCGACCAGTGGTCGATATAACGCATGTCCAAGGCGACCCGCCGGGCATACGTGGTGTTGCTGCGGCCGGATACCTGCCAAAGACCGGTCATGCCGGGCTTGACCGCCATCAAGTCAGCCAGGTGCTCGCCATAGAGGTCCCGTTCCTGCTCCACGATTGGCCTCGGCCCGACCAGCGCCATGTCCCCACGCAGGACATTCCACAGCTGCGGCAGTTCATCCAGCGAGGTCCGCCGCAGCAGCTTGCCAAGCGGGGTGATGCGCGGGTCGTTCTCCAACTTGAATTGGCGCAGCCATTCCCTTTTCAACTCGGGATTTTCATCCAGCAACGCTTCCAGCACCTGGTCGGCATTGACGAACATGGTGCGGAATTTCAGGACGAAGATGGTCCGGCCCTGGCGGCCGATGCGCCGGGCGCGGTAAATGACCGGCCCCGGGCTGGCGAGTCGGATCAGCAACGCCAGGAGCAGGCCGAAAGGCAGCAGCGTGACCAGCAGCAGGAGGGTCAGCGGCAGCTCCCAGGCCGCCTTGAGCCAGTGATACTTCTCCAGGCGCCGAGGGCGCCGCGGCGGTCCGCCGGGCCAGCCTCCACCACTGCTGCCGCCGTATTCTGTCATTGCCGCCTCTGCCCGGCTTCCCGGCCGTTGAAATGGCTTACTTTGCTTTTGCCTGGCCGCCGATTTTCCGGCGCCGCCAATGCGCCAGCGCCGAACTGGACTTCAGGCCGAGTTCGTCCGCAATCACCTTCATGGACGCCCCCTGCTCAAGCAGCTGCTCATAGCGCCGCATCCTGACCTGGTCAATGCAGGCATGCACGGTCATGCCGGTGTAATGCCGGAACAACCGCATGAAATGCGGACGGCTGAAGCCCGCCATCCGCGCCAGCGTCGTCACATCCGCGCCGCGGCCAGCCGTCCGCTCCAGAAACTGCCTGACTTCAAGGACGGCCTCCTCCTGGACGCTGAAACGATCCTTGCCCCGAAGCGCGGCCGCAACCACATCCGTAAACAGCACGGTGAACAAGGCGCGCATCTGGGCCAGGCCCAGCGCGCGGCGCAAGGGTTCGCTCAAGCCAGCCGTGTCGTCCCATGCACTGTTTAAACGCATGATCAATTCCGGGGATTTGCAGGTGTGGCGAAAATCATTGCCGTAACGGCCGTCACGGACTTCGACGCCACAGCAGGTGATGAAGTCCGGAGCGAAGAACATCCACATCTGGTCACTGTCCGGCGCCGTCGACGGAAAACCATTGTCATGGCGGTCGCCGGCGTCATACAGGAACAGCGTTCCCGGCCCGCCGCGGTACAGGCCGCCATTCAGACTCTGGGTCACCTCGCCCTGCAGCACCAGCATGGCTTCGCGGTGGGCATGCGTCTGGGTCGACTGCCGGCGCCATGACGCGTCCGGGTCCTGGCCAGAACACCTCCCGGCCGAAACGCTGTCGCCGGACAGAGACGGGGACACCAGGCGCACCGGAACGCCGCCCAGCAGGACACGCTGCTTCGCTTCGGTCAACATCGCTGCTCATGACCCCCTGTTCTCGCTCATGCCTTCCGGAAGGCCCGCAAATACCACTTCAGATACTTCGGCAGCCAACGCAACAGCTTGAATTTCGACTTGCCGGCAGTGCGTCCAGACCAGGAAGTCGGCACCTCGGCGACACGGCGGCCGCTTTTCCAGGCCTTGACCACCAGCTCCAACCCGAGCTCGAACCCGCCGGTGCTTTCGATGACGACGGCCTCCAGAAAACTCCGACGGTACAGCTTGAAGCTGTTGGTCGCATCGCGGGTCGGACAGTGCGCCAGGGCGTGCAGTGTCCGGCCGGCCAGACGCGACAGCAGGCTTTTCAGCCAAGGGCCGCCACGCTGCCCGCCGCCCGGCATATAGCGCGAGGCGCACACCACGTCGGCGCCGGTCGCGTCAGCTTTCTCCAGCATGGCGTTGATGACTTCGGGCGGGTCAGACAAATCGGCCATGGTTACGACCACGTACTCTGTCTCCGCCGCTTCCAGGCCGGTCCTGACCGCCGCCAGCGCCCCGCGGCCATGCCGGTTGCGCAAACGCCGCACGGCAAGACCCAGCTCCGCCTCCGCGCGCACCAAGGCCGGCAGGGTGTTGTCTTCGGCAAAATCATAGACGACAAAGACCAGGTGCTGATGCTGGACGGCGCGTTCCAGGCGCCGCAGAGTCTCAAGGATGGTCGCGCCCTCCTGGTAGACTGGAATGACAATGGTCAGACGAATCGGGGCCGCCATTCAGATCCCCCCCAGCCGGACCTGTTCCAGAATCCACGGCACCACCTCGTCCAGGATCGCACGCAAAGGCGTCTCCGCCCGGAACCCCAGCCGCTCCTCCGCCTTGCGCACCGCCGGAATGCGCTTCTGGACGTCATACGCGAACGGCTGGTCCGAAACATACGCAAACGGCACGCCGTCCCGGCGCACGCGCTGCCAAATCAGCTCGGCGAGCTCCAGGACAGTGGTCGACACCGGCGTCGACAGATTGAAGTCCTCATTGACGACCGCCTCATTTTCCACACACAGTCGGATGCCCCGGGCCAGATCACCGCCATACGTGTAGTGACGGATTTGCCGGCCATCGCCCAGAATATGCAGCGGATTCTGCCCTTTGGCGACTTTCTGCACCAGGTCGGGCACCACATGACTCAACGCCAGCTTGACATTTCCGGAGGCGATTTCCCGGTCGCAGCGGGCACGTTTTTCGCCGATGCCGACGCAATTGAAGGGCCGAAGGATGGCGTAGGGCAGCCGGTACTGCTCCCAGGCGCCCTGGGCGAAATACTCGCAGGACAGTTTTTGAAACCCGTAGGTGCTCAACGGCGGCGCTGACCGCCGCTGCTCGCCCTCCGCGGTCGGGAAGCTGGTGACCGATTCGTACACCATGCTGGAGCTGAGCACGTTGACCCGGCGCAGATGATGATGCCGGAACGCGTGAATGGCCGCGTCAAAGGTCGCCGCGATGATCCGCTCATTTTCAGCGAGGAGGTCATAGGCCATGGCATGGAAATAGGATATGCCGCCGATCATGGCGGCCGCGGCCACGATCTGGTCGCATTCCGCGGCCAGGTCACGCATCAGCCGCACATCCTTGACATCGCCTTCGACAAAATGATACTCGGGATGGCGGTCGTAGGATTTGACGACCTTGCCGTACTTGGAATAGTTGTCCACGCCATAGACCGTATGGCCATGACGCAAAAGCTCCTCCACAAGATAGCCGCAGATGAAGCCGGCTGAACCTGTCACCAAGATCTTCATGACTCACTCCGCCTCCTGAATCCGGGCCGGAAAACCCGCCGGAACGCCCGGCAGCGGCGGCAGATTGAATTCGCGGACCCACGCCTGCCAGAATGAATACGTCGCCACCATCGCCTCGTAGCCCGACTTGTATCGGGCATACTGCTCGCCCAGACCCAAAGCCAGACAGCACCGGGCCGCAAAATAATAGGCAAATGCGTGCGTGTCAATGACCGTCGTCAGAATCCGCTCGAAAATCCTCAGGGCGCCGGCGTAGTTGCCGATGCGCATGTCGTAGTTGTGGATGAAATTCAGCCGCAGGTTCATCTCATAGACTTTGTGTTCGATGTATTCCGGGGTGAAATCGGGGGTCCTGATGACGCATCTCTTGAAGTCCATGACCATCGGGTCGGGCTCGGTGAAATAATGATTTTCTTCACAGACATCCCACATCCGGCTGCCAGGCAGCGGCGCGGCGACAAAGCACTGGAACCAGTTGATGTCGGTCGTGAGCAGGTACTGAACACCCTGTTCAATCGAATCCGGGGTTTCGCCGGGCAGTCCGATGAGGATGTTGCTGACCGCGAGGATGCCGGCGCGATGCAGGGCCGCCACCGCCCGGCCGGCCATTTCCAGCGTGCCGGGCTTGTGCATGATGTGGCGCAGCGTGTCGGGGTTGCCGCTTTCAATCGTGATGTTGACTTCCCGGATACCGGCCCGCGCCATGGCGGCGGCGACATCGTCATCCAGGGAAAAAAACGCCGGCGTCGGAATTTCGGCGCGCAGGCCCTGTTCGGCGACAAAGTCCAGAATGGCGATGGCCCGCGGCTTGTCCACCAGAAAATGGTCGTCGTAGAAGATGAACCGCGAGATGCCGAAGGCGCGATGGTAATGCAGGATGTCCTGCCTGATGCGCTCGACGCTGTAGGAACGCACCTGATGCCCATGCACGTTCTGCGAAGCGCAGAAAACGCAGTGATAGGGGCAGCCGCGCGTGGAAAAGATGAACATTTCCCGCAGGCTTTCGTCAGATTCAATAATGAAGAAATAACGGCTCGAATTGAAATAGACGTCCTGATGCACCAGCAGGCTGAAGTCGTAGGGCGGTATGTCATCCAGGTTGTCCAGCAGCTTGCGCGCCGGCTGGAAGGACGGGTCGGCGGCCAGCTTCGACGGCGTGGCCCAGACCTTCGATTCGGCCAGATAGGCTTGATGGCGGCCTTCCATCCAGGCCTGGCACAGTTCCGCCATGGGTATTTCACCTTCGCCGCCGCAGATGGCGTCAAAGTCGATGCGGTCGGCAAAAGCCCGTTGGAAGACGGCGGCGGTCAGATGACCGCCGCCGACCATGACGGCCTCAGGGACGCTGCGCCGCCAGAAGGCGACCAGCTCGCGCAAGTCGCTGTAATTGCTGCAGAACAGCGTGGAGATGCCGATCAGATCAGGCCTGAAGTCCGCGACCGCGGCCCGGCAGGCGACAAAATACTGCTCCAGGGAAAGTTCCGGGACCTGCTCCGGATGTTCATCCGCCAGCTGCCCCATGACGACATTGCCGTCCAGAATCCTGATGTCGAGTTCTGGCAGACGGGCTTTGGCGTAGGCCGCAATGGAAAGCAGTCCACTCGGATACACATAGTCCAGTTTTTTGATCGTGCGCCGGCGGTTGAGTTTGCTCTTCCAAGGAGTTTTGCCGGCATTGACCACAGCCGCGAAAGGCTCGTTCAAAGGAAAAAACAGCAGGAGCCGACAGCGGGATTGGGTCATGATTCATCCCTTTTTCCAGGAATTGACAACGAAAACGGGCGGCAAAACACGACAACCGGACCATGCCGGCGGCCTCGCCCGGGCCGCAAACGCCCCCGGCGCCGCCAGTCAGCCTTGAAAAAACCGTGAGGGGTGACACCCATGTGGCAGATCCGGCCACGCCGAACGTTTCAGCCCAAGGGCGTCACGCCTTTCTGAAGCATAATATTGCCATATTTGCGGGTCTCCCCGGTGTGGACAATGGCGTAGGCCTGGCGGGCGGAATCATAAAAAGCGAAACGTTCGATGAAGTCAATCGAGCTGGAACAATGCTGCGCCACCAAGTCGGTGCAGCACTGTACGTATTCGGCATCAAGGCTGTCGCCGGCAACGGGCGCCATCATGGCCACGGGATGAGCCACATACGCGTCAAGCTCGAAAAGCGGCAGAATGCCACGGAGCAGTTCCGGGATGCCGAGACCATCGGCGCGGATGACAGCAGGGCCCAGCGCATGGGACGGAAAATGCGCGTCGGCCAGAACCAGACGGTCGCCATGGCCCATTTCCGCCAGGCGCTTCAACAGGTCAGGAGAGATGCACGGTGCAATGCCTTTTAACATGCGACTTCAACCTTTCATCAGCCTGAAGCGGAAACAACTGCTCTGCCAGCAGCCTGCCATCTTCATTTACTTCATGTCCATGACGAGGCAAAATCTATATGCACAACGCCCTTTTGCAAGTCCTTGCCGCCTTAATGCCCCCAAACCGTGTAGTCGGTCACCCATTGATAACAAAACCGTGGCACAGTTCTGTCATCCTGGCCCGATG
>CAYOUR010000075.1:0-17893 GCA_964407145.1 uncultured Lentisphaeraceae bacterium | reverse complement strand
CGGCGAAACGTCTGCGGTGGAACGCATCAGCGGGAAATGGCATGGCTGTGCCGTCAGGCCGCCATGCCATTCTGCGTTCCGTCTGCGGTTGTCGCCCGGCTTACAGCGTCCAGGGTTTGCGGTAGGGCCGGGTGAGCCTGGCATTGGCCTCCGGGTCGTCGGGGAAGCATTCGGCGGCCGGGTCCCATTTCAGGCGGCGTCCCAGGAGCATGGCGATGTTGGCCAGGTGGCAGCAGGTCGCGGAGCGATGGCCGGTTTCGACGGGGCAGACCGGGTCCTTGCGGGTCCGGACGCAGTTCAGGAAGTCGGCCTGGTGGTTGTCGCTGTGGTAAAGCCGCACGGCGTTGGGCGGCAATTCGGTTTCCGCCAGGCCCTCAGGGTCGCTGGCCAGCTTGCCGCGCTTGACATCCAGGGTGCCATTGGCGCCATGGAACACGACTTTGCTGGCGCCGGTGATGCAGCGCACCTCGGTGCCATTGGCATAGCGCATCCCGAAGTCGACGCGTGTGGCCGTGGTGAACAGCCCGCTGGCCGGGAAGTCACCCTGGCCCCAGACTTCCGTCGGCCCTGATTCATCCATGCCCAGGGCCCACTGCACGATGTCCAGGTGATGGGCGCCGAAGTTGGTGACCTGGCCGCCGGAATAGTCGCGGATGAAGCGGAACTGATAGTGGCAGCGTTGGGGGTGGTATTCGGCCACGGGCGCCGGCCCCAGCCAGAAGTTGTAGTCCAGCTCCGGCGGCACCGGCGCCGGCGACCAGGTCGGGTCGCAGGTCTTGTTGTTGGGCGGTATCTGGACTTCGATCCAGTCGATCCTGCCCAGGCAGCCGTTGCGGACGAGTTCGCAGGCGTGCCGGAATTCCTCGGCGGAACGCTGCTGGCTGCCGGTCTGCAGGACGCGGCCGGTTTCCTGGATGACCTGGCACAGGCGTCGGCCTTCGCTGACGAACAGGGTCAGCGGTTTTTCCAGATAGATGTCCTTGCCGGCGCGGGCCGCGTCGATCGCCATGGCCGTATGCCAGTGGTCCGGCGTGGTGATGACGACCGCGTCGATGCCATCCCAGCGGTTCAAGTCGCGGAAGTCATGGAAGGCCCGGCAGGAGGAGTCGCCATTGTGTTCATCAACCAGGGCCTTGGCTTCGGCCAGGTGACGGCTGTCGACATCACAGACTGCGCGGACGACGCAGTCGCGGTCCTGTTTCCAAAAGGCCTTCAGGTTGATGACGCCCTGATTGGCGGTGCCGATGAAACCGAGGCGGATGCGGTCTGTGCTTGATGACATGGCAAGATCCGTACATATGGGGTTATGGGGGGCCAAGGCGGCGGCGGCCGTGCGGCCGTCACCGGCCGGCTTCGGCCATGGCCTGGCCAATGGCGGCATAGACGACGGCGGCCTGCTCCAGCTGCGCCATCTCCAGGTATTCGACGGCGGCATGGGCGACGCTGATGTCGCCTGGGCCGAGGACGACGCAGGGATGGCCCTTGCGGGAAAGTTGCCCGCCGTCCGTGCAGTAGGCGACCGTCAAGGGCGTGGCGTCAACGCCGGCCGCCGCGACGCCGGCGGTGACGGCTTGGACAAACGGATGGTCCGGCGCCGTCTGCATGGCCGGAGCCGAATGGCAATGGCCGATTTCAACGGGGAAGCCGAGCGCGGCCGTCGCCCCGTCGACCAGGCTTTGGCAGATGTCTTCCGGCTCGCCGGCTCCGGGGACCAGGCGGAGGTCGCAGGTGATGCGGCATTCCTCCGGCACGATGTTGGGTTTGACGCCGCCGTGGATCAGGCCGACCGACAGCGTGCAGCCGTTGACAAAGCCGGGGCAGGTGATTTTGGCCAGTTTCGGGATGACGGTGTTTTCCAGGTGCGCCAGCAGCCGGCCCATTTTGAAGATGGCGTTGTCGCCCAGTTCCGGGCGGGAGCCGTGCGCGGCCCGGCCGCGGCAGACGAGTTCCAGGGTGCCGTGGCACTTGTGGGCGATCACCGGCCGGTTCATGGTCGGCTCGCCGACCACGACGCCGTCGACCTGCCAGCGGCTGAGGTCGACGAAGGGCGAGCCCTGGCAGCCGGTCTCCTCGGCGCTGGTGGCCAGGTAGATCAGGTTCAGGGGGAGATTGTCGGCGAGCATGCGTTCGCAGGCCTTCAGCATGGCGGCCAGGCTGCCCTTGGTGTCACAGGTGCCGCGGCCGTAGATCCGCTGTTCACGGATTTGCGGGTCAAGCGGTGGAATGGTCATGCCGGTGGAGCCGACCGTGTCGAGATGGGCGTTGAGAACCAGGGTGGGGCAGTCGTCGCCGGCGTGGCGGTAGCCGATCACATTGGGGCGCAGCGGCGCGATGTACTGCTTCTCCACCTTGAAGCCTAGCGCGGCCAGGCGCTCGGCGACAAAAATCCCCATGGCCTCTTCGTTGGCCAGGCGCTCACCCGGGGCGTCCAGGGGCAGGGTGTTGCGACTGTCGATGCGGACCATGGCGCAGAGCAGCGGGACAAGTTCTTCAAGGATTGGCATGAATGGACCTTCGCGTGACAATAAAATTCCACTCTTGGCGGTGGGTGATACGATGGAACTTTCCGGGCGGCCATAAAGGGAACGGCCGTCGCCGTCGCCGTCGATTGCACGATCGCAATAGGGCAGTTATACTATAACCGCCATTTGCAAAGCGCAATCACGCCAGCCTGGAAAAGATGAGGATGCCACCCATGAACGACGCGTTGATTCGTGACTGGACAGTTGAAACCTGGGAGGGATATGCCTGCCGCCGCGGCGAGGTCGACGGCCGTGCCTGCCGGCTGGTGCTGCCGCACGGCTGGCGGGCTGACCGCCGCTGGGCGTGGCGGGCGGAGTTCTTCGGCGCCTTCGCCAATGCCGACGTCGAGCTGCTGCGGCGCGGGTATGTTCTGGCCTACATGGATGTGCAGAACCACTACGGCGCGCCGAAGGCGATGCGCCATTTTGACGCGTTCTATGCCTTTTCCCGGCAGTTTGGCCTGCATGCCCGGACCGCCATGATCGGCCTCAGCCGCGGCGGGCTGTTCATCTACAACTGGGCTCTGGAGAATCCGGACAAGGTCGCCTGCCTGTATGCCGACGCGCCGGTCTGCGACCTGCGCACCTGGCCCTGCCGGCCGGCCATGGCCGGTTCCCCGGACTACCGCCGCTGCCTGGAAATGTACGGCCTGACCGAAGCAGACCTGAAGGACAAATATCATCCACCGGCCGAGCGCGCCGCCGAACTGGCTCGCGCCGGCATACCCGTCATCCATGTCTGTGGCGGCGCTGACGAGGTGGTTCCCGTGCTGCCCAATTCCGTGGCCCTGCTGACCCATTACATGCAGGGCGGCGGCAACTGCCGGCTCATTGTCAAGCCGGGCTGCGGCCACCACCCGCATGGTCTCGAAGACCCGACCGAAATCGTCGAATTCATCGACCACGCCTTTGACGGCTGGGCCGGCCGCTGAAACACGCTGCGCGTTTCGGGAAGCTGCCTCGCGGGTCATGCGCCAAGGCGTTGATTGGCGCCGGGTTGTTCAGACGGCGGCAAAGGCCTCGGCGAGGAGCCGGGCGGTGTCGTCCAGCGATTCCGGCACGACGCGGGGGCCGCCCAGCACCGGCATGAAGTTGGTGTCGCCGTTCCAGCGCGGGACCACATGCCCGTGCACGTGGTCCTTGACCCCGGCGCCGGCGGCCTCGCCGATGTTGAAGCCGACATTGAACCCCTGCGGCCGCATGACTTTGGTCAGGACATCCTGGCTCTGGATCAGCAGGTCCATGACTTCCTGGCGCTCGGCCGTCGTCAGGGCCGCCAGCGTCGAGACATGGCGGTAGGGCGCTACCAGGACATGGCCGGAATTGTACGGGAAGTCATTGAGCAGGGCAAAGGCCTGCCGTCCACGGAAGATGACATGATCCTCCGGGCAGTCGCGGCTGCCCTTGAGGCAGAAAAAGCACTCTCCGGCCTTGGCGCCGCGGATGTACGCGATGCGCCAGGGCGCCCAGAGTGGGCGCGGACCGTTGGAGTCGGCATAGGGGTTGTCAGCGGTCATGGTGTCCTTGATGGTCGGTGAAGGGCGGCTTGGGCGCCGGGTCGAGCCGTGCCGGCGCCGGATCATTTCCGGGGCTGAATCAGCAGCTGGCGGTTCATGCAGTGCGACAGATAATCGCCCGCCAGGCATTCCAGCACCACCTGGATGGAGCATTCCCAGAAGTTGCGTTCAAAATCGGCCGAGGCGGCGGCGCAGTGGGGGGTGAGGATGACATTGTCGAGGCTGAACAGCGGGCTGCCGGGCACCGGCGGCTCCGGGTCGGTCACATCCAGGCCGGCGCCGCCGAGGCGGCCATCGCGCAGCGCCGCGACCAGGGCGGCTTCGTCGACCACGCCGCCGCGGGAGGTGTTGACCAGCAGCGCCTCGGGCTTCATCAGGGCGAGTTTTTCGGCATTGAGCAAGTGGCGGGTCGTTTCGGTCAGCGGGCAGTGCAGGGACACATAGTCGGATTGGGCCAGCAGGTCATCCAGGGCGGCGGGCTCGGCCCCGGCGCCGGTGATGGCGTCCTGGTTCGCATAGGGGTCGTAGGCCAGGACGCGCATGCGGAAGCCCGCCATCATTTCCGTCACCCGGCGGCCGATGCGGCCAAAGCCGACCAGGCCAAGCGTCCGGCCGCTGATATGCCAGTGGAAACCGGCGCCCCTGGCGCCGCGGTCCAGGCCGCGCATGGCGCCGTCTTTGAAGGGAATCTGCCGGATCAGGGCAAACAGCAACGCGACGGCGTGTTCGGCCACCGCTTCCGAAATTGATTCCGGGCAGTTGCACATATGGATGCCGAGGCGTGACGCCTCCGCCACCGGGTAGCCGTCCATGCCGCTGCCGCTGCGCAGGATGGCCTTGCAGCGCGTCAGGCGGGGCAGCACCTCGGGGGTCAGGGCCGGCGTGCGGCCCATGGTCCAGATCATGTCGGCATCCCCGGCCTGGGCCAGCAGTTTGGCTTCGGTGTCACAATATCCGTAGACGACGTCCAGCCCCGGGATGGCGGCCAGGCGTTCCACGACCCACGCCGGGGTGTTTTCCCGGCCGCGGGCAATAAGGGCGACTTTGAAAGACGGTGCTGCTGACATGACGACCTCGGCGTGATACGGATTGCTTATGGAAGCCGGAATGGCTGTCCCCTCTGGACCAGAAATATAAGACCTGACCCGGCTGTCGCTAATGACCCGGCCGTTTTTTTTGGAAGAGTCGGTCGGCGAAGACGGCTATTTTTTTCAGACTGGTGAAAAAGTTCGGTGTCCAGGCTTGCTTCATGCAAGATATGGTGTATATTTATTTCTGCATTTTTTTCCGTTCGTCGTGAAGAGGATGCGGCATGCCTTGTCCAGGGGGATGGTAGCTCAGTCGGTAGCAGCATCGCACTTTTAATGCGGGGGTCCCGGGTTCGAGTCCCGGCCATCCCACCATGGCATGAAGGCATGGCCCGTGTCGGACGGGCATTTTTGTTTGTCAGTCTGGAAGTATCCTGTCCATAACAACCCTATCAACCCATTGAGGTCCGGGTCGGCGCGCCGTTCCGGGCAATTGAGGTGCACCATGAGCAGAGTTTGCGATATTTGCGGCAAGCACAAGACAGTCGGCGGCCACATCACCCGCCGCGGTTTGGCGAAGAAAAAGGGCGGCATCGGCATGCACGTGGTGAAAAACACGAAGCGGACGTTCAGCCCGAATCTGCAGCAGGTCCGCTGCCAGGTCAATGGCGGCGTCGCCCGCATGACGGTTTGCACCGCCTGTATTCGTTCCAACAAAATCGCCAAGGCTTGAACGCCGGCGGGTCGGCCGGCTGGGGTGCTGCATTATGGCCTCCAGGCAACAACCACGCACAGGTGAAATGGCCATCCAGTTGACGGACACAGGTTTCTGTGTCCGTTTTTTTTACGTCACCAGGTTCCGGAAGGAAGCATGATCTCCGGAACAGTCCGGCCAACGGCGGTTGCGGTCGCCGCCCTGGCGGGGCTGCTAGTCATACAGGCAAATCACGATGTCAGACAGGACCATGCGCAGTCTTTCGGTTGACCAGGTGCAGATCGCCCCGTCGATTCTGGCGGCGGACTTCAGCCGCCTGGGCGAAAGCGTCGTCGGCGCCGCCGCCGGCGGTGCCGACGTGATTCATGTCGATGTCATGGACGGGCATTTTGTGCCCAATCTGTCCATGGGGCCGGCGATTGTCAAGGCGATTCGGCCGGTGACGTCGCTGCCGTTCGATGTCCACCTGATGTTGTCGGAGCCGGGGCGCTATTTGGCCGCGTTTGTCGATGCCGGGGCAGATCATATCACGATTCACGTGGAGAGCGAAGGCGACCTGGCCGGCGTGCTGCGTGAGATTCACGCCGCCGGCTGCACGGCCGGCGTCACCCTGCGGCCGGGGACACCGGCCATCAGCCTGGCGCCGTATCTGCCGATGGTGGAGATGGTCCTGGTCATGACGGTGGAGCCCGGCTTTGGCGGCCAGTCCTTCATGGCGGCCCAGCTGGCCAAGATCAGGGAGATCAAGGCGATGATCCAGGCCAGCGGCCGGCCTATTCACCTGGAGGTGGACGGCGGCCTTGGCGCCGGCAATGTCGCCCAGGTCGTCGCGGCTGGAGCCAATGTCCTGGTCGCCGGAAGCAGCGTCTACAATGCCCAGGGCGGCGTCGGCGCCGGCATCAGCGCCATCCGCGCCGCGGCCCGGGGCTGAACCCGCCGCCGGCGGGGGGCGCCGCATGAAGATAATCTTAGTCGATTTGCAATAACCAGAGCAGGAAAGGCCCGGTCAGCACATGATCATTTCGCACTTCAACCGTTATTTTGAAAAGCATGGTCGGAAGACCTACATCGCCCTGGGAATCATCATCAGCCTGATGTTTGTCGTCTTTGTCACGCCGGGTGACATGTTCGGCGGCGCGCCCGGCGGGCCGGACAGCCTGGGGAAGATGTACGGCCGGAAGCTGAAGGCCAAGGAGTTCGCGAAGAAGATGCGTCAGGCTGACCTGGGAGCTTTCCTGCGTTACAACCGGTTCCTGTCGCAGGAGGCCAACCAGGACGCGCTGGTGCAGGAGACTCTGCGCCGGATGCGTGCCCTGCATGAAGCCAAAAAGCTCGGCCTGGCCAAAGTCGATACGCGTGAGATCGTGTCGGCGATTCACGCCATGCCCTTTTTCAAGGACGAGTCCGGCACGTTTTCCCGGGAGACGTTCGGGCAGTTCAAAAACAACTTCCTGGCCCAGTCCGGCCTGACCGCGGCTGACTTCGATGAAATCGTCAAGGAAAATCTGATCATCGAGCGGCTGGAAAAGCGGGTCACCGAAGGGGTCAAGTTTGACGAGGCCGATGTCAATGCCTGGCTGGAAGTCTATACGATGCAGTTTGCCGACTTCAACCAGGACACGGCCAAGGCGGCACAGCCCACCGAAGAGGACATCAAGCAGTTTTTTGCGGCCAGGAAGGCCGAGATCAGCTGGGAGAGCCAGCGGGCGGCCTTGGTGGCGGCGCTGTCCATGGACCAGTTGCGGACCGCCGCGGCCGCGGTGACGGCCGACCCGGCCCTGAAAGCCCTGGTCGAGCCGAGTGACGAGGAGATCGCCCGCCAGTACGAGTCGATGAAGGACCGCCTTTACAAGGACAAGACGTTGGAGGAGGTCAAAGTGCAGATCGCGGGCACGCTTCGCAACCGCAAGATAGCCGACCAGGTGAAGAAGCAGGCGAATGACCTGGCCGCGGCCCTCAACACCGCCCTGGCCGGTTTGGACGGTGATGCGCGCGACGCCAAATTCCGGGAAGTGGCGGAGGCCGCCCAGGCCACAGTCAGCTCGACCGGGCTGTTCACGGCCGGCGATCAGCTCCCCGGGCTCGAAGGGCGCCATCTGGCTCTGACCAACGCCATCCGTTCCCTGAACAAGGTCGGGGCGCTTACGCCTGCAATCATGGATGGCCGCATGTACTACATCGCCTGCCTGACCGACCTCCAGCCAGGAATCCAGCCCGCCGAACTTAATGACGAAGCCCGGGAGAAAATTGCCGAGGCGCTGCTGACGGAACGGGCCATGGCTTTCTTTACTGAGAAGATCGCGGTGTTCAAGGACAAGGTCCCGTCCGTGACCACCGTCTGGGAGCTGGCTGACGAGTTTGCCGCCTCCCTGGCCGGCAACAGCGCCATGAGCGAGGCCGAACGCAACGCCCAGACCACCGAATACCGCGACATGCTGCGCGAGCTGGTCATGCCGTTTTTCAAGGCGGAAAGGCGTTCGTTCCACGCCGCCACCTTCAAGACGGAATCATTCCTGGAACAAGTCGTCCTGACCGAGGAGGACATCCGCGCCGGCTACGAGGCGCGCCAGGACGAATATCAGAAGGTGGAAGTCCGCGTGGCGCAGATCGTCGTCAACAAGCCCGCGGAAATGACCGACGAGGAGAAGGCCGCCAAGAAGGCCAGGATTGACGAGGCTGCGGCCAAACTGCGGGAAGGCGCGACCTTTGAAGACCTGGCCAAGGAGTATTCCGAGGACGAGGCCAGCCGCGAAAAAGGCGGGGACAGCGGCCTTCTCGACTTGTCGAAGCTGGACCCCGCGCTGGGGGCCGCCTATGGCGCCCTTGAGCTCAACCAGGTCAGCCCGGTGCTCGAAACCGCGACGTCCTTTGTGCTGGCCAAGCTGCTGGAGAAAAAGCCGGCCCGTGAACTGGAGCAGGTCCGGGAGGAACTGACGCCGGTTCTGCGCCGCGAAAAGGCCGCGGACCTGGCCCATGAGGCCGCCTTCGAACTGGCTGACACGTTGCTCACCGCCTGGGGCGACGCCCTGGACAAGAGCGCGGCGGCGGACCCGGCGGCGGTGTTCACCTCACTGACCGAAGGCGTTGACAAATTGGACGTGACCCGGCTCGACCAGGTTGTCCAGAACAACTACGCCGCCACGGGGCTGGCCCGTGAGCGTGACGTGATGACAGCGGTGTTCGGCCTGAAGAAGGAAGACCCGTTCAGCAGCGCGGTCCGCGGCGCGGAAGGCTCCCATGTCGTCTGCCTGCTGGAGGTTCTGCCGCCCTATCTGAACTCGCCGTCGGAAGACCCCGGCGCCATGGCGACCCTGAAGAATGTCTACAAGCGTCATCTGGCGATGGGTATTGCTGAAAGCGAGGCCAAGGCCGCGGCGGAACGTATCAATGCGGCCCTGAAGGCGGAACCCGACCTGGCCAAGGCCGCCGGCGAGACTGTGTTCAAACCCGCCAAGCCGTACAGCCGGATGAAGAGCCGCGAGATGACCGATTTCCACGTCCGAGACCAGGAAGGCTTCATGAAGGCCCTGCACGAGGCGCCGGTTCCGAGCGTGCTGCCGCCCCAGAAGACCTACGGCGGCTACGTGCTGGTCTATCTGCAGGAACGCACCATCCCGGATGATGAGGAGACGCGCAACCTGGCCGATAATGTCCGAGGCTATCTG
Source organism: uncultured Lentisphaeraceae bacterium (assembly GCA_964407145.1). GTDB lineage: Bacteria > Verrucomicrobiota > Lentisphaeria > Oligosphaerales > Oligosphaeraceae > JAAZKI01. Next base: position 8,446 of record CAYOUR010000075.1, on the reverse strand, counting down.
CAGCGCCAGAAGGAAATGGAGGCGCTGAGTGAATTCTACCAGCGCCTGGAAGCGGAATCGAAGACCGAACTGGTTGACGGGCTGACCCGCAACGCCGGCTGAAACCTGCTGCAACCGGACGGATTCCGTCCCGGCGCCATGATGTTCTCCATGCGGCCCGGAACACCCAGCGTGTTCCGGGCCGCACTGTTGTGTCGGGGAAGGCGCCCCCCCGTTTTTCGCAACCAGACACCCGTTTTTCCCGAAAGAACCACCGACGCGCATCGATGGACACCGATTTTAATTCGGGAAGGAAAAACACGCCGGTCTATCGGTTTTCTTAGCCGGACACCCCCTTTTCAGGGATGGGGAGTCTTAGCTTGTTGATGGTCAGGATGTGATGATGGTTGTGCGAAAATCATCCAGCGGAAAAGAGGCGTAGTGTTCAGCGGAACAGGGGGCTGCGGCGTTCGCTGGCGATGGTCGTGGACTGTTCATGGCCGGCACAGACCTTGGTTTCATCCGGAAGATTCAGCAGGTTGTTTTTGATGGAGCTGATCAGCGTGTCGTAGTCGCCGCCGGGAAAGTCCGTCCGTCCAATGGTCCCGCGGAACAGCGTGTCACCGCTGAGCAGGACGCCGTCCTGGGGAAAATAGTAGCAGACACCGCCGGGCGTATGCCCTGGGGTGTGAATCACCTGCAGGTCAATGCCGGCCGCCGCCGGAAGGGCGTCAACGCAGGGCGGGAGGTCTTCAACCGCCGGAATCCAGGGCTTGATGGCATTGTCAGGGCTGGCATACAGGCCGCGGTCGGCCGGATGAATCCAGACCGGGATGCCGTATTGCCTTGCCAGTTCCGGCACCGCGCCGATGTGGTCGACATGCCCGTGCGTGAGAAGAATGCCGCGCGGAACGAGCTTGCGAACCGCCACGGCCGAAGCCACCCCGGTCGCGTCGCTGCCGGGGTCAATGATATAGGCCTCTTTGCTGTCCTCCGACCAGGCGAGGTAGCAGTTGACTGACAACAGGCCGACGGTGAGAGAATAAAACTTCGTCATAACGCAGTAACCATGGTTGTGGTGGGGAGTGGATGCGGGAGGGCAGGCTTGGCAGGCGCAGACCAAGCCCGGCCGTCAAGCGGACAAGCAGCCTGTGCCCCAGGTGACTGGGTGGCGGCCGGCCGGCGGCCACCCAGTCGCCGGGGCCGGCGCCAGAACTGCCGGTAAGCAGGTCATGCCAAGCCCCGGGACGGGCGGCGGCGACGCCCCGCCAACCCCGCGCCAGGGTGCGGCCCGGTTTTTCCAAGTCCTCCTTGGACGTCTGCTGACGCGATAGGTTGCAGCCTGAGCGATTCATTTGCCGGTCGCGTCGCTGCCGCCCCGGGGCGGCGGCGACGCCTTGGCTGCCTTTGCCCCGGTCTCCCGCTATTCCGGCAGGAGCAGCAGATGAGCGTGGAGTGACAATACCGGCGGTATGGTCAGGGGGCGGAAGACGCCGGCGACATTCTTGAGTGTCATGACTTGGCCGCGGCAGTCCTCCGGCAACGGAATCATACCATGGCCATTGTGGTCTTTGAGGTCAAAGACGGTGCGCCCGTCTGGCGCGAGCAGCAGTCCGCGCCTGGTTTTGGCATAGAAGCCGAGCGTCTCCGTGCCGGCTGGAATGTGGAGGAACAAGGTGCCGCTGGTGCCGGGGTAATGGTCGCGGTCGACCAGGATGGCGACCGGCAACCCGTCCGGCCATGCCAGCCGGGTGCTGTCGCCGCCGTCGCTGACTTCCAGGCGATGCAGGCCGGCGTGCCTGGGGACGACGGACAGCGTGTGCAGCTGGCCATCAGGCGGCGTTGATTCGTCCCGGAAGACCTCGGTTTCGAGGGTGCCGCTCTCGGAGGGGCCGCCAATCTGGACCAGGGCGATTTTGACATTGCCGCGGTTGCGGTAGTGTTTGATCAGCCCGCCCGTCACGCCCAAGGCGAACGGCTGGCCATCCGACCAGATATGAAAATGGCGGGTGTGGCGGATTGAGCCGATTTCGCCGCGCCGCGGTTCGCTGGCCTGCGGCGCCAGCTTCAGGTCGGCGCTGAAGGCGATCGGCGTAAACGGCAGCAGCGCGAAGTTGGCGACGCCCGCGCGGATGAAGCCGTCGATCTCGGCGTCGGTGGTCAGCCTGTCGGTCTTCCAGTCGACGTCGGGGATGGTCTGTTTCTTCAGGGCCGCCGGCCAATAAGGGCGGTTGTCCCTGGACATGGCATACGCGTGAACCATGCGGCGGTCGCGCGAGGCGGCGGCGCCGTTCATCAGCGCGAGGTAGTTGTCCAGGGTCGGGGCCTGGTCGAGGGCATGGGTCAATTCCGCGGCACGCACATAGCTGGCCAGGTCATACAGGCGTGCCTGTTCCGCCGGCGACCCAGAGGCCAGAACCAGCGCCGCGGCCAGATGCCGGTACAGGCGTCCGAGAAGGTCGTCGCTTAACGGCGGCCGGACAGGGCCGTTCATCAGGTCGAAGTAGGAGCGGATTTCCGCCTGGCTGCAGGGGAAGGCCCGGGCCAGAAAGTCGTTGACGACGGCGGTTGCATCTTCGTTGATGTTCCAGAGTCGGCGGTAGGCGACGTACATGGGCAGGCCGGCGTATCCCCACGCATCGGTCGCCTCAGACGTCATGTAGCGGGCGCCGCGGCGGTGAAAGTCGGCAATGCTGGTCGTGATGTAGTCGAGATTGCCGCCCTGGCCATGCGCCGGGCGCGTATTGCCGTAGTAGTACTCCCGGATGCCGATTGTCGCCTGGCGCGCCTGCCAGCCGTCAATCAGGTCCTCGACTCTCCAGCCGCCGGTGATGAATGCGGTCGCGATGCTGATGACGACATCGCGGTCAACTGTGCGGGCCGGCGGCGGCGAATGCATGTTGTAGGCGTAGATGCCGATGCGTTTGCCGGCGAACCCGGCCTGGCGGACGGCTTCGGCGGCGGTGTTGGCCAGGAACAGCGCTCGGTCGGAGGGCGAGCCGAGCCGGGCGCAGGCGTCGCACTCGCACCAGCCGCCGCCGTCGGACGGGTCGGCCGAGGCGCTGTCCTGAGCCGGGTTTTGGGTAAAGCCCGCGACAATCCAGTCGCAGAAGAGTGTTTGCAGGCCCGGATTGGCTGTGCAGAGCTTGTTGCCTTTGCGTTCGCCGTTGATGAGTGCGAGGTATTCGGGATGGTCCTGGAGCTGTTTCTGGTGCCGGCGCACGAATGTTTCATAAGAATGTCCGGTGCGCAGTTCAAAGCCGCCGCTGCGGTTCAGCTTCTGCCAGCGGGCGGTGTCCTGGTCTTCGCCGCGCAGGTCGTGCCAGAGCCCCCATCCAGGCCAAATCCGGCGGGAGATGTAGTCAGGAGTTTCCCGGATGTGGACGCCGAGGTCGGCCGGCGGCTCGGCCGGCAGCACTTCCCATTTGGCCATGGGGAAAAACCACCGGTAGCCCAGCGCATGCAGCAGATCGGCAACCGCGAAATCAAGGCCGCGCGCCGTTGCCGCCAGCACGGCGATGCCCTGCGTGTGGGTTTTGATTTCATAACTCTGGTCGGCGGCTGGGTCGCCGCCTGCGACCGTGATGCCCAGGGACGCTGCCAGGGCGGGAAAATCCTGTACGGTGCCGACGGCGATGCCGTTGCGGCCATCGCCATCCGGAGCCAGCGGGAACGCCGCACCAGGATAGACACGGCGCAGAATATCGGCGAGGCGTTCCGCCGCGACCTGGGCCTCGGGTGAAACGGCGGTGATGCCTAAGCCGTTCACCGCCACGGGCTCGGCAGACTGCCGCAGGTGTTCGGCCGAAAGCGGCAGAGCCGCCGTCAGCCAGGCCATGGCTGACAACGTTAGAATCCATTGAGACAATATTCCTGATTTGCGGGACATGCCTGTTCTCCGTGGGTTTGGATAGGGTTCAGGGGGCATTGCTGCATCAGGCATCAGTGTAATCTTTCCGTAGTGTTTTGCAAATCGCCGCCGCGCTTTGTCGCGCCGTCCCAGCGACCGGTTACCGTGCGGCGGAAAGTGACGCAAGGACCCTGCTGGCGCAGACGGAAAACAGGCTTACATTGTACTTCATCGACGCAATTGTTCCTTTCGGCGTGGCCTGGCTCTTTGCAAGCCAGGCAGAGCCGGCTGTCTTGAACTCGCTGATTCAAACTCCCCCTGGAGGCTCCCCATGAAAATGTCTCTTGTCTGCCTGTTCGTTTTTGGCCTCGGCTTGAGCGGTGGCGCCGTTGAACTCGTCCGCGACGGCGTTGCGACCGCCGCCATCGCCATTCCCGCCGAGGCGCCGGCGTCGGTGCGTTTCGCGGCGGATGAATTGCGCAAGCACATTCGGCAAGCCACCGGCGCCGAGCTCGCCATCAAGATGGCCGGCGATGACCCTGGCCAGCCTAATGTCGTCAAGCTTGGCTTTGGCGCGGATACCGCCGCCCTGCGCCCGTTCGGTTTCGTCATCACCGCCACCGGTCAGGAACTGGCCATCGCCGGGCGTGATGACCCGCTGCCGGCTTTTGACGCCGCCGAACTGGTCGGACACGGCTCGATTTCCAAGTCGGCCGGGACGCTTTTCGGCGTCTACGATTTTCTTGACCGCGAGCTCGGCGTCCGCTTCCTCTGGCCGGGAGAACTCGGCACGTACGTGCCCGCCCGTCAAGACCTCAGCTTTGGCGCCTTCACCCGGACTGGCGAACCAGGTTTGGACTTTGCCCTGTTCCGCATGAGCACATCAAATCCCCGCGGCTGGGCCGTGGCCGACAACCGTGCCGCCTTCCTGGAGCATTCTGCCCTTTGGCTCATCCGCCATGGCTTTGCCGCCCGCGATATGGTCCGGGGCGGGCATGCCTTTCATGAGTACTGGAAAAAATACGGCAGCACCAATCCTGACTTTTTCGCCCTGCTGCCGGATGGCACGCGCCGGCCGCTGGAGGGCAATCCGACCGGCAATTTCATTTCCATGTGCGTGTCGAATCCGGCGTTCCATGATAAAATCGTGGAAAATTACGCCAAGACGAAAAGCCGGACCGTGTCGATTGCCGAAAACGACATTCCGGGTCTATGCCGCTGTCCCACTTGCCGCGCCTGGGACACCGCCGCCAAAAAGGACGAATTCGCGCGCCATCCCTATTGGGGCGGCGACATGATGCCGACCAGCAGCACGCGCTTTGCCGTTCTGCGCGCCGATGAGGGGGGGACGGTCGACGCCCATTTCGCCTCGGTGACCGACCGGTACGCGCGATTCTATAACGCCGTCTATGAGCGGTTGCGGCAGATCAACCCCGATGTCCGGGTCTGCGTGCAGGCTTACGCTAATTTCCAGGCCGCGCCAATTGAAGTCAAGCTCAATCCGAACATCTACGTCGGCTATGTCGGCTGGCCGTCGTTCCCCTATACGGCGGGCAAGATCGCCGATGCCCGGCGCGAATTCGACGCCTGGCGTGAATCAGGCGCGAGCCTCACCACGCGGCCGAATGTGACGCATGTCGGCGCCAATATGCCGTTGTGGTTTGCCCGCAAGGTCGGCAATATCTACCGGCAGGATCTGCATTCCGGCATCAAGGGCATTGACTTTGATTCACTGCTGGGCGAATACGCCGTCCAGGGGCCCTCGTATTACATGCTGGCCCGTCTGACCAGGCGGCCGGACCTCGCCGTGGAGGCCATCCTGGACGAATACTGGTCCGCCTTCGGGAACGCCGGCAAGGCCGTGGCGCAGTACTTCGCCCACTGGGAAGACGTGGCTGACGCCATCACCCAGGAGCAGTGGAATCAGTGGACGGCCGAAGTCGGCTCCATCAATCACAAGAACTGGCAGAACGCCGCCCATTTGATCTTTACCCCGGAGCGCATGCGGCGCGGGTTTGCCCTGCTGGAAATGGCTGCGGCCGCCGCCAGCGACCCGCAAAGCCGCGCGCGCGTCCATTTCCTGCGCCAGGGCCTGCAGAACGCGCATCTGACGCTCAATGCCCTGGCAGCCAAGCGCGCCGTCGATGACAACGGCACGCCGGAAAGCAGGGGCCAGTGGCTGGCGGCCATCCAGAACCTGAAAGCTTTCCGCGCTGCTCATGAAGCGCTCTTTATCTCCGACGTCGGCCAACGCTGGCGCCAGGAATTCTACTACTCGAAATTGTATCCGAAGGAATGAACGCCGGTGAAGTCGTCCCTGGCATCCGGAGACCAGCGGCGGCCAGGGGTGGACAGGCGTGAACGTCCTGGCCGGGGGGGCATTTCCAAAGGACAGTGGCGTTCGACCGCAGCTTTCCCGGCGATTATGCCCCCTCCCGGGAACGTGAAACTGCATTCATTGCCCAAGCCCCTGGAAGAGCCCAGGCTTATTCGATGTTCATGATTTGTTCGCGGATGCGGCCCAGCTCGGACTTGATGGCCAGGACATCATTGGTGATGGCCAGGTCAGCCGTTTTGGCGGACAGGGTGTTGGCTTCGCGGCTCATCTCCTGACCCAGGAAATCAAGGTTCCGGCCGGGGGTGCTGTCACTGTTGAGCAGCTCTTCGAACTGTGCCAGATGGCTTTGCAGGCGGACGATTTCCTCGGTGATGTCAGCCCGTTCGGCATAGAAGGTCAGTTCCTTGGTCAGGCGTTCGTCATCCATGGTCAATTCGACTCCCAGGGCGGCGATGCGGTCGCGCAGGCGTTGCCGTTGCAGGGCCAGGGCGTCATCGCCGCGGGCCGCGATCCGCTCCACCAGGGCGGCGATCGTCCGGCCGCGGGCGAGCAGGTCTTCCCGCAGGGCGGCGCCTTCCTTGTCGCGCATGGCCGACAAGTCAGTCAGGGCGGCGTCAAGGGCCTGCAGCACCAGTTCCCGGACCGGCTCCAGCGGGGATGACATGTTTTCGGTGAGCACCCCGGGAAAGGCGATGATGTCCTGGACCGTCGGCGGCTGGAGGCCGGCCTGGGTGGCCAGTTCCTTGAGCAGCGTGGCGGCCGCCTTGGCGGCGGGCAGGTCGATGGCGGCATTGAGCTGGCGGTTCTGGTCGCTGAGCTGGTAGCTGACCGCGATGGTGAGGCTGCCGCGGGAGAGTTGCCGTTGGATGCGCTGCCGCAGTGTTGGCTCCAGGGCATTCAGTTCGCGTGGCAAGGTAAAGCGCATGTCGACCTGCTTGCGGCTGTTGACGGCCGAGACTTCGACGGTCGCCTGGTTGCCCTTTGCCTCGGCCGTCGCCCGGCCATATCCCGTCATGCTTTTCATGGTTGTTCCTGAGGTGAAGAAGATCGTTATTGAAAGATGACTTGTCGGCGGAGTGATGCTTTGCCGTGGGCATACGTCCCATCCGTTCCATCCCCCGGGTTGCCTTCGCGGCGGCCGTATGCGGGCTATGAGGAAGAGAGTCGCGCGATGCCTGATGGCGCGGTCGGCTGGTATTATGCCAGCGCAAAAAGAAAGGGGCCTCCGAGGTGCAGCCTCGGGGACCCCTGATTCGGCGTCGCGCCGTCAATGCGCGACGGTAGATTACCGGGCGTAGTATTCGACGACTTTGGAGATGGTCACGCCGGTCTGGATTTCCTCGGGCAGGGGCTCATGCAGCACCGTGACTTTGCATTCTTCCGCGTCCTTCTGCAGGTACGGCGGGGTCAGGGCGTCAAGGCCCTTGGCGATGCTGGCCAGCATGGGCGAGCGTTCGGAGCTGATGCTGATCACCTGGCCGGCCTTCAGGCGGTAGCTGGCGCGGTCGACGATTTTGCCGTCAACCAGGATATGGCGATGCGACACCGCCTGGCGGGCGGCAAAGATAGTGCTGGTCAGGCCGCCGCGGTAAACCGCGGTCACCAGGCGCATTTCCAGATTCCGGAGCAGCTTTTCACCGGTGATGCCGGCGCCCTGCTGGGATTTCTGATAGATGAAGCGCAGTTGATGTTCGGTCAGGTTGTAGAAGCGGCGCAGCTTCTGCTTTTCCAGGAGCAGTTCGCCGTAGGTCGACAGTTTGCCGCGGCGCTTGGTCGGGCCGTGCTGGCCGGCGGGATACGCCTTCGGGCTGGAGGTGCTTTCGCCCCCCTCGCGGGTCTTGATGGCGCGGCTGTTGGTCGGGCAGTTGGGCATGCCCCAGAGGCACTGGCCGACGCGACGGCACAGCGTGTGTTTCGGACCTTTCATGAATGCTCCTGTCTGGTTTTTTCGGTTCCGGCGTAAACTGACGCCGCCCATTTGGACATTGTTCCGTCCATCTGCAAGTGGACCGGAATCCGAAGCCGCTTCGATCGACTGGGTGGCTCCGGAGGCGACTGGCCGTTCGGGAAAAGGATTAATATAATGCCGCTTATGGCGATGGCAACCCGTTTTGGAAAAGTTCAGCGCAAGGCAAAGTAACCGGTCACCGATTGATAATGACGGTCAACGTGCGAAAGGCGGTGGCAAACGCTTGATTTCAGGCTGCCGTATGTCGTCCCGCCCTCCGGGCGGCCAAAGCAGAGGTGTCTCTTCCCCCGGGTTCCCTCGCCCTTCGGGC
>CAYOUR010000074.1:4020-17918 GCA_964407145.1 uncultured Lentisphaeraceae bacterium | reverse complement strand
CGCCTCGGCAGATGCCCAGCCGCGACCGCCTATTCTCAATGGGTGACCGGTTACAACATCATCGTGAAGTTTGCCGCCAGCCGCTTGAACTACAAGCTTTCCACGGATAAATTATCCGACATTCTGTCCTTTCCGCGACCTTTTTTTCCTACACCCGGGATAACCACTATGAAGTCAGCATTCATGGCCCAGCGCTTTCAGGTCAACGGCCGCCTCGTCTCGGTAGAAGCAACCGGTTCCGGCAATGTCAACGACACGTTCCTGGTCATCTTTAGAACCATTTTTTCTGAGGAGCGGTTCATTCTGCAGCGCATCAACACCCGCGTCTTCACCGAGCCGGAAAAGGTGATGAGCAATATGCGTCAAATCACGGCGCACGTCCATACCCACCTGGAAGGCGAACAGGACGACGCCGACCGCATCTGGCAACTGCCGCGCGTCATCCCCGCCAAGGACGAGAAGGACTATGCCGTGGACAGCGACGGCGAATACTGGCGGGCCATCTCCCTGATCGCCTCGGCGCATTCCTATGAGCAGGTGCAAAGCCCCGAGCACGCCCATGAAATCGGCGCCGTCCTCGGCCAGTTCCACCGCCTGATCAGCGACCTGCCCTGCGCCGAACTGCATGACACCCTGCCGGGATTCCACATCACGCCGTCCTATCTCGAAAAACTCGATACGGCCCTGACCACCGCCTGCGGCAAGGCCCGCCTCAACAGCTCCGGCGTCGCCAGGGATTGCCTCAAATTCATTGAGGAACGACGCGAGTGGTGCGGCGTCCTGGAAAAGGCCAAGGAACGCGGCGAATTATGCCTGCGGCCCATCCACGGCGACCCAAAGACGGCCAACGTGATGATCGATGACATGACCGGCAAGGGCACCAGCATCATCGACCTCGACACCGTCAAGCCCGGACTGGTCCACTATGACATCGGCGACTGCCTCCGCTCCTGCTGCAACCCGGCCGGCGAGGAAACCAGAGACTTCGGCAGCATCTACTTTGACACCGACCTGTGCGAAGCCCTGCTCAAAGGCTACAAAAACCACGCCCGTGACTTCCTGACCGACGCCGACCGCCACTACCTCTTTGACGCCACCAGGCTGATCGCCTTCGAACTCGGCCTGCGCTTCTTCGCCGACTACCTGGCCGGGGACGTCTACTTCAAAACCCGCAACGAAGGCCAGAACCTGCACCGCGCCCGCGTGCAGTTCCAATTGACCAAAAGCATCGAAACCCGTGAAAAGACCATTCGCGAATTGTTCAATATGTTCTGATTCCAAGCCCCTCCCAGGGCGCCTGGCTGCCAGACATGCAGCTCGGCAGCGACCGGACAACCGGGCCGCGCCACCCAATTCCCGCCCCACACCCCGCCCAGGGCTCGCCGGTAACACACCACAAACGCATTTCCCAAGGATTGCTCCATCATGCTCAAAAACATTCTTCGCGTCGTTCTGCTTGCTGCCGCGCTGACGCCGTTTGCGGCTGCTGCCCAGGAGGAAGTCAAGGCCAGCCAGTTCGGATTCCGTCCGGACGACGCCACCGCCTGCCTGCAGGCCGCCATTGATTCCGGCGCCCGGCGCGTAATCATCGACCGCCAGGCCACCCCCTGGCTCGTCACCCCCATCAAGCTGCGCAGCGACCTCGAGCTGGTCCTCGAAGCCGATACCAAGGTACTGGCGCTGCCCGGCGCTTATCTGGACATCCGCGACGTCATGTTCACGGCCACCAAAGTCAGCAACCTGGTGATCGCCGGCGCACCCGGCGCTGAAATCGCCATGCGCAAGCAGGACTACCAGGACCAGGAAAGATACGCCAAGTCGGAATGGCGGCACGCCATCTCCCTGCTCAGCTGCCGCAATGTGACCATCCGCGACCTGAAAATCAGCGCCAGCGGCGGCGACGGCATCTACGTCGGCGTCCTGGCCGAGAAGGGCAACCGCGAAAACTACTGCCGCGACATCACCATCGAGCGCGTCGACTGCGACGACCACCATCGCCAGGGCATCAGCGTCATCAGCGTCGACGGCCTGACCATCCGCGACTCCGTGTTCCGCAATACCGGCGGCACCGCGCCCCAGGCCGGCATCGACTTCGAACCGAACAACCGTACCGAGCGTATTGAAAACTGCCTGCTGGAAAACTGCCGGTTCGAGAACAACGCCGGCGGCGGCATCCTCCTGGCCATCAATGTCGACCGCCCGATCGGCATCACCCTGCGCAACTGCACCGTGGCCGGACCACAGCGCAGCATCGTCATCTCCAAACTGCGTGACTTCATCACCCCGGGACAGGTGACCTTCCATAACACGACTGTCAGCGGCGCCCGCAATGACGCCATCTGCCTCGTCAACCACGACGCCGACAGCTATAACGTCACCTTCCAGAGCCTCGCCATCGCCAGCGCCCCGGACATCCCAGCCAGCAAAAGCCCGATCAGCGTCATCGTCACCCGCTCCTGGGATGACGTCTTCGGCAACCTGACCTGCCACGACACCGCCGTCACCGGCTATGAACAGGCACCGGTCGCCATCCTGAAAAACTGGACCGAAGTCCCGGCCCGCGTCGCCAAAATCACCGGCAAAGTCGCCTTCAAGGGCCAGACGATTGACCTGGCCGAACTGACCGCCGGCCCCGACTTCCAGCCCCGGCTCTACCAGAAAGCCGACTTCCTGAGCGAAAACTACACCGCCGCCCCAGCCAACCCGGACGCGCCGGCCATGAAGTCCCCGCGCCTGCGCAATGCCTTCGACCTGCTGTTCTGGGGCGAAGCCGGACAGACGCGGTCCTTCACCCTGAACTTCCAGGACTGGAAACGCCCCGCGGCGGTCAATCCCATCCGCCTGACCGGACCAGGCAACAACATCCTCGACCTGGGCGAAATCGCCCGCGGCGAAAACCAGTCCTTCACCGCCGCCTTCCCGGCCACGGGCTGGTACGTGCTCCCCATTGACGTGGGCATGAACGTGATGACCTTGACCCCAGGTGCCGAGCCCGGCCCGCCGCTGCGCTGGGCCGTCAAAGGCCCAGACCGTCTCACCGCCCAGGGCATGGGCGGATACTTCATCTCCCTGTTCCGCATCCAGGACAACCTCCAGGGATTCTTCGAAGTGCCGGCCGAGTGCCAGAACTTCACCCTCGAAGTCGGCGGCGATCCCGGCGAAATGATCAACCTTGACATCATTGACGGCAGCGGCCAAACCGTCGTCTCCAAAGACCAGTTCGACGCACCGTCACTTTTCAGCCTGAAACGCACCCGCACGGAAGCCGAAGTCTGGACCATCCTGCTGCGCCATGCCGATGAGGACATCAAAATCCGCTTCCACGCCCCCCTGCCCTCTATCTGGGCTCCCGCCCCCGACCACGTCCCACGCCGCAAGCCGTGAGTCCACCCAAAAAAGAACCACCGATGAACACCGATGGACACCAATGGGGCGGGGATAGTGTCTTTTCGACCTGTCTCATGGTGTTGTGACAACGCCATACAGGGAATCCAACGGGGTCGATGGGGTCGATGGGGTCGATGGGGTCACGCATCCGGAGCGCACGCCGTTATTATAGCCGGTCTGTCCGGACGATGACGACGGCATAGACGCCAAGCCGTTCCGCCGGCACGGTCCATTCCCCCGAGGTTACCTCCAAGTCGATTTCGCCGGAGAAAGCCGGTGAGATCAACGTGACCTTGCTGGCCTTTTCCGCAGACATGCGAACCGGCCCCGGGCAATCGTTGCCGGCATTGACAATATGCACCAGGAATCCATCCTCGGTCCAGAGCGGCCGGATCAGCATTTCCGGCGGCGCCGCCAGGACACGCAGGACTGCCGGCAACGCGCGCAGCTCGGCGAGATCGTACTCGTGCAAGGGTCGGCGATGGGCAAACAACGGCTGACGACGACGGCCGCCATAGGCGTCACAAACACCGGAGTCGCCGGTGGCGATGATCTTCCCCGCAAAGGTGCTCGCGTCCAGGTCCAGGTCCGGCAGGCAGACGGCATGAGGGACAATGAGCGCCAGAAAAGGCGCCAGTGCGGCGGCATTGAGCTCGGCCTCGGTAATCACCGCGAACGGAATGTGCGCGCCGGTCAAAGCTTGATTCCAGCCCAGGTATTCCTCGACGAAATCCGTGTTTGTGTACGGATATTGATCTCTGGTCGAGGCTGAGAGCAGCAGCGCCACGCGGGCGGCCGGCCGGGTGGCCTGCCGAAGCAGCGGCCACCAGCGGTCCTCCCATTGAAACAGCCGCTTCCATTCCAGCACATCGCCGGGAACGTCGCTCAAGTTGTCTTTGGGCGAAAGCGAACGCCGCATCAGCGCACTGCCCCCGACCCAGGGCCGGCCGGCATGCGCCAGGCGCAGGCCGTACGTGAACTCAATGCCGCTGGTGTCGCTGATGCCCAAAATGGCGACCGGCGCCTGCCAACGGTTGGCCAGGCCCTGGTATGCGGCGCAGTTGGACACGGCCCGCTGCCAGTTGTCCTTCAGTTTCCGGTCGCAGATTTCCGTAAACAGGATGCTGGTCCCGCGCATGCGTTCGTCATTGTTTTCGCCATACAGTTGACTGTGGGTGGGATTCGGCTCGTCATTCTTGCAGCCCATCAACGGAATGCCGCCAATCGCCCGGCGCAGGCCGACATAAAAGTCGCCGACCGACTGCAGCCGGAATCGCAGCCAGGACCGCCATTCCGGGCGCTCGTAGTCCGGCGCCGGCAGGGGCGCACCGAACTTCGCCAGACAATGCGGACAGGCGCAGTCCAGCCAGCCGCTGCGGAAATAGACTTCATCGGTCATCATGCCATCGACCCGGGTCTCCGCCACCATCAGCCGGGCCAGATGAAAATACCGCGCCTGGAAGTCCGGGTTGTTGAGACACCAGAGATACCAGCCGTTCCAACTGTCAATATGAGCATAGCGACCGGTGGCGCCGTCAATGGACAGCATGGCCAGTTCGGACGGCGAGAGGCCATCCAGAGTCGGGTTGACAAACGTGCTGGTGGAGTGGTAGAAGACACGCAGGCCGGCATCGTGCGCAATCCCGACGGCGTGGGCAATCGCGCCACGGACTTGTGCGCTGATGCCCAGGTGTTCGTAAAGCATCAGCCGGCGCAGGCCTTCGATCATCAAGGTGTTGAATCCGGCATCACGCAGGATTTCCACCTCGCGGCGAATGGCGTCGTCATCCTGAATGCCGATGAAAGTCGGATCCATGCACGGGGCGGTCATGCCGTCCAGGTTGTCACCGCATTGCTTGAACGACCAGTTGACGGCGCGCAGATTCTGCATCTCCATTGACAGCCTCCAGACTCGCCCCATTTCTCTCAACCACCGGCCAGACCCCACGATAGGCGGTTTTGGCCATCAGGCCAAAGAAAGGGACCGGGTACCCAGCAGCCACGACGACGCCTCCGGAACGCATGCCCGACCGGCAGCCGGCGTTCAGGGACGGTCGTCACTTCACGGCCAGTTCGGCGGCCACGTAGGACTCGATGATGTCTTTCTCCGGCTTCAGGGTCACGCGCCGGACCGGCAGGGTCTTCAATGCCTCCAGAGCCGGATGCCGGGCCAAATCCGAACCGAGTGCCTGCGTAATCGCCGCCGAGAATTTAGCCGGATGCGCGGTGGCCAGGCAAACCGTCGGGACGGCGGTCGGAAAGGCCTCTGCCACGGCGACGCCGACCGCAGTGTGCGGGTCCAGGATATACCCGTGCTGCTCGTAGTAGCGCCGGATGGCCGCCACGGTCATGGCCGTGTCCCCGCGCCCCGCGACAAAGGCACCGTCGTCGCCATCGGCAATCACGAGCTTCCGGTCGCGCGCAAACACCGCCATCAGCTCCCGGACTTTGGCGCTGTCACTGCCAACACGGTAATAGAGATAACGCTCGAAGTTGCTGGCCACCTGGATGTCCATGCTCGGACTCAAGGTCGGACTGACCGGCCCGAGGCTGTATTCCCCGCTGTTGAAAAACCGGCAGAGGATGTCGTTCTCATTGGTCGCCAGAATCAGGCGTTCGATCGGCGCTCCCATCCGCTGGGCGATGTAGCCCGCGAAGATGTCCCCAAAATTACCGGTCGGGACAGCGACTTGCACGGTTTCCGCCCCGCATCTTTCGCGCACCTTGAAGGCCGCCCAGAAGTAATAGACCACCTGGGCCAGGACCCGCGCCCAGTTGACGGAGTTGACGGCGCCGAGTTGATACTGCCGCTTGAAGGCGAGGTCATTGAAGATTTCCTTGAGGACGCGCTGGCCGTCATCGAACGTCCCCTGCACGGCGATGCAATGGACATTGCGGTCCGGCACCGTGGTCATCTGCCGTTCCTGCAGGGGACTGACCCGCCCGTCCGGGAACATGATGAAAATGTCGATGCCGGCCTTGCCGCGCACGCCGTGGATGGCGGCGCTGCCCGTGTCGCCGCTGGTCGCGCCGATGATGTTCAGCTTGCCGCCGGTCTGACCCAGGATGTACTCGAAGAGGTTGCCCAGGAACTGCAGGGCGATGTCCTTGAATGCCAAGGTCGGCCCATGGAACAGCTCGGCTATGTAGATGTCGCCGCAGGGAACCACCGGCACGACTTCCGGCGCCGCAAAGGTGGAGTAGCTCCGGCGCAGCAGATCACGCAGCACCCCGGCCGGAATGCTGTCGCCGACAAAATCCGCCATGACGGCGGCCGCGAGTTCATGGTATGGCAGACGGCGCCAGACGTCCAGCCGGTCGCCGACCGGCGGAATGGCCGCCGGCAGCAACAGACCGCCGTCATCTGCCAGACCCATCATGACCGCCGACAGGAAGTCGACGCCCGAAACCCCGCCGCGCGTGCTGATATACGTGCTCGAATCCGGCATGTTCGCTGTTCCCGTAAACAAAAATGAAAGCCGTCAAAACAACGGCACCAGAAAAGTCATGCACAACAAAAATAATAATATATCCGTCCGGAGAACAGCCTGAAAACCAGCCGGGCGTATTTCCCGGAAATTTTCCCCGGTCATTGCCTGTGTCAGCGCCGCGATGCCTCCCCCGCCCTGTTGGTGCGGAAGGGGGTCCATGCTGCATCTACATGCCTGAATTACGCTTCCAGCGAGTTCCACGCCGGCCCGGACCCGGTGTATGGAACGGCTACACAGCCGTCTCATTCACAGTTCCGAATCCACTCCCGCATCCAGTCGGCGGTTTCCAGGCCGATGTCAGCGCAGCAATTCGAGCAGATGATGACGCCGTCCAGCAGCCCGCGGTCCATGTAGTCCTTGTAGACTTCGCACTGATGCTGCATGGCCTCAAGGCTCAGGGGACGCCGGTTGCCGTAGTCATACAGGTAGCAGCCGGCCAGACGGCGCTTGCCCGGCGTGCGTTCAATCACCCGGTCGAGGTTCCTCGGCAGATCATCGAACAGATGTTCGCCGTACCAGGTCCAGAAGGTGATGACGTCGCACATGGGGAAATAGACATCGACCGGCGAATCAAGTTCACGTTCATACCACACCACCCACAACGGCAACGACCGGCCCAGACCGGCTTGGATGCGGTCCTTCAACGCCTGAATCCGCGACGGCGGAAACAACTGCCGGCGCGTCTCGGAAAAAAAGTCGTCCATGATGACGCCGGTCACATTCGAGTACATTTTAGCCTGGCGGATGACTTCGTCGACCTCGGTCCAGCCCTCCTGGTTGGTCCTGGTGGAGCCGCCGCTGCCGATGACGGACCAGACGACCTCGTCGGCCTGGGCCAGGTCTTCGCTTTCCGCGTCAAACGGCGGTTCCGGCAGATTGGCCATCACCACCCGGCAGCAACGGCTGATGCCGAAGTATTCCAGGCCCTCGCGCGGCGTCATCCGGTTCACGCCCGGCAGCTGGTACTGGTTGTTGCGCGTGTGGTGACTGCCGGCGTTTTGCCCCCATAGCCAGACCCGATCGCAAAATTGTGTCATCTCTGCCTTCTTTCCTGCTTGATGTCACGTCAAATACGTAGTCATGACAACTCACAATCGCCCCGGAGGGAGGGCCTGTATCATCAACTCCGACAGCCCTGGATAGAGACCGTCCGAAAAATCCAACCGTGACGCCTGCAACCTTTATCGTGAAGACCGCTGAGCAAAGACAACATGCCGCATGAAAAGGTGACGAGCCATAAGGTTGCGCACCGGGTATCAGATAAGCGCCAGCCGCGGAATCGCGTCAAGTTCCTTCCCAGCCTGGACGGCCGCAAGGCATAAATCATAATTGGACTGCAGGTTGCTCCAAAACTCCGGGCCGGTGCCAAAATATTTGCCGAGCCGCAGGGCAGTGTCAGCCGAAATGGCACGAGACCCCTTGACAATCGCGTTGATACGCGGAGTCGGAACGCGGATGGCCATCGCTAACTTGTTCTGGCTGATATGCATCGGACGCAAAAACTCCTCAAGGAGAATTTCCCCGGGATGAATTAAATTTTTCGTTCTGATCATGTTTGACCTCCAAAAGAGGGTTTGCCACATTCGCCCCACAAAATACTAATGATCATCGACGATTTCAACATTGTAGGCATTCCCTTCTTGCCAAGTAAAGCAGATGCGCCGTTGCTGATTGATGCGAATGCTGTACTGACCTTGGCGTGAGCCATGCAGTGCCTCAAAATGATTGCCCGGGGGAATCCGCAGCGTCTCTACGTCCGTAACGGCTTCCAACATATCAAGTTTCCGCAGGGCGACACGCTCAAAGCTCTTGAATTTCCGGCTTTGGCCAGCTTTTCTCAGCTGCTCCGTCTCGCGGCATCGATAACTTTTGATCATGAGCCATCGCCTTTCGATACAGTACGTTACTATACAACGCTTCGCGTTAAACTCAAGGCGAAAAGACCAGGAAGACGAGAGTCCTTCTTTTTCACAGAACCGGGTCAAACTGGACCTATAGCCCCATGGCTCTTTTCCTGGCCTTCGCGGGAAGCAGCTATGCACGTCGAGCGGCCTGACCAAAAGTTATTGCCGCCGGCACTGACTGCTGCCTCAGCGCCAAAGCGGTTCGGGCCGGTACATACACATCAAGAAAATGCCTCCTGTCGCCGTCGGAGACGACTTCCCGGGCCTGGAAATGCTGCCCGGCCTCCACCCGGCCGAAGCCCCCGAATTCCGGCGCATCGGAATCAAGCACGAGGCCATAGCCGCCACCCGCGCACAGGACCTGATAGCCGGCGTGGGAGTCGAGTGGGTGGAAATTGAAGATAAAATACAGCCCGGCTCGTTCAAAGACAAGCACCTTGGCCAATTCGTCCATTACCAGCAGCTGCGGTCGGCAGGCGAAAAAGCCTTCGGCGCTTCGGACCAGGGCGATCATGGCTCGATCGAAGGCCAGAAGCGCCGGAAAGCGCAGGCTGTCGTCCTCGGCCAGGCGCCATTGCCGGCGGGCGTAGTTGAACGACCAGCCGTTGCCGTCGCGCGGAAAGTCGATCCATTCCGGGTGGCCGAATTCATTGCCCATGAAGTTCAGGTAGCCATGCCCGGCCGTGGCAATGGTAGCCAGCCGGGCCAGCTTGTGCAGGGCGACGCCGCGGTCGACGGCGAGGCTGGCGGCATCGCGCCGCATGCCGTCGTACATGGCGGCGCCCATCAATTGAAAGGCGAAGGTCTTGCCGCCGACCAGGGCCTGGTCATGGCATTCCACGTAGCTGATCGACTGTTCATCCTGGCGGCGATTCGTCAATTCATGCCAAAGTCCAGCCATGGTCCAGCGCTCGTCCGGCAAGTCACCCAGCTTGAACCAGTTGTCGGTCACCCCCATGGCCAGGCGGTAATCGAAGCCGCAGCCGCCATCCTCGCTCGGCGCGGCCAGGCCGGGCATGCCGCTGACGTCCTCGGCGATGCAGGCCGCATCCGGGCGGCACGCGTGGCACACATCGGTCGCCAGGCTCAAGTACGCCAGGGCATCCCAATCGACATTGGGGGAAAAGTAGTCGTCATAGCCGTTGAAAGTCCGGTTCAAGCCATGGTCACGATAGATCATGCTGGTCACGCCGTCGAAGCGGAAGCCGTCGAGGCGGTATTCCTCCAGCCAGAACCGGCAGTTGGACAGCAGGAACCGCACGACGTCGCTTTTGCCATAGTCGAAGCAACGCGAATCCCACCCCTGGTGGTCGCCGCGCGCCCCAGCGTGGAAATAGAGCCATTCCGTGCCATCCTGACGCGACAGCCCCTCGACCTCGTTGCGGACGGCGTGCGACTGCACCAGGTCCATCAGCACGCGCAAGCCGAGGCCATGCGCCGCGTCCACCAGCGCCTTGAACTCCTCGGGAGTGCCAAACAGGTCGCACACTGCAAAGAAATTGGCGACATGGTAGCCGAACGACCCGTAGTACGGATGCTGCTGAATCGCCATCAGCTGGACCGTGTTGTAACCGGCCGCGGCGATCCGCGGCAAAACCGCCGCCGTGAACTCAGCAAACGTACCGACGCCGAATTTCTCCTGGGCCATGCCGACATGGGCCTCGTAAACCAGCGGCGCCTGGGCCGGCGGCGCGGCGTGCCGCCATTGATACGGCTGCGGCGGCTGCCAGACCTGCGCATTGAAGACGACGTCCGAACGCCACAGCTCCGTCGTACTGCGCACGACCCGGCGGGCGCAGGCCGGAATCCGCAGGCCTTCGCCGCCCGGCCAGCAGACGTGCAGGCGGTACTGGTCGCCATGATGCATGGCCTCGGCGTCCAGGCGCGCTTCCCAGTCGCCCTGCCCGATCGGATGCAGGCGCAATCTGTCCTGCCGCTGCCAGCCGGAGAAGTCGCCGACGAGCCAGACGGCGTCCGCATTCGGCAGCCATTCCAGGAAGCGCCACTGGCCCCCATCACGATGCAGGCCATAGCGCCAATGGCAATCCGCCCAGTCAAGTAGATTTTTGCCACCGGTCATCGCCTGCCGGCGGCCGGCGATGTACTCATCCCGCCGACGAATGATCGCCGCATAAGGCGCCAGCCACGGATCGGCACGCCAACTGAGGGGGGCGTTGCTGAGACGGCGCATGGACAGCTGATTCGTCATGACAGGGCGCTTTCGGGGAAAAAACATGACCGGCTGTTCGCGAAAAATAAACTATACAGGAGCCTGACCTGAAAAACAAACCGCGCCGAAAACAAAAAGCCGTGGTGCATCAGGCACACCAACCTGGAGCGCAACCGAAAGGCTCAACCGCAACGCCAGCAACCTTGGTGGTCATGACCAAGGGGCAGCAATACCTCACCTGCGGACGGCCCGCAGGGCCGCCCGTTGATGAGGCGCTGCCTGTTTTTCGGATGGACGTTACGTACATGCGGGCCTGGACCACATCGGCTTGGAGTACGTACATCCTTCCCCAAAAAAAGGAAAACCGAAACCGCTGGCGCTTCTCCCCGCGGTTCCGGCTTCGCTTCGTGACCACTCAGCCCCAACAGGCCAAAGGCGCACACACTTCATCACGGCGACCAGACGCCCTTTTCCCATTCGTTTTTGCTCATGAAGAAATTGCCGGCATAGGCAATGTTCAAAGTCGGCGCATCGTCAGAACCGCCCTTCCACGGGTTCTTCTGGTGCCAAAAACAACGCACCACAGGAAATGCCGTCGGATCATACGGATTGTTTTTGCTGACGTCGACATCGGGACCAGCCTTCAGCTGGTATTCCTTCAATTCGCACCACGTTGCGTCAGCGGGGGAGCCGGACAGACTCCAGCTACAGGCGGCATCATTCATCTCATAAAAATAACTGATCTTTTCAACGTCCGTGTTTGGGTCTTTATGTTTACCGGTGCTTCCTTCCCGGTCATAAGCCTCCGTATATTTATTCCCATCAACAGGATTCGGGTCCCAAGTCGTAGCACTATTACCCTTCCGGTCATTCAGGTCCTTCGGACACTGGAACACCTTCTTGGAATTGACGTAATCAGGATAAAGGTGAGAAATCCAATACGGGAATTCGCCGCGGTTGTCATTGCGGTACATGGCAAAGCCCAGATTGCCAATCTGCCTCAGCTGGTTGATGCAGGTCGTCTGATGGGCCTTGTCACGGGCCTTGTTCAAGGCGGGCATGAGCATGGCGGCCAGGATGGCGATGATACCGATGACCACCAGCAACTCGATCAGGGTGAAAAACTTGGTTGTGCGCATATCGGGTTATTCCTTGCGATTTGTCATGACTCTCTGAAGTCAACAATCTCTCTCGGTCAGTAGTAAAACGGACCAGCGGCAAAAATTATTGACGTCTTCGTGTCTTTACGCGAAAAGTAAATTGACCTCAGCGGACAACTGGCGCCCCGGTCTGATTCGCCCATTGCAGGGCATTGGCGAGGATTTTCCGGCAGGTCTGCAGGTCCAGGCCCATGTCCTGGCTGGTCTGCGGGTGGAATTCGCGGTCGACGCTGGGATTGAAGACCACGACCTCACCTTTGCCCAAAGTCAACGACGCCACGCACGGGCTTTTCGACTTGTCCTCGGCCAGCACTTGCCACGGCGGCTCGGCCGAGGCGATGGTGTCATAGCAGATGGCGCCGGCCAGGGATTCCACGCCGGCCAGCATGGGATGATCAGACACCAGGATGGCAGCCGCGGTTCCGGCCGGCTCCTCCATTTCCAGACGCGGCCCGAAGGCATCGGAGAGCCAGTTGGTGTCATTCAGCTGCCAGAACAGGATTTTACCGCCGGCCTCGGCAAAGGCGCGCAGGCGCGCGGCGCCGGCCGGGGTCAGCATCGCGGTCGTTGTTCCGAGGCTGTCGCCGCCGACCATAACGCAGCCGAAGCCGCTCCAGTCCGCCGTGTTGATGTCAGCAAGCACTTCCGGCTGGCCGCCGGCCTGGCGCAACGCCGCCAGGGTGAAATGGCTGCCGCCGCCGACAAAAGCCAGGCGGCTGCCGATGGCCGGCAGGGGCGCCGCCGTCAGCACCAGGACCTTGACCTCGCTGTCAGTCCCGTCGATCTTCAGCTTCAGGGCCAGCTCCAGGCTGGCGGCATCAGTGGCGCCCGTCAATTCCAGGTTGATCGCCGGCGCCTGGCTGCGCCCCGCTGGCGCTTTCCAGCTGACTTGCGCCGGGGTCGCGTTCAGCCCGGGAGCTCTCAACACGGTCAGACTGAAATCTTGTTCCGCAGCGCGCGGATTCCACACTTCATAACGCAGGGTCCCTTTACCGGAACGGTCCATAAACACCCTCTGCTGGGAAGACATGGCTTGATGCTGACGGTCTTCCAGGTCGGTCACGCCCTGGTCCAGAAGCAATTTCAGCAGATGCGGCACCTGGCGATGCGGCGAGGAGAAGCTCTTGCCGGCGCTGTAGCTGGCGCCGGAAATGCCGCGGGCCAGCGGCCGGCCGGCGTACTCCCGCAAAAACGCCACGTAGCGCGGATTGCCGGAGATGACGCCGGCATAGGCAATGCCCTCGGTGACAATCATGGTGAAGCCGCGGCCGACGGCATATTTCGGGCAGCCGGTCTTGTAGCGGAAGCCGTGGTTGTCGCGGTCCCAGGCGTGGTCGAGCAGCCAGTCGGCGCAACGCACAATCACCTCCCGGGTGGTCTCGACCTCGGACTGGTCGCCGAATTGATGATACAGGGCCAGGCCGTGCAGCAACACGCCGGTGGCGAAGGCCTTGCCGCCGCGGTGGGCGCGCTTGTCCGGACAATCGCATTCCAGCTGGTCCTGCGGCAGGTCGAGGCAGCCGGTCTCCGGGTTCTGCATCTCACGGACCTTGGCGACATAGACGCGGGCGGCATTGAGGAAATAAGGATCGTGGGTGAACATGTACGCGTTCATCGCATTGGTCAGGGCCCAGCCGGCGGCCCGTTCAATCGTTATCCGGAAATTCGGCGTGTAGGTTCTGGCCTGGGCGCGGCAGGCGATTTCCGCAACTTCGAACAGGCGCGGTTCTCCCAGCAGGCAGCCGTAGTAGAAATTGCCCGGCTGGAAGGAATGGCCGCCGGAATT
>CAYOUR010000074.1:0-3920 GCA_964407145.1 uncultured Lentisphaeraceae bacterium | reverse complement strand
TTGTTGCCCCAATTCCAACGGCGTTCGCCGTACCAGTCGCCGAAGTTCATCCAGCCGTATTCCTGGCGTTGCTGGCGGCCTTTTTCCAGGTTGGCGAACGACTGGTCCAAGGCTTTCTCGTAAGCGACAAACTGTCCGGGGCGGCTGGGCGCGATGGCGCCAAAGGCGCCGGTGGCGCAGTAGTATTCAGGCGAGGCCGCGGCAAAAAGCGGGTTCGCCAGCCATTGGGCCAGGTCGGCGTCCGCGGTACGGTCGCCGGCTGGCGCCTCGCACGTCCACACCTCGGTCATGTTCTCCATGCCGCGCCGGAACATGTAGCCGCCATCACGATACCAGTAGAAGTGCTCGAACAGGTGGTCGACGGTCTCGAATTCCTGGCCCGGGTAGCCATCCGGCAGTTCGGGCAGGATCATGACGGCAACCTGGTCGGCCGACGCGCCCAGGCCCTTGGGCCAGGTCTGCCAGAAGTCACGCACCCACAGGGCGCGCGTCGAGTCCAAGCGCAAAAAACCGTCCCCGCGCTCCAGGTTGGAGGCCTTGCCGTCGACAGTCAGAGCCGCCCGTTGCGACCAGTCCTGCCGCAGGTCCAGCCGGCTGCCGGTGACGCCATTGCTGAGGGATGGCGCGGCGGCCGTCCAGCCCGCCGGCTGCCAGGACAGGCTTTTCACCAGCAGGTGGCCTTCCGGCTGATGCGTGTTGACGACGGTCCAGCGGTGCCGGCGCAGGCGATGCCGGCCGACGTACACGGTCTGTTCTGTGCGCCAGCCGAACAGGGCCTGGTCATCACCGCCGCCAGCGTATACGCCGCTGGCCTGATACGTCAGCTTGCCAGGTCCCCGCGCGACCGGGGCATACGCCTCGGCCGGCACGGCGGCGGTCAGAGCACGGCCGTCAACCAGCTGCAGTTGCGAGGCGACCGCGACCGGCGCCGCCAGGACGGCGTCCCAAGGCTTCTCCGCCACGATTTTCCGCCCCAGGCCCGGGCCGGTTTCCAAGGTATAGGCGACATCGCGGTCGGCAGCCGTGGTGGCCAGGAAGTCGACCGTCAGCCACTTGACGCTGCCGTCCGGCCAAGTCGCCGCAACGGCGCGCTGCGACACGACCGGCTGGCCGTCGGCGTCCACGAGACGGGCGTCGTCGGCGCTGGCCAGCATGCCCTGGGCAAAGGGGACGCCGGAGGTCACCGGCCAGTCCTGCCGCGGCTTGGCCGGCTCGTGCACGCGCAGCTCCACCCGCTGCGGCGCCGTCGCCGGCGGTTGCGGGCGCTGTCCGGCCACGAAGACCACCGGCGCCGATTCCATGGCCGTCTGCGCATTCAGCTGGCAGACGACTTTGCCTTCGTAGACTGCCCCGGGCGTCAGCCCCTCGAGCACGACGGCGTGGTTGCGCAGGTTGGCGCCGTCCTCTTCGGCGGCGCTGTCCATCGCCGCGCCCTGGCGGCCAAAGCGGAACACGGCCGGCGGGGTCGTCGTCGTCGTCAGCCAGGAAATCTGGGTCGTGCCGTCGGGACGCGTAAACGCGGCCAGATGCCTTATTTCCGGCGCTTCGGCCGGCAGCAGGCGGATGTAGTCGTAATAGGACGGCCCGGTGTTGCCAGGGGTGGCGTAGCGGTCGTCCGCCCACAGTTCAAACACGCCGTCGGTGATGTTCCAGAACCCCAAACTGACTTCGCCGCCGGAGTGCTTGGTCCAGTTCTGGCCGTCCAGGGACAAGGCGATGTTGCGCAAGGGTCCGCTGACAAAGACCTGGTAGCCGCCAGCCGGAATGCCGGTGATGCGCGTATGCAGGGGCGGCGCGCCCTCTTCAGGCGTGGCGCGGTCGGCCTGGATATTGGCCGGCGTGCGCAGCGTCCCTCCCCAGGAGCGTTTCTGCCAGCTGTCCGGCTCGGTCGTCCAGAGCATCCAGCGGTCGCTGCTGCTTTGGTCGACGCGCCAGGCGTCTTTCGGCTCGCTCCATTCCTCGGTTTCATAGACCAGCCCGGCCAAGTCATCGCGGCGGCCACGTTCGGCCGACGCCAGCCCCAGGAGTCGCTGAACCGGCAGCCGAAGCGTCTGGCCCAGCAGCTCATAGCCGGCCGGCGACAGGTGCAGGCCGTCCCGAAACACGGCCGACCGCACCGCCTGACGGCCCTGCAGAAGGACGGGGCCGACATCCAGGAAGTCCGCGCCATGCCGGGGAGCGGCCTCGGCCAGCAGGCGATTGACCTCGGCGACCGGGTAGTCGCCTTGGCGCGGCAGAATGCCCAAGGCGAGAATCCTGGTTTCCGGGAGGGCGGCGCGGATGACGGCGAGCAGGTTCTCAATGCCGGCGGCGAGGTCAGCCGGCGCCGGCGCCGGCTTGGCCGGGAAGTTGTTGGTGCCGATCAGGAGCACCATCGCCTTCGGGCGGCATTCCAGCTGGCGGCCGGCCGTGACCCGCCACAGCACATGCTCGACGCGGTCGCCGGAGACGCCGTAGTTGACGGCGCCCAGGGGCGCGAAATAGCGCTCCCAGGCGTCCTTGCCGCCGGGATACTGATGGTCGGCGGCGTACTCCCAGCACATGGTGATCGAATCACCCAGGAACATCAGCGGGATGTCCTGCTGCTGTGCCGCCCGCGCGGTCAAGGAAGCCGACAGGTCCTTGGCCCAGTCGGTTCGCGGCACGGCCTCCAACGTCGGATTGGCCGCGGCGGACAAGGCCAGGCCGCCGGCCAGGAGCATCGACAACATCACGCTGTGAGACATCGACATGATCGCTTTCTCCTCGTGCTTCACCTGAAATGACGAAGGCGCCGCGGCAGCCAAAATCCCATCATGGTGATTTCGAATGCCTGCCGGCGCCTCCTGGGCTTATGCTCTCTGGGCCGCGACGCGTCAGCCGTTGTGGCGAGCGAACTCGGCCATGAAGGTCGTCAGCGCTTCAATGCCGGCCAGGGGCATGGCATTGTAGATGCTGGCCCGCAGACCGCCGACCGCGCGGTGGCCCTTCAGGCCGATCAGACCAGCGGCCTTGGCCTCGGACACGAACTTCTTCTCCAGCTCCTCGCTGCCGGCGCCGATGCGATAGCACACGTTCATCTTGGAACGGCAGGCGACATCGCAGGTGCCGCGGTAGAACCCGGAACGGTCAATCGCGGCGTACAGGCGGGCGGCCTTGATCTCGTTCAGCTTCTGGACGGTCGGTACCCCGCCCTGCTCCAACATCCAGTCGGTCACCAGCCGGAGCATGTAAATCGAAAACGTCGAGGGCGTGTTGAACAGGGACTTGTTCTTGATGTGCGTGCTGTAGCGGAGCATGGTCGGGACCGTCTCCGGGCAGCGCGCGGCCAGGTCACGGCGGATGATGACGAGCGTCACGCCGGCCGGGCCGATGTTCTTCTGGGCGCCGGCGAAAATCAGGGCAAAGCGGTTGACATCGACCTCGCGCGACAGGATGTCGCTGGACATGTCGGCCACCAGCGGCACCGCGCCGGTGTCGGGATAGGTCTGATATTCCGTGCCGTAGATCGTGTTGTTGCTGCAGATGTGGGCGTAGGCGGCGTCTTGCCCGAACGTCCACGCCGACGGGTCGCCGATCGTGGAGAAGTTGCTGGCCGAACCGTCGTAGACCAGATCGATGTCCGCCCCGAGAATCTTGGCTTCCTTGATGGCCTTGTGCGACCACTCGCCGGTGTCGCAGAAGGCGATTTTCCGGCCGGGGACCATCAGGTTCATGGGCACCATGGCGAACTGCAGGCTGGCGCCGCCCTGCAGAAACAGCACCTCGTAGTCGTCACTGATCCCCATCAGCTTGCGGACATTGGCCTCGGCGGCCTGGATGACCTCCTCGAACAGCGGCGCCCGATGGCTCTCCTCGACAATGCCGTAGCCGCAGCCGCGGTAGTTGACAAACTCCTCCTGGGCCTTCAGCATCACGGACTTGGGAAGCACAGCCGGACC
>CAYOUR010000073.1:15089-18133 GCA_964407145.1 uncultured Lentisphaeraceae bacterium | reverse complement strand
GCGAGGGAACCCGGGGGAAGAGACACCTCTGCCTTGGCCGCCCGGAGGGCGGGACGACATACGGCAGCCTGAAATCAAGCGCGTACCACCGCATTTCGCACGTTGACCGTCATTATCAATCGGTCACCGGTTACCCCACGGCAACATTTTTTCCCGGCTGCCTGATTGCAAAAACATCTTGAGAACTTATAGTAATTGTTTAACTTTATTCTTTTTTTGGGACAACAGCAGGAGAAGCGCATGAACGAAGAATATCTTGCCCGGGCCAGGGCCCAGGTCGGCGATGTCCGTCTTTTCATCAACGGCGTTTCCAAACGGGCCGCGCAGCTGGCCAAAGGCTGGCGCCGGCTGGTTCCCTCGCCGCCGAATGACGAACGTTCATGCCTGGACATCGCCCTGCTCGAAGTCGCGGAAGGACGCGTGGTCATCACCCAAGGCGAAGAGGACGAGGAGCCGTCCACCAAGGAATAGCCCTCACCCCTCCCGCCGAAGACCATCCTCCCCGGGATGGTCTTTCTGTGTCCCCAGCCCACACCACCCGAACTCAAACCCACAGGTAACGCCATGGCTGACATCTACGTTTTCCTCGGCCCGCCCGGAGCCGGCAAAGGCACCCTCGGAGACCTCTTCTGCGAAGAAACCGGCGTCATTCATGTCTCGACCGGGCAGCTCCTGCGCGACGAGATGGCCCAACAGTCCGAACTCGGCCTGCAGGTCAAGGACCTCATCGCCCGGGGCGAACTGGTATCCGACGAGATCGTCGCCGCCATGGCTGCCAAACGCCTGGCCCAGGACGACATCCAACGCCACGGCTGCCTCCTCGACGGCTTCCCGCGCACCACCCCGCAGGCCGACATGCTCGCCGGCATCCTGACCGAAACGAAAAACCGGCTCGCGGCCGTGCTGCTGATCGAAGCCGACCGGGACATGCTGATCGGCCGCCTGACCTCCCGCCGCGTCTGCTCCAACCAGGCCTGCGGCGCCATCTTCAACGTCAAAACCCAACGCCCCGCCCGGGATGGCGTCTGCGACCGCTGCGGCAGCAAGCTGGTGCAACGCTCCGATGACAGCGAAGCCACCGCCATTGAACGCCTCCGCGTCTACGACGAACAGACCGCGCCGCTGATCAGCTACTACTCCGCCTCCGGCCAGCTGGTCCGCATGCAAAGCCGGGACGTCGACGCCAAGGAAAACTACCAGAGCCTGAAAGCCGCCCTGGCCTGACACACCCCCCAAGCCACCTCAACTCCCGTTCGTCTTCCATCAGATCACCACCGCAAAGCGACCATGGCCAACGGCAGAATCCATCTCTATTCCCCGGCCGAGGCCGACGGCGTCCGCCTCGCCGCCCAGGCCTCCGCCATCGTCCTCGCCAGACTGTGCGAGGCCGTGACCCCGGGAATGACCACTGCGGACCTCGACCGCCTCGCGGAATGCTTTATCCGAGACACCGGCGGCAAAAGCGCCTTCCTCGGCTACCACGGCTACCCCGGACAAATCTGCGTCTCCCTCAACCATGAAGTCGTCCACGGCATCGGCCGGCCAGACCGGTTCATCGCCGCCGGCGACCTCGTCAGCCTGGACGTCGGCGTCACCATCGGCGGCTACGTCGGCGACAACGCCCGCACCGTCTGCGCCGGAGGACAACCGCGGGAACTGGCGGCCCGCCTGATGCAGACCACCGAGGAAGCCCTGCAGGCCGGCATCACCCAGGCACGACCCGGCAACTGCCTCAACGACATCGGCGACGCAGTCGAAAAAACGGCCCGGGCCGCACGCTTCGAAGTGGTTCGAGACATGGTTGGACACGGCTGCGGCAAAAACATGCACGAACCGCCCGAAGTACCCAACTACCGCGTCCCGGGCAAGACGCCCGCGCTCCTGCCCGGCATGATCCTCGCCATTGAGCCGATGATCAACGCCGGAACCTGGAGAATCACCATCGACCGCAAGGACGGTTGGACCGTGCGCACCGCCGACGGCGCCCTCTCGGCTCACTTCGAACACCAAATTCTGATAACGGAAAACGACCCGGAGATCCTCACATGGCCAAAGAATGCCTGAAACTCGAAGGAGTGGTCAAAGAACTGCTCCCCAACACCGAATTCCTCGTCACCCTGGAAAACGGACACGAGGTCCGCGCCCACATCAGCGGCAAAATGCGCCTCCACTTCATCCGCATCCTCCCCGGCGACCACGTCACCGTCGAACTCTCGCCCTATGACCTCAGCAAAGGCCGCATCTCCTACCGCCGGCGTTGAACCGGAACCGTTTCCGGCGGACACTTTTTTCAAGGCCGCCGTTTGCATAAAACCATTCGCGGGATAAATTATTTGCTTTCATTTATACCCGCCTTCCGGGACAGTGTCGTTGTTTCCGGCCACTGCTCCCGCGGCGCCACGCGTCACCTCCACCGCTCTGCCTCGCAACGCGTTGCCGCCACCACCGCCACCACATCATCATCCTGCCGCGCCGTTGCCGGAATCGCGCCGCCGGAAAGAAGGTCGCCATGAAAGTCAGAGCGTCAGTCAAACGTATATGCAACAACTGCCGGGTCGTCAAACGCGCCGGCGTCGTCCGCGTCATCTGCAAGAACGCCCGCCATAAACAACGTCAGGGCTAATGCGCTGAACCGTGCCGCCCCTGTCGCCCCTGACGCCCTCACCGGCCTCGGCGGATACCACAGGACAGAAGGGAAAGCCGCAAGCTTAGGAAATCCAACATGCCTAGAATTCTCGGTATTGACATTCCCAACAACAAACACACCAACATCTCCCTGACCTATGTCTACGGCATCGGGCTGACCAGCGCCAATGAAATTTGCCGCCGGGCCCAGATCGATCCGATGACCAAGGCCGGCGAACTCACCGAGGCCAACATCTCGGCCATCCTGCAGATCATCCAGGACAGCTACACGGTCGAGGGTGACCTCCGCCGACAGATCGCCCAGAACATCCGCCGCCTGACCGCCATCAACTCGTACCGCGGCACCCGCCACCGCCGCAATCTCCCGGTCCACGGCCAGAGAACCCGCACCAACGCCC
>CAYOUR010000073.1:0-15015 GCA_964407145.1 uncultured Lentisphaeraceae bacterium | reverse complement strand
GAAGACCGTCGGCGCCATCCGCGACCGTTCCGAACGCAAACAGGCGAACACGAAATAACCTCCTCGCCTGGCTTGCCCGGCGGAAACCGGTCAATCCTCTTGTTGATTCCATTCCAGAACCCCCAGACAGGGAGAGCATAGACTCATGGCAGATGAGACCACCGATGTACAGAAGACGGAAGCTGGCGCCGCCACCGGCGCCGCCACCGCCACTCCCGAGGTGAAGCGCAGCAAGGGCAAAGGCGGCCGCCAGATCATGAGCGGCATTGTCCACGTCGACTCCACCTTCAACAACACCCGCGTATCCATTTCCGACCAGCAGGGCAATATCCTGGCCTGGTCGACGGGCGGCAAGCTGGGCTACAAGGGCTCCCGCAAAAGCACCGCCTACGTCGCCCAGCTGATCGCCACCGACGCGGCCAAAAAGGCCATGACCACCTACGGACTGCGCGAAGTCGAAGTCCGCATCAAGGGCCCTGGCGCTGGCCGCGAATCAGCCGTCCGCGGCATTGCCGCCGCCGGACTGGAAATCACCCTGCTCAAAGACGTCACTCCGCTGCCCCACAATGGCTGCCGTCCCCCGAAACGCCGCCGGGTCTGATGACCGCCGCCATAACACTTCGTTATCGCGGCTTCCGCCGAAAGCTGACCACCAGCCAAACCCGCCGAGCCGATGCCGGCCGCGGGCGAGGACAGTAAGTTTAAGGAGAACGACATGCCTGGCATAGAAGGTTTCGAGCTTCCCAATGCGTTGGTCGTCGTCGAAGCGAATGACCGTTACGCCAAGTTCATCGCCGAGCCCTGGGTCAATGGCTTCGGCCACACCCTGGGCAACGCCTTGCGCCGCGTGCTGATGTCCTCCATGGAGGGCGTCGCCGTGTCCAGCCTCAAGATCGACGGCGTGCTGCACGAATTCAGCTCCATCCCCGGCGTCCTCGAGGACGTCATGGAAGTCATCCTCAACATCAAGAAGCTGAAGTTCGCCTGCGATGCGCCGCTGCCCAGGACTCTGGAGCTGAGCCGGGACCGCGCCGGCGTCGTCACCGGCGCCGACATCCACGAGGACGGCGTCACCACCGTCCTCAATCCCGAACAGGCCATCTGCACGCTGGACGACAACCGCCCGCTGCGCATCGAACTGGAGATCGACCGCGGCCGCGGCTACCGCCCGTCCGAGGAAAACAAGCGGGACGACCAGCCGATCGGCACCATCGCGGTCGACAGCCTGTTCAGCCCGATCGAACGCGTCCGCTATGACGTCCAAGCCTGCCGCGTCGGCCAGCACACCGAATACGACCGCCTTGAACTGGAAGTCTGGACCGACGGCCGCATCAATCCCAAGGAGGCGGTGCACCGCGCGGCCGCCATCCTGCGCGAACACCTGGGCGTGTTCATGGCCGGCGACCTCGCCGACGCCATCGCCCCGCCGCCGGCCGCCATCCTCAACGAAGAGGAAATGGATCTGCTGGCCAAGCTGCGCATGAACGTCAACGAACTGGAACTGTCCGTGCGCGCCGTCAACTGCCTGGCCTCCGCCCAAATCGAATTCCTGGGCGAACTGGTCGAAAAATCCGAGAGCCAGATGCTCAAGTACCGCAATTTCGGCAAGAAATCCCTGGCCGAGATCAAGCAGAAGCTGGCGGAACTCGACCTGCAGCTGGAAATGGTCCTTCCCGACGCCGTGAAAGATGAACTGACCCGCCTGCTGGCCAACCAGCCCCAGGCCCAAGAGGAATAACACCAGATGAGACACCGCAAGCACACCTTCAAAATCGGCCGGTCCTCGGCGCACCGTCGCTCCCTGCTGGCCAACGCCGTCTGCAGCCTGATCGAACACGGCCGCATCAGCACCACCCTGGTCAAGGCCAAGGAAATCCGCCGCGTCGCCGATAAAATGGTGACCCTGGCCAAAAAAGGCACCCTGCACGCCCGCCGCCTCGCCATCGCCGACCTGCACCAGGTCGACAAGGTCGGCAAACTGTTCAGCGACATCGCCCCGAAATTCCAGGCGCGCCAGGGCGGCTACACCAGAATCATCAAACTCGGCCCCCGCCTCGGTGACGGCGCGGAAATGTGCCTGATCGAATTCGTCGAGGATGACGCGGCCGCCGCCGCCCTCAAGCAAGCCCACGCCGAAGCCAAACCGGCCGACGCCAGCGAACCGGCCACTCCCGCCGAAGGCGAGACGGCCAAAACGGAAGCGTGACCGCCACGCCGTCATAACGTACCCGCCAACCGTCTGCGACCCTAGACCGCAGACGGTTGTTTTGTATCCGTATCCGTATCCGTATCCGCGCCAGCGCCCCTCCCATCATGCCCCACACCGTCCCCTCCAGCTTCCGCCTGCTCGCCAGCCGGCCCCTGCCCGGCCTGTCCGCCACCGCCCGGGTCCTGGCCCATGCCTCAGGCCTGGAGGTCATCAGCCTGGAATGCGCGGACCCGGAAAACATGTTCGCCCTCGGCGTCCCGACCCGCCCGGTCGACAACACCGGCGTCGCGCATATCCTCGAACACGCCGTGCTGGCCGGTTCGCAGCGCTACCCGGTCAAGGACCCATTCATGGAGATGATCAAGGCCAGCATGGCGACCTTCATCAACGCCCTGACCTACAACGACTACACGGCCTACCCCGTCGCCAGCGTCGTGCCCGCGGACTTCTTCAACCTGGCCACCGTCTACTGGGACGCCGTCTTTGCGCCGCGCCTCAGCCGCGACAGCTTCCTCCAGGAAGGCTGGCGCCACGAACTGACCCGCCCCGGCGACCTGCATTCGCCCCTGACCACCAACGGCATCGTGCTCAATGAAATGCGCGCCGCCGCCAGCGACCTCGAAGCCGTCATCGACCGCGAAACCGGCGCCGGACTTCTGCCCGATACGCCACGCGCCTGCACCGCCGGCGGGTGGCCCGAGGCCATCACCGCCCTCAGCTACGATGCCTTCCTTGACTTCTACCGCCGGCACTACCACCCCGCCCGCACCAAGGTCTTCTTCTACGGCAACATCCCCACAGCGGACAAACTGGCCTTCCTGGCCGACCGCCTGGCCGACCTGCCGGCGACACCCGCGCCACCGCCCCTGCCGCCCAGGCCGCGCCAACCGCGCTGGACCATGCCGCGCCGAAACCGGGTCGCCTTCGCACCGGCCCTGGACCAGGCCCGCTCCGGCAGCCGCGGCGCCGCCTGGGCAACGGCGTTCTTCCTCACCGACCAGCCCGACCCGCTCCTCGACGCCGGCTTCGACCTGCTCGACTACCTGCTCCTGGGCAACGCCGCCGCCCCGCTCAAAAAGACCATCATGGAATCCGGGCTGGCCGACAATATCCTGACCAGCGGCTACGACAACGAATCGCCCGAGGCCATGTTCCGCATTGGCCTCGACGGCTGCTCCCCCGACCAGTTCGCCGCCGTCGACCGGCTGGTCGACGACTGCCTGGCCAACCTCGCCGCAAACGGCTTCAGCACAGCGCAAATCGACGCCGCCTTCCGCCAGTACCAGCTGGAACAGCGCGAAGTCGACCAGGACCATTGCCTGAACCTGATGGAGGACGCCTTCGACGCCTGGTGCCTGGACGCCGACCCGCTGCGCGCCCTCGACCAGGACGCCACCTTGGACGCCGTCGCCCGGAAGCTGCACGAGGACCGCGACTGGCTGCACCGTCTGCTGCTGGAGCACCTGGTCCGCAACCCGCACCGCCTGACCCTGGAACTGACGCCGGACCGCCGGCTGGCCACCCGCCGGCAGCAGGCCGAAGCCGCCGACCTGGCCCGGTTCAAAAACGGACTGACTCCAGACCAGCTGGCGCAAATCGACTGGCAAGCCCGTGAACTCCAGCGCCGCCAGGGCCAGCCCAACACCGCAGCAGACCTGGCCACCCTGCCGCGACTCCGCCTCAACGACCTGCCGGCCGACCCGTTCCATCTTCCCGTCGCCACCGTGCCGACCGCCAACGGCCTGCCCCTGCTCAACCTCGAAGCCAACAGCCGCGGCATCACCTACTTCCACCTCGCCTTCCCCTTGGACGGCATGCCGCCCGCCTGCCTGCCTGGCCTGGCGACCTTCCTGTACCTCTACAACCGCCTCGGCACCGAAGACGCCCCCTACGACCGCATGGCCGAACGCTTTGCCGACGCCAGCGCCACTGTCACCGCCGCCATCGAAACCGGTTTCCACCCCCATGCTCCTGGACAGACCGCCGCCTTCCTGATCTTCAACCTGACCTCACTGGCCCAATATTTCCCCCAAGCCCTGAAGCAGTTCCGCCTCCGGCTGACCAAGACCATCTTCTCCGAAAAAGCCCGCATCCACGAACTCCTGCGCCAGGCCTGGGCTAACACCAAAGAAGAGCTGCTGGAAAATGGCGGCGCCTTCGCCGCCTTCCGGGCCGCCGCCGGACTCTCGCCCCTGCATGACCTGACCGAAACCTGGTTCGGCATCAACGCCGCCAAAAACTGCCGCCACCAGGCCAGCCATTTCCACGCCCTGGAACCACGGCTCACTTCCGGCTGCGAACGGCTCGCCGCCACGCTGCTCAACACCAGCCCGGCCGCCGCCGCCATCGTCGGCGGCGATGACGGCCAGGCCGGCCAGCACGCCCGTGAGTTCCTTGAAAGCCTGGCCGCGGCCACGGGCGCCCGCGAACCGACCCGCCAGAGGCGCCCCGGCCCCGGCACCGGCACCGGAACCCAACCGCCGCAACCGCCCCTGGGACGCCGCGAAGCCGTCCGCATCGCCGGCGATGTCGGCTTCTGCACCAGGGTCCTCCCCGCACCCCATCCGCTCGACCACGCCAGCCCGGCCCTGAATGTCTATGCCCACCTGCTCAGCTGCGGCTTTCTCTGGGATGAAATCCGCCTGAAGGGCGGCGCCTATGGCGCCGGCTGCGCGCACCTCGGCCACCAGGGCTGCTTCCAACTCAATTCCCAGAACGACCCCGACCCCGGCCGGACCTTCGCGGTCTTCGACCAGCTCGGAACGCGGCCCATGGCTTGGACGAAAGACGACGTGGAAGCCGCCATCATCGCCAGCGCCAAGGGCGACTGCACCCCCATCCGCCCCGTCAAGGCCGGTTACATCGCCCTCTGGCGGCACCTGTTCGCCATGACCGACGCCGTCCGCGCCGACTATCGCCGGCGCCTGCTTGACGTCACGCCGGAAAACGTCGCCGACGCCGCCGAACGCCTGTGGCAAAACAGCGCCGGCCGCGCCAATGACTGCGCGGTCGCGCCAGCCCGCCTGACCGCCCGCCTGCCCTTCCGGCCGCTGCCGGTCTGAAACCTCCGCCCGGAGGGGAGGGGCGACGCGGCGCCGACATCACAGCTGATGGCGTTCCGAACGGAAGCCGCTCGGACTCTGGCCGACTTTCCGGCGGAAGAACTTGGCGAAATAATTCGCATTGGCGAATCCCGTCGCCGCCGCCACGGCCTCAACCGACAGGACGGTTTCACGCAACAGTGACATCGCCGCCTGCAGCCGCAATGAATCCAGATAACGCTTGGGCGTGACGCCCAGCTCCTGCCGGAAGACACGATGCACTGACGAACGGCTCAGACCTGCAGACTCGGCCAGGCCCTTGACATTGACGTCAAGCTCGCCCGCCGCGTCCGCCCGCGATAACAGCATTCCGGCCCGCCCGCGCCCGGCAAACTCCCGCTGCGCCGACGCCAGCCCGCCCAGATGCGACAAGAACGCATACGCGGCCACGCCAGCCTGACGCTCACCTTCCGGGGACGGATTGCGCAACTTCTCCGCCAGCTCCAGAAACATCGCCTCCGGGCATGGGCCGGTCGCAAACGTCCCGGCCGGCAATGGCAACGCCGCCAGCAGCAGGGCCGACAACGCCCCGTCCAGCGTGCACCAGCGGTACTCCCACGAACGCTCACCCCCGGCCGCCAGGCAATGACTGGCAGCCGGAGGGCAGGCCAAAACCTGGCCGTGCCCAACCGCATGCCGCACCCCGTCAAGATTCACCTGTCCGGAACCACACACCGTCCAAATGACGTGGACAAACGTGGTCCGCCGCGGCCCGACCCGGCATCCCGGCGGCAGCACGGCGTGCCCGACCGAACGCAACCCCAGCGGCACCCCAACCCGACCCAAGGCCGCACGGTAAATCACCGATTCGTGAATAGATGACACACTATTACCCTTCCATTCAACATTCTCACCATAACAATCATTCGCTGTCATGCTATAATAATACCAATTCAAAGTCCTCCGTCAAGCCCGGCCGTTTATTTCTGTCAGCCCCACCCGCTGCCTTCACCGGAGAATCCGCCATGCTGAACCCACCGGAACTGACCGTTGCCGTCAAGCAGATGGCCCTCGCCGAAGGCGCCGACCTGGTCGGCATCGCCTCGACCTCACGCTATGACGGCGCGCCGCCCAAGGTCCGGCCACAGGCCCATCTGCCCGAGGCCCAGGCCGTCGTCGTCATGGCTGTCCACCACCTCGATGCCTCTGTCGACTTCGGCGCCGAACCCAACAGCAATTTCCCCGGCGGCTTCCAGATCGGCATGATTCCGAAGCTCGACACGATCGCCTTCCGGGTGGCGCGCTACCTGGAATCCCTCGGCCACGCCACCATCCCGATCGCCTGCACCACCTTCTGGCATCATCGCCAGGCCGAGGGCGTGCCGTTCGACCACGCCGCCTCGTTCAGCCACATCAACGCCTTCACCGCCGCCGGGCTCGGCGAATACGGCTGGCACGGCATGGCCATGTCCCCCCAATACGGCCCCCGCCAGCGCATCATCTCCGTCATCACCGCCGCCCCGCTCGTCCCCGACCCCCTCTACAACGGCGAGCCGCTCTGCGACCGCTGCAAACTGTGCGAAACCGCCTGCTGGGGCGACAACTACCGGCCGGACTTCCTCCTCGAACCCAAAACCGTCGCCTTTGCCATCGAAGGCAAAAAGATCGAATACGCCCACATCAACCGCTGGCGCTGCTTCTGGGGTGAACAATGCCACCTCGACATGAAACGCCTGGCCGAACGCACCGAACTGGGCGAACAGGCCATCTATGACGCCCTCGACGAAGGTGTCGGCCGAGTCGTCCAGGCCAATGCCGGATACATGTGCTCCTCCTTCAAATTCTGCATGGCCAAGCCCGTGCGCGTCTGGGACAAGGCGAAGACCGCCAACCCACGACGCCAAAAAACCGCCCCAAACGCCGACTGGCCGGCCTTGCGCCAGCGCATCCTCGACCTGGCGACCGCCGCCGGCGCCAGCCGCGTCGCCATCCGGCCGCTCGCCGACTTCACAACCCTCAAGCCTAACTTCTACGAAGGCTTCCGCACCGAGGACTTCTTCCGCACCTTCAAGTGGGTCGTCACCATCGCCCGCGAACGCCCGGCCTTCCTGGCCAACCCCAGGAACCCGCTGACGGCCAAGAACCAGCCGATCAGCTCCATCATCACCGGCGGCATGATGATCGGCGCCGGCGACATCGGCCGCTTCCTGGACGACAGCGGCTACGAAGCCATGCTCACCTGGGGAAAATGCGGCTTCGGACAGCATGCCGCCAAACTCCAGCACTGGCCTGGACGGGACGGCGGCGATTGCATCACCCAAAGCCTCGTCACCGACGCGCCGCTCCAGCCTTTCGAAACCACCCTCGAGCGCCCCGGCGGCGATCTTCGCACCCCCGCCGAAATCATCGCCGGCCTCGAAGCCGACAACGGCTGCTTCCCGCACATCGCCCCACAGATCGGCGCCGTCCGGCTCGACGACCTGCCGGCCACCGACGCCGCCGGCCTGAAACAAGTCATGCCCACCGCCAAATCCCTGCTGGTCGTGGCTGCCGAGCTGCCCAAACGAACCCTCGCCCTGGCCTGCAAACAGGAAGCCGAATGCGGCGTATCCTACCTGATGACCAACTACCAGGCGCTCCGGGAAGCATTCTGGGCCGCCCATGACATGGCCACCACCCTCAAAAAACAGGGCTTCGACGCCGAACCGCTGTTCGAAGTCGAAACCTGGTCAAAACCACGGCCGGTCCCGCAGGTGGGCGCCCTGCCCGACCTCCGCGCCCAGGCCCCCTTCGCCGCCGCCGCCGGACTCGGCTTCATCGGCAAAAACGGCTTCCTCATCCACCCGCAGTATGGCCCCCGCCTGCGCTTCGCGTTCGTCCTCACCGCGGCCGAAGTCGAAACGGCGCCCGCCGTCACCGGCGCCTGCCCCGAAACCTGCCGCCTTTGCGCTGACGCCTGCCCGGTCAGCGCCCTGGACGCCGACAGCCGCGCCGCCGTGTTCCCACGCCATGACGTCCGCTGCGAATGGGCCCGGGTCATGGGCATGACCGCCGGAGAGGGCTCGGCCATGGCCGGCTGGCGCCTCCCGGACCTGCCGGTGCCCGACACGCTGGACGACCAGACCCGACAGGACGCCCTCGCCCAAAAGGACCCAATCCAAGTCCGCTGCTACCAGCGTCCCAACATGGCTGACACCCAGGTCGAACGCTGCCTGCAGGCCTGCCCGTTCGCCCAATAGCGCCCGGAGTCGGACCGGCCCCCGCACCCAGACCGGCCACTCCGGCCTGACGCCCGTCAACCAAGCCCGGCAACAGTTTCCAGAGACGGACAATTTTCCCCAGGCTCCGTCCCACGGCCCTGCCGCCAACCGCGGCAGGGCCTTTTTTGACCGGTAAAAGCCAATAATCACGCACCACAAGCGTTATCTGTATTATTCATGTCAACTCACCCCAACCCCTCCTCCGCCTTGCCCGGGCACGGCTCCCGGCACGCGCGGAAAGAACAGCGACCGATGAACAACTCATTTTACGCCCCTCGCCGCCCGGCGGCTCTCCTGGCCACGCTTTTCCTGGGGGCCATCCTGCTCCTGAACGGCTGCCGTTCCACCAAAGAATGGCGGGACCAGGCCGACCAGCGCGCCGGCCAATGGCTGAAACAAGCCCAACACGACATCAACCGCAGCAGCGAACCCATCCTGGTGGAAACACCGGCCGACACCCTGCGGCGACGACTGCTCCTCGACCAGAAACTGCAGCTGACCAACGACGCCTCCCTCGGAATCACCGACCTGCCGGACGACGAACGCTGGCGCAAAGACCAGCACCTGCGCCCATTCACCGACGACCTGCTGGCCAGCAAATCAGCCTGGAACACCGCCGAGCCGCTGCGCCTCTCCCTGGCTGACGCCCTGGTCATCGCCGCCCGACACAACCGCGATTTCCAGACCCAGAAGGACTCGCTCTTCCAAACCGCCCTCGCCCTGGACCTGGAAAATCACCAGTTCCAAAACTCGTTCTCGGCCGCGCTTGCCAGCACCTTCTCCAGCAGCCACAACGGCGACCGGCGGAACAACGGCCTGACCAACGACGCCACCCTCGGACTCAAACGGACCTTCAAAAATGGCATCGAACTGACCAGCAGCATCAGCGTCGACCTGGTCAAAATGCTCTCCGGCGACCGCGGCTCCAGCTGGGGCGTCCTGGGTGACGCTTCCATCAACATCCCCCTCCTCCGCGGCGCCGGCGAATTCATCGCCGCCGAAAGCCTCACCCAGGCCCAACGCAACCTCGTCTATGCCGTCCGCGATTTCGAACAGTACAAACGCGACTTCATCGTCCGAATCGCCAACTCCTACCTCAACGTCCTCCAGGCCGGCCAGCGCATCATCAACCAGGAGGAAAACTACAAGCGCGTCATCACCTCCACCCGCCGGTCACGACGCATGGCCGACGCCGGACTCCTGCCTGAATACCAGTTTGACCAAGCCATCCAGGATGAACTCCGAGCCCGCGACAACTGGATCAGCGCCCGACAGGCCTATGACGCCAGCCTCGACGCCTTCAAAATCCTCCTCGGCCTGCCGCCCGACGCCAAAATCGAACCGCTGACCTCCGAACTCGACGCCCTCCAGCTCGCCAGCCAGACCCTCGGCGGCGAAGCCGAAAGCACTGACTACACCGGCAACGTCCCCGCCGCCGACGCCCCCGTCGTCCTCCAGGACATCGACGACGAAAACCCAGGACCGTACGAAATCGACACGGAAAAGGCCGTCGCCATCGCCCTCAAAAACCGCCCGGACCTGCGCAATGCCCTGGAAAAGATCGAAGACGCCCAGCGTGATGTGCTGATCGCGGAAGACTCCCTCCGCGCCGAACTGACCATCGGCGGCCGCGCCAGCATCGGCGAGTCGCGTTCCCTCGGCCAGGCAGACAGCCCAAACGGGTCGTTCCGGGCCTCCCGCGGCACCTACTCCGCCCCGCTCTTCCTGAGCCTGCCCCTGGAACGCACCCGCGAACGCAATGCCTACCGCAACAGCCTCATCAACCTGGAAAAGGCGGTGCGCAACTTCCAGCGCGACGAAGACACCATCAAGGAGGCCGTCCGCGGCAAACTGCGCAACCTGATCGAAAACCGCTCCCGCATCGTGATCCAGCGCCAGGCCGTCCGCCTGGCCGAACGCCGCGTCAAAAGCACCGACCTGCTGCTGCAGGCCGGCCGGGCCGCCATCCGCGATGTCCTCGAAGCCCAGAACGCCCTGCTCTCAGCTCAGAATTCGCTGATTTCCGCCGTCGTCTCCTACCGCATCAACGAACTGGAACTCCAGCGCAACCTCGGCGTCCTCACCGTCTTCGTGGACGGCACCTGGCAGGAACCCGCCTTGGAGACGTTCAACTAAACCCGGCGAAAACTGGCCGCTAACATCGGTCGACCTGATTTCGCTCCACCTCTGTCCCGTCCACGCGTGCAAGAAAGGTTCACCCTGATGGCTTCCAAAGGCTCGTTCTTCAAGAAACTGCTCCGCTGGCTCTTCGTCCTGGCGCTGGCCGCCGCCGCCGGCTGGTGGTACTGGCAACGGCCCAAGACGCTGAGCGCCGAACAGCAGAGCCGTATCTTCACCAAGGTCGAACGTGGCCCCCTGGTGATCAACCTGGTCGAATCGGGCAGCATCAAGCCACGGGAGCAAATCACCATCAAAAGCCAGGCCGAAGGCCGCAATGCCATCCTCTATATCGTGCCCGAAGGCCAACGCGTCAAAAAAGGCGATGTCCTGATCGAACTCGACGCCTCCACCCAACAGGACAACCTGGTCAACCAGGAAATCATCGTCCAGAACAACAACGCCTCCTACATCCAGGCCACCGAAAACCTCGAAGTCGTCAAAAACCAGGCTAAAGCCGATGTCGACAAGGCGGAACTGGCCCTGCGCTTCGCTAAGGAAGACCTGATCAAATACAAGGACGGCGACTACCCCAAGACCCTGAACGAACTCGAAAGCAAGGTCACCCTCGCCGCCGAGGAACTGCAGCGCGCCCGCGACACCCTCAAATGGTCCAAGACCCTGTTCGAGGAAAAATACCTGTCCGAAACCGAATACCGCTCCGATGAACTGTCCTGCCGGCGCTGCGAACTCAACCTGGTGACCGCCGAAAACAACGTGTCCCTGCTCAAGCAATATACCTACAAACGCCAGATCGCCCAGCTCGAAAGCGATGTCTCCCAAAACGAAATGGCCCTGGAACGCATCCGGCGCTCTACCCGGGCCAATATGGTCCAGGCCGAAGCCCAGCTGCTCGCCCGCGAACTGGAACTGAACCGGCAAAAAACGCGCCTGGAAAAAATCAAGGACCAGATCGCCAAGTCGACCATCACCGCCCCGACCGACGGCCAGGTGATCTACGCCACCAGCGCCGGCAACCGCTGGCGCGGCAACCAGGAACCCCTCCAGGAAGGCCAGGAAGTCTTCGAACGGCAGGAGCTGATCTACCTGCCCACCGCCGACACCTACATCGCCGAAGTCAAAATCCATGAGACCTACCTGAAAAAAATCTTCCTGGGCCTGCCGGTCCGCGTCCGCATCGACGCCCTGCCCGGACAGATTTTCATGGGCAAGATCACCCGCATCGCGCCGCTGCCCGACGCCCAGAGCATGTTCATGAACCCTGACCTGAAAGTCTACAACACCAATGTCGAGATCGAAGGCGGCAGCGAAGTGCTCAAGTCCGGCATGAACTGCGAAGCCGAAATCATCATCGAACAACATCAGGACGCCCTCTTCGTGCCCATCCAATGCGTCGTCCGCATCAGCGGCAAACCCGTCGCCTATGTCAAGAAAGGCGAAGACCTGGAACGCCGGGAAGTGACCATCGGCATGGACAACAACCGCATGGTCCACATCCTCGGCGGACTGACCGAGGGCGAGGAAGTCCTCATCACCCCGCCCCTGCAGGACGCCGTCTCGGCCCGCTCCACCGACGAAATCGCCGATGTCGCCATCCCCACCCGCGAACAGGCCGAGGCCGAAGAGGCCACCCGAAACGCCGCCAACAACCGCCGACGCAATGGCGACAGCCAACTCTCGGCGGAAGACCGCGAAAAACTCCGCGAACGCCTGGCCGCCATGACTGAAGACGAACGCGCCGAGTTCGCCAAGCGCATGCGCGCCCAACGCCAGGAAGGCGAAAACAACGACGCCCCGGCGGACACCGCCACGCCCCGGCGCCGACGCCCCGAAGGCGAAGCCGCCGGGACCGATGGCGACCAGCCCCGGCGCCAACGCCCCGAAGGCGGCCAACGCCGGCAGCGCCAGAACCAGGACGGCGCCGCCCCGGCCGCCAATGCCCAACCATGATGCCGACGAACCGGAATAACGACCCTATGCCGCAACCGACTTCCCCCTCAGACGCTGTCCGCTTCGAGGACATCCACAAAATCTACCGCATGGGCACGGCTGAGGTGCGCGCGCTCGACGGTGTCAGCACGACTTTTGCCAAAGGCAGCTTCTGGGCGATCATGGGCCCCAGCGGCTCCGGCAAAAGCACGATGCTCAACCTGCTCGGCTGCCTGGACCGGCCGACCACCGGCAAGTACTTCCTGAACGGCGAGGACGTCAGCGCCATGGACGATGACGACCTCAGCGACATCCGCCTGAAATACCTGGGCTTCATCTTCCAGAGCTTCAACCTGATCCCGCAGCTGACCGTCGAGGAGAACATCGCCCTGCCCCTGTACTATCTCGGCTGGCACAACCAGCAACGCGAAGAGCGGGCCCGCGAACTGGCTGCCCTGGTCGGCCTCGAAACCAGGCTCCGCCACCGCCCGGCCGAATTGTCCGGCGGACAACAGCAGCGCCAGAGCCCTCTCCAACGACCCGGTCTTCCTCCTGGCTGATGAACCGACCGGCAATCTCGATTCGGCCACCAGCGTCGAAATCATCGAGCTGCTGAAAAAGCTCAACCGCGAAGGCAAGACCATCATCATGGTGACGCATGAGCCCGACATCGCCCAGCATGCCACCAGCCAACTCTTCATGCGCGACGGGAAAATCCAGAAAATCACCCAAAGCCCGCCCCCCACCGCCTCGGGGCAATGACGACCACGAGCCTGCCCGCCGGCGCCGAAGCCTTGCCCGGCGCTTCACCCCCGGCGGCGAGGCCGGGCGCGTCGTCCCCGCCCCGTCTTCACTTATCCGGATTACCGTTCCACTGACTCACCCATCATGATCATCAATCCTGGCCGTTTTTTCCGCGACATCCAGCTGGGTGTCAAAAACCTGCTGCTCCACAAGCTGCGCTCGTTCCTGACCATGCTCGGCCTCGTGTTCGGCGTCGGCAGCGTCATCGCCATGCTGGCGGTCGGCGAGGGCGCCAGCGCCGAAGCCCTGGCGCAAATCCGCAAGCTCGGCAGCCGCAATATCATCGTCAGCGCCCAGAAGCCGGCCGAAGAGCAAAGCGC
Source organism: uncultured Lentisphaeraceae bacterium (assembly GCA_964407145.1). Lineage (GTDB taxonomy): Bacteria > Verrucomicrobiota > Lentisphaeria > Oligosphaerales > Oligosphaeraceae > JAAZKI01. The sequence continues at coordinate 1,313 of CAYOUR010000073.1, read as the reverse complement.
CGCCAACACGCGCGTGCGCATCAGCATCTATGGCCTGCTATATGAAGACGAACAACGCATCCGCGAGACCATCCCGACCGTCAGCCGAATCGTCCCGGTCAAAAGCATCCAGAACACCGGCCGCATGGGCAAACGCACCCTGGACATGCGCATCGTCGGCACCAACAGCGCCTGGTTCAGCCTGGTCGACCGGCCCGTCGTCGCCGGACGCGTGATCTCCTCCCGGGACGAAATCGACAAAAGCAATGTCGCCGTGCTGACGGAACATGGCGCCCGGCGGCTCCTGGCCACCGAATCGGCCATCGGCGAAAACCTGCGCATCGGCTCCAACTACTATGAAGTCATCGGCATCGTCCGCAGCGAAGGCGCCACCGAAGGCTCCATGCAGACACCCGACCAGCAGACCGACGCCTACATCCCCATCACCACCGCCCGGGAACACTATGGCGACATCTTCATCCAAAACAAGTCCGGCACCTTCATCCGCGAAATGGTCGAACTCCACCAGCTGATCGTCGAGGTCGACCAGGAGGAAAACGTCGAGGCCACCGCCGAAGCCGTCGAACGCATGCTGTCAACCTTCCACAAGAAAAAAGACTACAGCATCAACGTGCCCCTGGCGCTGCTGCGCCAGGCGGAAGCCACCAAGAGGACCTTCAACATCGTGCTGGGCGCCATCGCCGGCATCAGCCTGCTGGTCGGCGGCATCGGCATCATGAACATCATGCTGGCCTCGGTCACGGAACGGACGCGCGAGATCGGCATCCGCCGCGCCATCGGCGCCAAACAGAGCCAGATTGTGGCGCAGTTCCTGATCGAGACCGTGGTCCTGTCCTTCACCGGCGGCCTGGTCGGCATCGGCGTCGGCGTGCTGATCCCCTGGATCATCACCCAGATCGTCAAAATGCCGACGGTCGTCAGCCTGTTCAGCCTCACCCTCTCCCTCGGCATCAGCGTCTCGGTCGGCATCATCTTCGGCATCTACCCGGCCATCCGCGCCGCCCGCCTCGACCCCATTGAAGCCCTGCGCCACGAGTGACCGGACTGGCCACGGACCCGGCCCGCAATCAAAGCTTTGGCCGAAAACTTCATCCGCAGATGGCGCGGATGAGCCCAGATGGCGCGGATTTTCCAGGCGCGCCTTGTTGGCACGCCTGGAAAATCCGCGATCACCGGCGACATCTGCGGATAGAATGAAGCGGTCGTCATCACGACTGGAGCATCGGTGCCGTGTCCTTGAAGAAGCACAAGGCGCCAGACTGGGGACTGTTCGAATGGCCTCCAGCACAAGATTCCTCCGCCGGAGGCCATGG
>CAYOUR010000072.1:7422-18212 GCA_964407145.1 uncultured Lentisphaeraceae bacterium | reverse complement strand
CACGACGCCCGACCCCGGCGCGACGCCCGACCCCGGCACGACGCCCGACCCCGGCGCGACGCCCGACCCCGGCACGACGCCCGACCCCGGCACGACGCCCGATCCCGTAGCCATCTTTTGGCCAGGCAGTCGGGTTATCGTCGAAGGATCGCCTGGCAGCGCCGTTCGTCCGACTGGGATGCTGCCGACGGTTGGCGGTTTGGCTTTCGGTCACGATGCTGGCGGGGGTATTTCCCAGGATGAAGAAGACCGTCATGGTGATGGGAACGCGCTTGTTGCGAAAAGAGGCACGGTTCAGAGCTCGCACGTGCGCACTCCGTCAGCCCCAGGTGTGCCGGCCGGGATTGCGGCAGGCAGCATCTTCTCCGGCGGCTTGGCGGGCCGTGATCGTGAAGAGTCGACTGCGTCGTCAGCCACGTTTGCGGCGCTTGATGCGATGCTTCCTGCAGACGGCGATGCTGTGCCGCCACCTTTGTTGTCGCAACCCGCTGATGGCCGAGACACCGAACTTGACCTGATTCTATCCATGCATCGGGTAACCGGGCCGCATCATGTCGACGTCCTTGAAGTCACCCTGCCATCTGACTGGCCGGAAAACGGCATTCTCAATGTCGGCGTCAATGAAATGGGTTTTTGTCCCGATGATCTTGACGCCCTGACCCTTGGCGTTTATTCCGGAAACGCTTCGCCGGCTGAGCCGCCGCTGCTGCAGCTTCAGGTCGAGGCGTTGACGCAAAACGCTTCAATTCATGCGTGCGACGCGCTTCTGTTGGCCGGCGCCGGGACCATCGTGGACCAGGACTGCCGCCTGACAGCCAGGCGATTTTCGGGCCCGAACGAAGCCGCTGGTCGGGTTGCCCAGGCTGATCACATGGCGAATGAACTGGGACGTTTTCATCGCCTTTGGGCAGATGCCTCCGGGCAGGCGACCAGAATCGGCGGGAAGCTTCACGTCAAGCCCGGGGAAAATCTGGCGTCTGGCATCTACCTGGTCGACGGGGACATCAGGCTGGATGGCGGTCTGGCCGGACCGTGCACCATGCTGGCTACCGGCAACATCGTCGTCAGAAGCCGAAAGAGCGATTTCCGGCCGGCAATCGGCAATGCGCTGATGATCAGTCAAAAGGCTGTTTTCCTGGCTGGAGAGGAAACGGTCTACCGTGGCGACATCTGTTCCCTCGGACCCGCCATTCGTGTTTTTGGGCGCCGGCAGCACTTTCTGGGCATCGGGCTTTGGGCAGAGGACGTCACCATCAAAGGCACGGCCAACGCCTTCACGCGTTGCGTGACGCCGACGGTCCGCACCCAGCTGCCTGGAAATTTCTGAACTTGCACGCAGGGTCCATGGGTATCAATCTCTGTCTATCAGTGTTTTTCGGTGTCCATCGGTGGTTCCTTCACCAGGAAAGGGGGGCGTATGTCACCATTCGTTGTTCCAGCCCGCAGCCTGGCGATGGCTTTCCTGCTCGCCGGCGCCGCGGCGGGGGATTCGGTCGTCACCATCATTCGGGAGATGCAGGAGCAGATTCGACTGGTCCCCGGCCGCGGCATTGGCCGCAGCCCGGAGCAATGCCGCCAGGAAGGCGCGGGCAATGCCCTGGAAATCACCGGCGCAGCCCTGGCTGCCCTGCGCGCGAGCGGCTACCCCGCCGAGCTGGTCGCCGGTCAGGCGGAATTGACTGAAAGGCAAATGCATGCGTGGCGACGCCTGCCGGCTGTCGCCCGGCAAGACGCGTTTGACAGCTTTGCACCGGAAGGCGCCGCCACCTCCGCCGAAGGCGGCCGCGTCATGGACCTGGCCTGGTGCCGCGTGCTTGTGCCCTGGCTGCCAGGACTGGGCCTGGACACCCCGGGCGTTTCCGGTCAGCATGCTCGACAGTGGCTCAACGTTTTTCCGGCCTTGATGGCATTCGAGGTCATGCATCCTGACGCCTCTCCTCCGGAGAGTGCCGCCCTCAGGCCATGGATGGCCAAAATCGCTTCGCTGATGACTTTCAGCCAGGATGATTCCGGGACCGGTCAAGCGTGGTCGTGCACGTCATATCCTTGCGAATATCTCCGTGCCCGGTTGGATGACGCGCTTTATGTCTTCAATGTCGGGCATCATGGCTGGCAGGTGACCGACTGGCTGTCACGCGCCATCGGCTTTCCAGGGTGTCGCTGGGATGGTCCGATCAGCCCAAAGCCGGTTCTGCCACGGCAGGTCTATTTTTCCGGGGGCGTGGCCGTTGCGCGCAATCAGGCGGAAATCGTGTTGACGCTGGCCGATGATGACGGCCTGCTGGCCCAGGCGGTCTTTCCGCAGCAGAATCTGCACAACGCCGCCCTCATCATTCATTGGCAGGAAGACACGGCGCCCGGAGAGCCGGCCGGGGCCGGGAACCAGGAATACGCCGTCGGCAACGACGTCCATGACCGGCAGATGCATCCGACTGTCAGCTTGGCAGGACTGGTCATTGGCGATACCCTGGCCGCAAGGCCTTTTGGCGCCGATGTGACAGTCAGGCTCTCACGGCGCCTGGCCGACGGGACGGTCGAAACAGATGGCTTGACCGGACGCCTGCAAGTCGGTGCTTTGACCGCGCTGGCCGTGTCAACCGGTACTTTGGCGGCAGGCGCCGCCGAGAAGGCCGCCGAAAAACTCACCGGCAGCGAAGCGGTGCTGGCGGCTTTGGCATTCCAGGCCAGACACCGCCAGGACCTGGCCCTGCGATTGCTGGCGGCGGTGGGTGGTGCGGTTCTGACCTCGAACCTGCAGGCGACCCTGGGCTCGCGCGAAGCCGTCTTTCAGCGCCTTCAGGGGCGGCCGGTGCGCATCGGCGAAATCGTCCTGGTGACCTCCGTGATGACAAGTCAGGACGATGGGCATTGGGTCTGGCCACAGGACGAAGCACAGGCCCGGCCGCGGGAATTCGGCCTGGCCGCGCTGCTTGCGCAGATTGTCGAGGCTGAGACCATGCTCCATCAAGTCGGTTGTGACGAGGTGCTTTCCCCGCTCGCGGTTTTTTCCGAATCGCTGCGGCAGAACTCGCCGGTCTGGTGCGGCGATGTCCAGGATTGGCCGCTGGCGTCGCTGGTTTCGGCTTGCGTCGGGACGATTCCGGTTGACGCCGGCGGCCTCATGGCTGCCTTTGACGGCCCAGCCGGAATGGCCGGCGCATTCCTGCTCCGGCGTCCAGATGGCGCCTGGCAAAGCTGGTTGAGCCAGCCGCGTGACCCGAAAACCGTATACCGGAATGCCACGGTCGCTTCCTGGCCTGAACAGGACCGGCATGAGCAGCTGCTGCAAGAGATGGCCTCGGCGGGAGACAGCCAATATGAAGCCGAGCTGTCCGCACAGGTGGCGGCCTATTCAATCCTCGCCGGATTCAGCCGTGAGGCCGAGACCGGCCTGTCGGAGGCGGGCCGTGATTGCAGCATCGTCGCCATGCTGGCCGACCTGGGCGAACGCCGGCTGCCGCCGTCGGACCGGCTCACGCTAGTGGCCGATGCCGTCCAGTACGGCCTGGAGGCCGCTTCCTGCCGGCTCTGGCTCCGGGCCGGCAGGGTAGACTTTTGGGCCGTGACGATTACGGATGACAGCGGCCGTCAGGTCTTTGCCGTCAACGGCCAGGAAGCCGAGGTCGAGCTGTCCTGGGATTTCCGTGACCCGAATGGCCGGGAAGTCCCTGACGGCCTCTACCACGTGCAGGCCATTGCCAGCCGTCGCAGTCTGGTCACTGCCGCCGCCGTCGACCTCAGCCGAGATTGCGCGGCGCCGGCCATTCAGGCCGCCGCCGAATGCCGATACCAGGCGGCCGGTAAGGTCGTTGAAGTGTGGTTTTCAGTTTATGATGCAAACGCCGCGACCGTGTCCCTGCAGATCGTTTCGGCCGCCGGGCAGGTACTGCTCTCCGAACACGATGTGCCAGTTGAGGCCGTATCGGCCGAGATGTATGGCCGCCAGGCAGGTCTTCCCGGCGATTTTTCCGGTTCCTGCCTGATTGTGCTGACAGCGGTTGACGCGGCCGGGAATTCGGCCGTGCGGGAATTGCCCATTGACGTCGAAGCCCCGTCCGGCGCGACCTTGACTGGAGCGCGGACAGTCCGGGTCTCGATTCCCGGACTGTCCGCCGAGCACAGCGTCATTTCCGGTGACGCTGTCGTGCAGGCGGTGGCCAGCGGCCTGGATGAGTGTTCGGGGCTGGCGGTGCTTCTCGACGGCGAGGTTTTGTTGCAAGGGAAAGTCAACGTCCATGCCATCAGCGGTGTGTTGCCGGTGGCCGGTCTGTCCGAAGGCCGGCATGTCCTGGCAGCGCGGGTGCGCGACCGTAACAACGATGACATCAGGTCACCGGAACTGGTCTTCCATTACAGCCGCTGGGCCGGCGATTTCCTGGCGCCGCAGATCGTGGTCACGGCTGCCGGTGGAATGCCGCCGGCCGGCGGCCAGGACTTCTCGGTAGCGGCCTGGGACAACCAGGCCATGGGACGCCTGCTGGCAACGGCGGCTGACGGCGCTATCATCAGGGAGGCGGCCGGCAGCGGCTCGGAAGCCGTCCTGGAGCATCTGGTCTGCACCGCGGCCATGCTGGAAGCCGGCGTGAGGATCGTGGCGACGGACACGAGTGGAAACCAGGCCGTCAGGACGCTGCAATATCCTTTGCCGCCCGTCGGCGCCGTGCCCAGGGTGGAGCTGCTCTGTGAGTTGCCGGATCAGCCGCCGCTGGCCTCACCAGTCACCGTTTTGGTGGCCGTACATGGCGACATGCCCCTTTCCGGCTTGGCGGTCAGCCTGAACGGGGCGCCGCTGATGGAAGTGGTTTTTCCGGAGGAAACGCTTTTTGCCCTCGAATTGTCCGAGCAGGATTTGTGCGTTGGTGACAACTTGGTGACGGCCCGGGCCTGGGATGGCGCAGGCCGGGCCAGCCTTCTGGCGTCGCTGACCATCAAGACGCCGGTCTTCACCCAGGTCTCCTGTACGCCGACCCGCGTTCAGCCTTGGGCCGGGACCGCTGCGGTCATTGCCGCCACGGCGCAGGTGAAAGCCAGTCTCGACTGGGTCGTCGAACTGCTGGACGCATCTGGTGTGGTGAAGGGCGCCACACAGGGCCGGGGGATGGCCATCTCCGCCCAGTTCCCGGTTGCCGGATTGACTGATGGCGCGTATGGCGTCCGCTTCTCGGCGCCATCCGTACCGGCGGAACTCACTTGCCCAGTGGAGGTTGATGCCGTGCGCGGGCTGCCGATCGCGGTCATCGCCTCGCCGGTGGATGGCGCCGTTGTCACGGAGGGGGTCGTCTCCATTCTGGGTTCGGCCACCACCAGCGAGCAGGACCAGGACGTGAAATACGCCCTGGCCCTGTGGGATGACCACGGCACGGCCGTGATGCTGCTGCCGGGGGCGCATCCGGATGGCTGGCTGCTGACGGCCATGCCCGGAGGAAGACGCGAACCGCCGACAGCGCCGGAACAGGCCTGGCGGGAGCAGGTCGTTCAGGAGGGCTGTCTGGCCATGCTCGACCTCAGCGCCATGCCGGATGGACGGTATCGCCTGCGCCTTTCCGTCCACCATGCCGGCCAGACCGTCGTCGGGGAGACGTCCTTTTCCCTGCACAGCATGCTGAAGCTGGGCCACCTGTCTTTTGTCGAGGAGGATCTGAGGATTTCACTGGGCGACCTGGGATTGCTTTTGAAGCGGCATTATTCCAGCGTGCGGCCGCATGATTGCGGCTTTGGTCCTGGCTGGAGCACGACTTTGACCGCGATGGACCCCGTCATTGACGAGGAGCGGGTGAACGTCGCCGACGTGTCCGGGACGGTGTATGCCATCCGTGGCGGCGGCAGCCGCGATGTGACCGTGACCTTGGCCAACGGCCGGCGCGTCACCTTCGCTTTTGCCTTGGAGGAAGGCGGCGCCTGGTCCTTCTGTTACCATGCCGTGTGGCAGGCGCCGCCAGGGGTGGCCGCCACCCTGGTGCCGGATGTCGATGAGCGCTTGATGGCCCTGCCTGGACTGGAGCCGTACTGGGCCGCCGCCGGGCCGCTGACGCCATGGGAGAACTACGACTTTCCCGGATTTGTCTTGACCGACCTGGACGGCGTCCGCTACCATCTGACCCGGCCATGGTGCGGCGAAGCCGAGCTTCTGGCCACGGGGCGGGAGGGACTCGGCCTTCCAGCCGGAGCCGCGGCCAGCATTGCCGTCTATGGCGACTTGCGGCTGACCGGCATGTTCCTTCCTGACGGCAGCCGCCTCGCCATCACCGAGACCGGCGTACAGAAGGTCGATCCGCATGGCGGAACCGACGCTCTGTTGACCTGGGAGCTTGACCCGGCCACGGGCCGGCATACGGCCGCGGTCGCGGTCGGGACCGACCCGGGACGGGTCTCCTATGTCTATGATGAGCTGGGAAATCTGATCGAGGTTCGACAGGCACGTGCCGGCGGGGAGGAGCGGCTCAAACGGCGATATGCCTACGGCCTGAAGGAATTCCCGCATCATGTGACCTCCGTGCATGACGCCTCCGGCTGCCAGCAGATGGCCTTTGTCTATGACGATTTCGGTCGACTGGTGCGGACACGCGGGCCGGATGGCACCGAACGCAGCCTGCACGCTGAACCGGCGGCCGGCTATGCCGTGGCCACCGATCCCCTGGGACACGAGACGATTCTGCTGCATGACCCGCAAGGGCGAGTCCTGACGAAAATCGGCCCGGACGGTGCCAGGACCAGCTACGAATATGACGCCGCCGGCCGGGAAAACGCCGTGACGAACCCGCTCGGTCACGTGACCCGCCGCCTGTTTGACACCCAGGGCCGACTGCTGTCGCGCGAGGCATTCGTGGACCCGGCTGGACGCGTGGCCGAATACTCCTGCGACGCCGTCGGCCGCGTGACCTCGTTGAGGACTTTGACCGGCTTGGCCATGGAGCGGGTCTATGACGCAGCCGGCCGGCCGGTGCGGCTGATCGGCCCGGAAGGGGAGCCGGCCGTCGCCATTGAATACGGTGCGGCCGGCCGTCTGGAAGCCATCACCGGCGGCGCCGGCACCCGCCTGGACTATGACTACGATCAGCAGAATCGACCGCAGGGCCTGACTCTGACCTACTTTCATCCGGAGGACGGTTCGGCACATGAACTGGCAACGGTCTGGGACTACGATGCCGACGGCCGCCTGAGTCAGGCTGCTGATTCCCTGGGCCATTGGCGTGCCTTTGAATACGACGCCTCCGGGAAGGCCGCGGTCTTCACAGACAGCAGCGGCGCCTGGTTGCGGCGGCGCCATGACGCCGTCGGCCGCGTGGTCGAGCAGTGGAATCAGGACGGCATGCTGCAACGGACGGTCTATGACGCGGCCGGCCGACCGGCCATGCAGGGCAGTGGACTGGTGCTGACCCCGGAAAACCTTGACCAGCCGCCCGCGGTTCTGACCTTCCCGCAGGTGTGCCAGTTTCTTTATGACGTTGGCGGAAATCAGACGGCCATGATCACCCTGAGCGGGGGAGTCATCGAACGCGTCCCCCTGGGTAATGGGCTGTTCACCTGCCAGGCACTCTTTCCCGGCCAGGAAGAGAGCCGGCGCCAATTCCAGTATGATCTGGCCGGCCGGATGGTCGCTGAGGAGTCGGCCATGGGCCTGCGGCAGGTTTACCAGCGCGACGCCGCCGGGCAGATTACGGCGCTGACTTCGCCGGGAGGCGGTCGCTGGCTTTGCAGCTACGGTCAGCTGGGCGAGGTGCTGAGCACGACCGATCCGCTCGGACATGTCACCCGCTTTGAATACGACCGTCGGGGACTGCCCGCGGCCAGGATCAATCCAGACGGCGGGCGATGGGATTTTGTCTTCGACGCCCAGGGCCGGATGGTGGCGGAAGTCGATCCGGCCGGCCATTGCCGCGAGATCGAACGCGATGCCTTTGGTCAGCCAGTGAGGCACGGCCTGCCGCCCTTGCGGGGAACGACCGCCGCGGGGGCAGCCGAACCGACCGGCCCGGCTGAGTTTGTCTTTGACTATCATTCCGGTTATTTTCTGGCCGGAGTGACCGACCCGCAGGGCCGACTGACCACATTCCGGCGCGATGAATTCGGACGCGTCATCGGCGAGCAGCTCCCCGGCGGACAGGAATGCCGGATCTTCTATGACGATGATGGTCTGCAGCCCAGTCGTTACTGGGACTTTGCCGGCCATGAAACGACCTATGCGTACCTGAACCATAAGCTGCTGCTTCGGCGCGAGCATCGCCATGCGCTGCAGCCGGATGTCGTCCGACGCGAGTATGACTTTTCGTATGACGCCGGTGGCCGGCTGCGACAGATACGGCGCCGGGACCCCGGCAATGACCAGACGCAGACCGTCGCCATGGACTATGATTCCCTGGGACGGCTGAACCAAAGGCGGCTGGACGACGATCCCGGCGTAGGTTATGAATATGACCAGGACGATCGGCCCATCCGCCTCGAAGGCGCCATGAGCGGGCTGCGTTTCGACTATGCCGAAGACGGCTTGTGCGCGGGCATCACAGTCGCCCGTGCGGCTGGGGAAGACATCGTTGATGCGGCCGAGAAACTGGCGCTGACCCGCGATTTGCGGGGTCTGCCTCGACGGGTGGACTTTCCGGATGGCGGTTCGGCAATCATCGAATGGGATGGCCAGTCACGACCAATCGCCATCCGGCATGCGGACGCATCGGGGCAGCTGCTGTATGGCTGGGGAACAGTTTACGACGTGTCCGGCCGTCAGGTGGCGTCCCAGGAAGACCGCCGCCTGGCTGACGGCCGGATGCTGCAACGGAACCGCGCCTGGCGCTATGACGCCTGGGGCAGGCTGCGCCATGAAGACTCCCAAGCGCCGGGGCGGGAATGGCTGTCCTACACTCAGGAGTTTACCTATGATTTGTCTGGAAACCGCATGACCGTTGATCGTCAGTATGACAACGGCGGTTTTCGGTTTCGCCGCTGCCAGTACGACGTCAACGACCGGCTGCTCTCGGAAACACGCACCACGGTCGATGCGGCGCAACGGTATGACTTTGCCTGGGACGACAACGGTTCGCTGACCGCCATGTATGTCCGAAAGGGTGGCCATGACAGCGAACCGCCGCCCGAAATGCCGCCGACGCACGAACGGCAATTCCTGTGGGACTGCGAAAACAGACTGACTGCCGTCGTTCTGCTGGACCGTGACGGCCAGGGCCGGATCATCCTGGAGCAGCGTACAGATTTCACCTATGACCCACAGGGACTGCTGATCGGGCAGAAGTACGTCAGGACCGCGGCGGATGGCAGTTCATTCAGCCGCGAGACGCATTTTGTCTATGCCGGCCTGACGGTCGACGCGGTTCCGCGGCTGCTGGAAACCGTCGAGCACCGCGATGGGGTTGAATACGAGCGACGCACTTATGTCCGCTCGGGCATGGTTCTGCTGATCTATTCCAGCCGGCATGGCCGGCTGCGGTGCCTGACCGACCAGGCTGGTTCGGTGCATGGCTTATGCAACGGCGATGATCCCGGACCGGACTCGCTGAACGACTACGACGCCTGGGGCGAGGCGCTGCCAGGCGACGGTGAACCGGCCGCCGGACCTGGTTTTGCCGGGGAATGGTATGACCCGGAAACCGGTCTGGTCTACCTGCGGTCGCGGTTCTACTGGCCGGAATTCGGCATTTTCATCTCGCGCGACCGGCATCCCGGCGATCCGGAGCAGCCGCTGAGTTTGCATCGTTACGCCTATTGCCGCAACGACCCGGTCAATCATTGTGACCCGACCGGCTGTTTTGGCGTCGCCCTGGCGCAGGCCGCGATGATGTCCGTCGGGGGATTTCCGCTGTTGTCCTACTGGCGTGGCGGGATCGAGTATCTGTCCGGGTGGTTTGAAAACCAGGCCATGACTCTGGAGTTTGCGGCGCAGGAGCGCGAGCATGACCAGGCGGCCGTCATCGTGCATGGTCTGCAGTATCACTCGCCGGGCTATGCCGATGACTTCATCGACCTGCTCAAGGCCCGCGGCATTGAGTTTGACTCCTATCAGTTCATCTGGTCTGGCTGCCAGTTGGCCGAGGTGATGTTGCCGCCGAATCGAATTCATCACGGCATGGCTTTGGCGAGTCTGACGCATTGCCTGGCGCAGTTGCCGGCCAAAGGCTATTCGCGGGTCCACGTGATTGCCCACAGCTGGGGCACGGTCTTGAGTCGGGACGCGCTGGGCCGCCATCCGCTGGTCTTGAGCCATTGGGTGACCATGGGCTCGCCGCTGTCGGCCGGGACAGTGCCGCGGTTTCCGTTTCAGGCGTGGATGAACATCAGCACCCGTTCCGATCCGGTCGTGCATCTGGCGCCCCTGGTCTGCGCCGTCGGCTTTACGGACGGCTTCATGCCGTTGTACACGCAGAAGCCCCCGCCCTTGCAGATTGATCTTGGCAGCCAGGCAGCCGATCCGCACGGCTCGTATTGGCATGACCCGCTCAGCCTGGCCAGAATCGCCGCCCTGCTGCGGCAGTAAAGAAGGAACCACCGATGGACACTGATCAACACTGATTTTTGTTCAGGGAAGAAGCGTACCAGATGATCAGAATGACCGGACTTCGCGTCCGGCTCATCCGAAATTACAACGGCGCGAAACGTGATTGGCAGCGCCTGGCTCAATTAACCAATATCTGAGTATATCTGAGTTTATCTGTGGTTCAAAAACTGGAAAGAATCAACGATGGATACTGATCAGCACCGTTTTTTGTTCAAGGAAGAAACGCATCAGGTTATCAGAATGACCGGACTTCGCGTCCGGCTCATCCGAAATTACAACGGCGCGAAAC
>CAYOUR010000072.1:4298-7322 GCA_964407145.1 uncultured Lentisphaeraceae bacterium | reverse complement strand
GATGGATACTGATCAGCACCGTTTTTTGTTCAAGGAAGAAACGCATCAGGTTATCGGCTGTGCGATGGAGGTTCTCAATGCGCTTGGGCACGGTCTGCTGGAAAAGCCTTATGAGAACGCCATGTGTGTTGAGTTTGCCCAGCGCGGGATTCCCTTTCGGCAACAGCCGCGATACGACATATTGTATAGGGCCGTGAAGGTCGGTGAGTACATTCCCGACTTGATCGTCTTCAACAAGGTTGTAGTGGATACAAAAACAATCGACCAGATCACCAGCCATGAAACAGGCCAGATCCTGAACTACTTGAGAATCACCGGCCTTCATGTCGGGCTCATCCTGAATTTTAAATACGCGAAACTTGACTGGCAGCGCTTGGCCCTATAAACTATTCGGCGGATTTTTCTGGAGACTGGGCAGTCAAGGCAACACGGGAAATGCCTGGTCACGATCAGGGCGGCGGCGGAAGATGGCATCACCAGGGCGGAACTGATTGTCAACGGCAGCCGAACGGAAATCATGACGCCGGCCGACGACCCGAGAACAGTGGCCGGGACCTTGACCGTGGACGAACTCGGCCCAGGGGATTACGCGTATGTCAGAATCTCGACCGAGTCCGGCGACATGGCCTGGGCCAGCCCGTTCTTTGGCTGAAGACAGCATAACCCCAATGGCCGCAGGCAAGTCATCAAAGAACCACTGATGAACACCGATAAACTCAGATTTGCTTGTATTTGTGCAAGAAACGCATCAGATTATGACAATTACAGGCCTCCAGATCGAGCGCAACCTGAACTGCACAGGCATGAAACTTGTCTGGCAGCATTTGGCTCTACAAACAATATCTGGGTTCATCTTTGTCCATCTGTGGTTGAAATTTTGGAAAGAATCAACGATGATGTCCATGAAAACGGCCGTGGTGGTTTTAAGCTTGGTGCTGAGCGGGTTGTGTGTCCAGGCCGGCAATCTCCTTGATCTCGGTCAGTGTCGGTTCCGGGAGAGCAGCGGTTTTGCCGACGACCGTTCCGGTCTGCTGGTGCGGCATGTCAGCTATTACCTGCCGGGCGCCTTTTTTGCGGGTATTCCGGCGGCGCCCGGGCAGTATTACCGTTTTTCCGCCCAAGCATCCGGCATTGGCGACGGCGCCAATGCCTTTTATGTGCAAATCGTGTTTGGCGGGGGCTTCCCCAAATATCACTCGGCATCGATGGAAATGCCGCGAGACGAATCGGCCGTGCCGGTTGAGTTTGTCTTCCAGGCGCCGGCGTCCTGGAAGGCAAAGCATCTTGAGGTGTGGTTGTTCTCGCGGGTGCGCGGCAAAGGCGTTGTCTGCCGGGAGCTGTCTTTGACGCCGGTGGAGCGTCCGCCGGAAAGCCGCCTGGTGGTCACTTCTCCGGCCTATCGGCAGGGCATCTACCATTCACATCCCGTGGCGGCCATTGCCGGCCGGGCGGTCTTTTATCCGGAACCCTCCGGGATCAGCATCTGCCTCCTGCAGGGCGAGCGCGTCCTGGCGCAGTCAAGCGGCCCGGAATTTTCGTTTGCCGGCGCCGGTGCGCTCGCGGATGGTGTTTACGTGATCCGCGCCGTAGCCCGCGATGAGCACGGAAAAGTCGTGGCCACGAGCGAGGAGAAGATCACCAAATGGCCCCCGTCGCCGACGGAGGTGGTGCTCAGCCAGGACAATCAAATCTACATCAACGGCGAGCTGTTTCTGCCGATCTTCTTCATGTCTTCACAGCTGCCGGATGACTTGCGGGCGGCGGCCGCCCGGCGCGGCGTCAATCTCTTTATTGCCTACGAGACGACAACGGAAGCCATCTTGCAGAGACTGGACGCGGCCTCTGCCCATGGCTATAAAATCATGCTGACCGTCCCCTATGACGGCGGGCGGGACGGCGTCCGGTCGGTTGACGAATATCGTCATCGGACCATGGCGCGCCTGACCCCCGAAGTTTTGCGGCATCCGGCACTTCTGGGCTATATGGTCAAGGACGAACCGGCCGTGAAGGGTGAGCCGCTGGCGCCGCTGATGGGGGCGGCTCGGGCTTTGCGGGAGCTTGATCCGTACCGGCCCGTCTGGCTCAACGAGGCCCCGCACGGCTCGGTTCAGCAGCATCGGATGTACAGCGCCATGGCCGACCTGTTCGGGATGGACATCTATCCGGTCGGGCGCTGGAATCACGGCTCCATCGGTGATGTGAAGTCCCTCACCTGTGTCGGAGCAGTCATCGACCTCTGCGTACAGGCGGTTGACAATCGCAAGCCGATCATCGGGATTCTGCAGGCCTATGCCTGGAACAAGAACAAGCCCGAGTATCCGGACTTGGCGCAGACGCGATTCATGGCCTACGACGCCTGGTTTCACGGGATGAAGATACCGGGCTACTACGGAGTCGGCGCCATGAGCAGCCGTGATTTTGTCAGCGTGCTGTTTCGTATGGTTGAGGAGCTCCGTGCGACCGTGCCGATTTTCACTCGCGGACAATGGCTGGAGTGTGACTTCACGGGCCCGGTCAGGCGCCTGCTGGTCGAAGACCAGGGCAAACGCTATTTGTTTGCCGTTAACTATACTGATCAGGCTGTTCGGGCCGTCATACCGGCCAGGATGCCCGCCGGGGAACTTGCCGTCTGGTTTGAGAACCGGACGGTTTCCCTGGACAACAACCGTCTGGAAGATTCATTCGGACCGTATGCCGTTCATGTCTACAGTGAGGCGTCACTGGCGCCGGCGAAGGCGCCGGACGCGCCGGAAGCCTGGCGCCAGGCTGTTGTACCCATAGTACCATGACACATGACGGACATCCGGTAAACGCCGATTTGTATTTGCGGAAGAAACGCATCAGATTATGGCAAGTACGGGTCTTCATGCCGGGCTCGCCCCGAATTGTATTGGCGCGACATCCGCCAGGCCGCGACTGGCTCTATAGGTACTATCTGAGTTCATCGGTGTCCATCTGTGGTTCAAGACCTGAGTTCATCGGTGTCCATCTGTGGTTCAAGACCTGAGTTCATCGGTGTCCATC
>CAYOUR010000072.1:0-4198 GCA_964407145.1 uncultured Lentisphaeraceae bacterium | reverse complement strand
TGTGGTTCAAGACCTGAATTCATCGGTGTCCATCTGTGGTTCAAGGAGAAAAGGCCGTGATGATGAATAAACTGCTTTGGGGGGTGGCGCTGGGGTTGAGTGTGACATGCGGCGCCGTGGACCTGGTGCGCCAGGGGGTGGCCCGATGCGTGGTGCTGGCCGGCGATGACGTGGTTGAACAGCACGCCGCCACGGAGTTGCGCGCCTATCTGCACAAGATCACCGGGACCGAGGTCGCCGCGTCGCCGCAGCCGGAGTTGGTTCCGGTTCGGTTCGTGTTGCTGACTGCGGGCCTGGCTTCCGCCATTCCCCGGGCCGAAGAGGTGCGCGATGACGGCTTTCTGATTGCGGCGTCCGAACAGGAAGTCGTCATTGCCAGCCGGAAGAGGCGCGGATTCCTGTATGGCGCCTATCGGATTCTCCGGGAAAACGGCGTCTGGTGGCTGTATCCGGGCGACGAGGGCGAAGTCTGTCCAAAGGCGCAGACCGTGTCGGTGGCGGACGGGACCAGGGTATTCAATCCGGATTTTGCGGACCGGCACTACCGTCTCAATGGCGGCGGGGGTCACGTACCGGCGACCTACGACTGGCTGGTGCGCAACGGCATGCAGGTCTTCGGCGGCGGCGAACGCCTGGCCAAGTACGACCCGATCATCTTCTTTGGGGGCCATGTCCTGACCAGGCTGCTGGTCGGGTCCTCCCGTCGCGAAGACGCCGTGGCGCTGCTGCAGGAGCATCCGGCACTGTTCGGCATGCGCGACGGCAAGCGGGTCATCGGCGCGGCCATGCCTGAGCGCGGCCAGACAGTCAGCCAGCCGTGCACCTCCAATCCGGAAACCGTCCGGCGGATGATCGCCTCGGCCCGGGCCATGGTGGAGAGCTACGGGCCGCGCGAGGTGATCTTCTCCCTGTGCAACGACGACCATCCACGGTGGTGCGAATGCGACGCCTGCGCCGCCCTGGACCCGCCCGAGGAAAAAGCCCGAGGCGTGTACAGCACCCGGTGGTGGACGCTGGTAAACCAGATTTCCGCGGGACTGCCGCCGGAGGAGTATCCGAATCTGACTCTGAACGCCTTGTCCTACATGAATTTTGTCGACTATCCCCTCGGTGTGGTTCCGGACTCCCGCGTTCGAGTCACCCTGTGCGGCATGTACCGCTGTTATTTTCATGCTTTGGATGACGACAGCTGCTCCTGGAACACCGCCAAGTACCGGCCATTGTTCGACGCCTGGGGCCGCAGCGGCATGCGGGCGACCAACTTCGAATACCATACTGACGTGCAGGGTCCGTCCCGCTATTTTCCGGCCGAACGCGCGTGGGTGCGTGACATGAAGTACCGCCACAGCCTGAGCATGTGCGGCGCCGGCATTGTCACGCGGCCGCCGGACGGCAACTTCAAGCCGCCATGGGACGACTACCGCGCCTACAACATGTGGTATTCTCTGTGGCAGCTGCACTGGCTGGGCGCCTATTTTGCCTGGAACATCAAGGCCGACTACGAAACGGTCTGGAACGAGGTCAATCAGCACTACTACCGGGCCGGATGGCCGGCCATGCGCGAATACCGCCTGCTTCTGGAAAAGGCCCTGGCGGACAGCGGCGAACCAGTGCGCTGGGGCGGCGATCCGACCGTGCTGGGCAAGGCCTATGCGCAGCCCATGGTGGCCAAGCGCCTGGATGCTCTCTTGAATCAGGCGGAAGGAGCGGTCGGCGACGACCCGGTCGCCATGCGGCGCATCGTCCGCGAACGCGAATACTTGGAGAAAAATTGGGCCGCGGGCAGCCGTCTGATGATGCGCAGCGCCCGGCGCCGGGCCTGGGCCGGGCCGCGACAGGGCGCCATCATCCTTGACGGTAAAGGCGATGAACCGGACTGGCTGGCGGCCCCGAAAAGTGCCGGCTTCAAAGTCCTGCGTGAGCCGGACCGGCTGGCCGACCCCCAGACCGCCGTGCGAATCCTCTACGACGACAACCACTTGTATTTCCTGATCGAGGCCGAGGCGCCCAAAAATGCCGAGGTCAAGACCACGGCCAGAGAAAATGGCCGGCAGCTCTTCGCGGACAGCCATATCGAGATTTTTCTGGGCAACCAGAAGCTTGACGGCAAGTACTACATGCTGGCTTTCAACTGGGGTGGGAAAATCTACCAGGCCTGGGCCCGTGACGCCGGCGGCAACAATGACTTCAACATCGACACGAAGCCGGAGATCGCGCTTCAAACCGGTTCCGGGATGCTGACCGCTGAAATCAAACTGCCCTTGGACGCACTGGGCTACGGGGTGACCCCGGACGTGCTCTGGAAAGTCAACATCGGCCGCAGCGAGCGGATTTCCGCCGAGGCATCGCAGTTATCCTCGCTGTGCGACGGCGCCTTTCATGGCTCCAGTCAGCATTGGCAGATGGCGTTCGATGGCCTGTCCCGGCGGCCCTTGATTGACAATGGCGGCTTCGAGCTGGTCGACGCGCCCGCGCTGCGGGGCCAGGCCGATCTTGACTGGGTCTTTCCTGCCGGCCTGGCGCCGGTGGGGTGGCATTTCAGCACCACGAACCGCGGCCAGGCCGAGGTGCTGTCCGACACGCCGGCTGAAGGCCGGAATTATCTGCGAATCAAGGGCAGCTACACCTTTCTTGAGCAGGACCTGCAGCTGCCCAGGGCCAAGTCGCACCAAATCAGATACAGCGCCAAGGTGCGCGGTGACGGGCAACTCTACTTCCGCATTGTCGACGCGGCCGGCCAGCGCCATGGCGAAAACATCCAGCGAGTCATTTCCAAAGATTGGACGACTTACGAGGGCGTGCTGGAGTGCTCGCAAGGCAAACGGCTGCTGTTGCGCGCCCACGGTGAACTCGATCTGGATGACGTCCGAGTGGACATTGCCGTGGCGCGGCCGACCGAGGTCGTCCTGACCGCCGCCTGCCGACGCGAGTCGGCCGTCTATCGTGCCGGTGAGGAAGCCGTGTTCGTGGTCGGCGCCGTGGAATTTGACGGCATCGAGGCGGCGAATTACGAACTCAGCTGCCATTTGCGGGGCGACGGCGGGCTGGACCGGCGCTGGCGCGTGCCCTTTGTCGGCGCCGACGTCACCATTCCCGCCGAATGGAAAGTGCCTGGCTTTGTCCTGCTCAGTGTCGAGTTGGTGAAAAATGGCGAGGTGGTACCGAAGAGTCGGATCACGGCCGGCGCCGGAATGGAGGTCAGCGGCGTCCGCCCGGCCACGCCGGAGCCGGCCGACTTTGACGCCTTCTGGACGGCGCAGCTGGCGCGCCTGCGTTCCCGGCCAGTTCGGGTCGTGACGGCGCCGTTGGCCGTGCCGGAGAACTGGCGGGAACGGGTGAAGATGGAGGACGTCCGCCTGGAGGACGGTACTCTCAATGCGGCCGGCCTCCTCGTTCTGCCGGCCAACGCACAGCCCCGCCGGCACGCCGCGGTCATTACTTTTTCCGGCGCCAGCTGGATCGGCACGCGGCCGAACTACGGCTTGGCCGCGGGCGGCGACTGTCTGGTCTTCGGCATGAATTTGCATGACACCATCAATCAGCCGACCAAGGAGGAGACTGCTGCCCTGCGCCGGGTCGTGGGCGGGTACCAGTTCCGGGATCCGGACGACCCGGAGAAATATCCCATGCGGGATATTTTCCTGCGGATTGTCCGTTGTCTGGACTATCTGAAGACGCGTCCTGAATGGGATGGCAAGACGCTGATCGCCTTTGGCGGCAGCCTGGGTGGCGCTCAGGCGCTGGTGGCGGCGGCGCTGGACCGCGATGTGGTGCTCTGCATCGCCAACGCGCCGGCCATGTGCGACCATCTGGCCGACCCGTCCCGGCAGACGCCGGGCTGGCCGAATCTCCTGGCACGCGAAGTCAGCCAGGGCGCCAGTCCGGAACGGCTGGATGCCATCCGCCGTGTCATGCCGTATTTTGACATGGTCAATTTCGCCCGGCGGGTGCAGTGTGAGACGCACATGAGCACCGGTTTTATCGACGAAGTCTGCCCGCCGGTGGGCAACTACGCCGTTTACAATGTCCTGGCCGCGAAAGTCAAGTCCATGTACAACGCCACCCTGGCCGGCCACGGCGCCAGCCGGAAACCGGGTGAGAAAAGCGTGTTCAGCTGCGGCGCCGACCGCGTCCGCGAACTGGCCGGACAGAAAAGAACCACAGATGGACACAGATAAACTCAGATATGCTTGCATTG
>CAYOUR010000071.1:2366-18246 GCA_964407145.1 uncultured Lentisphaeraceae bacterium | reverse complement strand
GCCTTCCGAACCCGCGCCTCCGACATCCACCTCGAACCGATGGAGAAACGCTTCCGCCTCCGCTACCGGATTGACGGCGTACTCAACGAGATCGAAAACCCGCCCAAATACCTCCAGAACCAAATTCTGTCCCGCCTCAAGCTGATGGCCGGCATGGACCTGTCCGAACACCGCATCCCCCAGGACGGCCGCATCCGCTTCTCGGCCATGGGCCGCGAACTCGACCTGCGCGTCTCCGACATCCCGACCACCCACGGCGAATCCATCGTCATGCGTATCCTCGACAAGAGCGGCGTCATGCTCGGCATCTCGGAACTGGGCTTCTTCCCCGACGACCAGGACACCATCAACCGCATCATCAACTTCCCGGACGGCATCTTCCTGGTGACCGGCCCGACCGGCTCCGGCAAGACCACCTCGCTGTACTCGTTCCTGCACGCCCTCAACCAACCGACCCGGAAAATCATCACCGCCGAAGACCCGGTCGAATACGAACTGTCCGGCATCAACCAGGTCCAAATCAACGCGGAAATCAACCTGACCTTCGCCAACGCCCTGCGCGCCATGCTGCGGCAGGCGCCGAACATCATCATGGTCGGCGAAATCCGCGACCAGGAAACCGGCGAAATCGCCATCAACGCCGCCCTCACCGGCCACCTGGTCTTCAGCACCCTCCACACCAACGACGCACCCTCCGCCATCACCCGCCTGATCGACATGGGGGTCAAGCCCTTCCTGGTCGCCTCCTCGGTCCGAGCCATCATGGCCCAGCGACTCGTCCGACGCCTCTGCAAGTACTGCAGTGAACCCCACGATGTCACCGAGGTCGAACTCGACCAGCTCAACCTCAGCCGCGAATCCCTCGGCGAAATGACCTTCAAACTCGGCCGCGGCTGCGGCGAATGCAAAAAAGGCTACCGCGGCCGCATGGGCATCTATGAAATCTTCATCCTGGACGACAGCATCCAAAACCTGATCTACCAGCTGGTCGACGCCAGCGTCATCCGCAAACGCGCCGTGGAGCTGGGCATGCGCTCCCTGCGCCAGGACGGCCTGCGCAAGGCCGCCGCCGGCATCACCACCCTCCAGGAAGTCATCCGCCTGACCGTCGGCGACGAAAGCTGACCCACCCCGAGACGCGCCACAACCACAGCAACTACAGGTGAACCACTATGGCTGCAGTAGATATGGACACCGATGTCAGCGCCATCTGGCATCTCCTCCTGGACGCAGGCATCGCCACCGAGGAACAGCTTGAGGAAGCCTACGACGAAAGCCAGAAGATGAACCGGCCCTTCGTCACCTTCCTCTACAGCTACGAAATCACCACCGAGGAACAGCTCCTCAAACTGATCGCCGACAGCCTCGGCACCGACGTCTTCCCGTTTCACAAAAACCCGGACAAGGACCTGATCGACGAAGAGCTCCTGTCCCAGGTGCCGAACGACACGGCCCGCTTCTACGGCATCATTCCCGTCCGCCAGGACGGCGACACGCTCTGGCTCGTCGCCAAAGACCCGCTCAGCCCCCAGTTGACCGACGAACTGCCCTTCATCCTCGAACGCGACTGCCGAATCCTGGTCGGATACCCGAAGGAAGTCGAGGAAATGCTCGACGTCTTCTACCCGGAAAAAAACAGCACGGTCAAGGACGTGCTCAGCGAACTCGAGCTGCTCCGCGACAAGGGCGAAATCGACTCCCAGGACGTCAACGCCATGGAAAAGGCCGCCAACGAAGCCCCCATCGTCCGTTTCGTCAACATCATCCTGCAGCAGGCCATCAAGGACAAAGCCAGCGACATCCACTTCGAGCCGTTTGCCGACGAATTCCGCATCCGCTACCGCATCGACGGCGCCCTCTTTGAAATGGCGCCGCCGCCAAAACACCTGGCCGTGCCGGTCATCAGCCGCATCAAGGTCATGAGCGGCCTCAACATCGCGGAACGGCGCATCCCCCAGGACGGCCGCATCGAACTGCGCATCAACCGCAAGCCGATCGACCTGCGCGTCTCCACCCTGCCCACCCGCTACGGCGAAAGCGTCGTGCTCCGCGTCCTCGACCGCAGCGTCGTCAACCTCAGCCTGGACAACCTCGGCATGTCCCCGCCGATCATCCACGACATCCGGGCCCTGATCTCACGCCCCAACGGCATCTTCATCGTCACCGGCCCGACCGGCTCCGGCAAGACCACGACGCTCTACTCCGGCCTGAAGGAAATCAATGTCATCGAAGACAAGCTGCTGACCGCCGAAGACCCGGTCGAATATGACATCGAAGGCATCATGCAGGTGCCGGTCCGGGAAGCCGTCGGCATGACCTTCGCGGCGGCGCTCCGGTCCTTCCTGCGCCAGGACCCGGACCGCATCATGGTCGGCGAAATCCGCGATGTCGAAACCGCCGGCATGGCCATCCAGGCCTCGCTGACCGGACACCTGGTGCTCTCAACCTTGCACACCAACGACGCGGCCGGCGCCGTCACCCGTCTGATCGACATGGGCATCGAACCGTTCCTGATCAGCTCGACCCTCGTCGGCGTGCTCGCCCAACGCCTGATCCGACGCTGCTGCAGCAAGTGCAAGGAGGAATACAACCCGGATGACGAGGAACTCCGCCTGGTCGGCCTGACCCGCGAACAGCTCAACGGCAAAGGCCTGTTCCGCGGCCGGGGCTGCGAGACGTGCAACAACACCGGCTACAAGGGCCGCGTCGGCATCTTCGAGCTGCTGCGCATCAGCGATGCCGTGCAGGCGCTCATCAACCAGCGCAAGCCCACCCAGATCATCAAGAACAAAGCCATTGAGGAAGGCATGGTCACCATGCGCCAGGACGGCGTCAGCCAAATCCTCCAAGGCATCACCACCACCACGGAAGTCCTGCAATACACCGTGGGATGAACCCGGCCACAGCCGCAAACCGGCCGAGACCGGCTGACCGGCGCCATCCCCGCCAACCACCATCCCGCCAGTTCGGCACCCCGAGGAGACACAACCATGCCCCGCCTGGAAATGGGCGACCTTCTTGACCTGGTTCTGGAAGAAGGCGCCAGCGACCTTCACATCCCCTGCTTCTCGCCGCCCGTCCTCCGCATGCACGGCGAAATGACCCCGCTGGACATCGAGCCGCTCGGCCCGGAAGACACCGAATACCTGATGAAGTCCATCACCTCCGAGGCCAACCAGCAGAAGCTGCAGCAGGACGGCACCGTCGACTACGGCTTCGCCTTCGGCGACAAGGCCCGCTTCCGCGTCAGCGTGTTCAAGGCCAAGGGCAACATCGGCATGGTCCTGCGGACCATCCCCAACAGCCTCCTGAGCATGGAGCAGATCGGCCTGCCGCCCTCAACCAAGGACATCCTGTTCAAGCCGCGCGGCCTGGTCCTGGTCACCGGCCCGACCGGCTCCGGCAAATCCACCACCCTGGCCTCCATGATCGACGTCATCAACCGGGAGAAGACGGACCACATCATCACCATCGAGGACCCGATCGAATTCTACCACAACCACAAGCGCAGCGTGGTGACGCAGCGCGAAGTCCACAACGACGTGCCGTCCTTCGCGGAGGCCATCCGCCGCGCCCTGCGCCAGGACCCCGACATCATCCTGGTCGGGGAAATGCGCGACCTGGAGACCATCGGCGCGGCCATCACCGCCGCCGAAACCGGCCACCTGGTCTTCGGCACCCTCCATACCACCGGCGCCGCCGAAACCGTCGACCGTATCGTCGACTCCTTCCCGACCACCGCCCAGGAGCAAATCCGCACCCAGCTCGGCTCCTGCCTGGTCTGCGTCATCTCCCAGGTCCTGCTCAAGCGCATCGACAAAAAAGGCCGGGTCGCCGCCTTCGAAATCATGATCAACACCCCGTCCATCGCCGCCCTGATCCGCGACGGCAAGACCTTCCGCATCACCTCGGACATCCAGACCGGCGCCAAATACGGCATGAACACCCTCGACGCCCACCTGATGCAACTCTACAACGAAGGCAAAATCGCCTATGGCGACCTGATCACCAAGGCCAAAGACCCGGAAGGGGTCATCCAACGCATCCAAATGGAAATGCAGTTGAAAGCCAAACAGTAACCACGGCCCGGCCGAGCCGCCGTTCCGCCAGGACCGACAACCACTTCCCCCGGGAGACCCCCTATGGCCAGATTCCAATACACCGCAATGGACAGCGCCGGCAAAGAACGCAAAGGCTTTGTCGACGCCGAAAACGAACAGGAAGCAACCCAGCAGCTCAAGCAGATGGGGCTGTTCCCCACCAGCCTGGTCGCCAACAAGGGCGGCGGCGCCGCCAAGGGGGCCGGCAAGGCCGCCGGCGCCAAGACCGGCATGGGCTTCAGCCTCGGCGCCCCCAAAATCCCCCGCAAGGACCTCACCACCACCACCCGACAGCTCGCCACCCTGCTGGAAGCCGGCCTGCCCCTGGTCCGGGCGCTGCGCACCCTGGAACGCCAGGCCAAGGGCAACAAACCGGCCCTCAACAAGGTCCTGGGCAACCTGGCCGACCAGGTCGAGGGCGGCGCCACCTTCTCCGAATCCCTGGCCGCCCACCCGAAATCCTTCAACAAGCTCTATGTCAGCATGGTCCGCGCCGGCGAAGCCTCCGGCGCCATGGAAGTCGTGCTGGTGCGCCTGGCCGAATTCATGGAAAAAGCCCAGCGCATCGCCGGCAAGGTGAAATCCGCCATGATGTACCCGCTCGCCGTCCTGACCATCGCCGGCGGCATCACCGCCGGCCTGATGATCTTCATCGTGCCGAAATTCGCCAAGATGTTTGACGAAATGCTCCCCGGCGAACCCCTGCCCGGCATCACCCAGTTCGTCGTCAGCGCCAGCAACGCCCTGGCCAACCACGCCCTGGTCGTCTTCGCCGGCTTCGCCGTCTTCGTCGTCATCTTCAAGCTGCTGCTGAAAACCAGACCGGGGGCCTTTGTCTTCGACACGGTGGCCCTCAAATGCCCACCCTTCAACTCCCTGGTCGTGCGTAACGCCTCGGCCCGGTTCTGCCGGACGCTCGGCACCCTCATGGCCTCCGGCGTCGCCGTGCTCCAGGCCCTCCAGATCGTCAAGGACACCTCCGGCAATGAACTGGTCTCCCGCGCCATCCAGGATGTGCATGACGCCGTCAAGGAAGGCGAAGGCATGACCAAACCCCTCGAGAAGTCGCACGTCTTCCCGCTGATGCTGTGCAGTATGGTCGAGGTCGGCGAGGAAACCGGCGCCCTGCCGGACATGCTTAACCGCGTCGCCGGCGTCTACGAGGAGGAAGTCGACCGGGCCGTGGAAGGCCTGACCTCCATGATCGAACCGCTCATGATCTGCTTCCTCGCCGTCGTCGTCGGCGGCATCGTCATCGCCATGTTCGCACCCATGGTCAAGATGATCGACAAACTCGGCGGCTGAGACGGCGCCAAAGCCAAAACCAAAACCGCCCCGGGCTGAACACCACGCGGCCCCCGGCGCCAAGGCCGACCAGGGCCCCTCCTCGACCCGCAAGACTTGAAACATGGTTTTTTTGACGCTATAATGCATAAAAATAAGGAATCGGCGGTTGCCGAAGTGAAATAACAGGGTATAGTATATGCCAGTTCGCCGGTTCCTGGCTGTCATCCAGCCGGGGCCGACGACATGATCGGGGCGTGGCTCAGCCTGGCTAGAGCGCTGCGTTCGGGACGCAGAGGTCGGAGGTTCAAATCCTCTCGCCCCGACCATTACTGACATCATCCTGCCTTCTCACGACGGCCGCCGACCTGTTCCAGATGACAACAGGCAGGCGGCCTTTTCGTCTCTCCGCCACCGACGCCGCCGGTCTGAACAAAAGGTCAGGAAACTCCCTATGCGCACACAAACCACTGCCCCAGACAGCCGTCGCCTCCTGGCCGCCGCCAGGACGCTGTTGACGCTCACCTGCCTGGGCGCCGCCCTGACGGCGACCGCCATCGACGAATTCAAGGCCGACCTGCGCTGCGTCCGCAAACTGGCGGAACTGGAGCTCAATGACTATGCCGAACTCCAAATTCAACAGATGCAGCAGAAATACCCCGACCAGAAGGACGCCGTCAACCTGGAAAAGGCCCGCGTCTACTACACCATCGGCAAAAGCGCCGACGCCGACGCCGCCCTCAAGACCATCACCGCAAAATCCAACTATTACCTCGACGCCCTGCTCCTGAAGGCCGAAGTCGCCGCCGCCCGCAAGCAGTTCGCCGAATCGGAAAAAGCCTACAAAATTTATTTTGACCGCGTCAAAACCGCCCCCAAGGACGAAGACGAGCTGGCCCAGTTCACCCGCGCCGTGAAAATCTACAGCCTGGTCCTGAAGGAAACCGGCAAGGGCAAGGAGGCCGCGGCCGTCCTCGACAAACTCGCCGGACTCGACGGCGGCGGCCTGGACGAACGGCAGATGACCTTCCTGAAACTGGCCGCCACCATCGACGCCGAGGCCAAGAAACAGGAAGACCGCCAGGACATTGACACCGCCACGCTGCGGAAAATCCTGAACGACCTCAAGGCGCTGCAGTATATCCGCGATGGCGTCGGCGCCTCGGCCTTCCTGCAGGTGGCCCGCGTGCAGATCATGCTCGGCCGCGACGCGGCCGCCAAAGCCATGGCCCAGAAAAAAACCGCCGAACTGGCCAAAATCACCTATTTCAAGGAAGCCATCAAGACCATCAACACCGCCGACGCCTTCCTGGAAGAACTGGAAACCGCCATGGGCGGCGATCGCGGCAGGTCACCCGTGGCCGAAGCGCTCTACTACAAGGGACAGGCCATCCAAAGACAGGCCTTCGCCACCTTCTTCAGCGGCAACCAGGGACTCGCCCGCAAACAGATCCTCGCCGCCGCCAAGTACTACGAGACCCTCGTCGAGGAATACCCCGACAGCGCCTTCCGCAACCAGGCCATGCTCAGCCACAGCGAATGCGCCAAATTCGCCGAACAGATGTTCGAGGAGAAGCTCGAACTGGCGGCCGGCGACGGCGGCGCCGCCATCGACGTCAAACTGGAACAGGCCGAGACGCTGTTCGCCAACAAAAACTACGCCGCCGCCGTCCCGGTCTACCTCGAAGCCCTGCGCTCGGCCCGCCTCAGCAAAAAACTGCCCGAAGTCGTCATGCGCCTGGTCATCTCACTGGCGCAACTGGACCGCCTGGACGAGGCCGAGGCCCTGGTCAACTACCTCCAGGACGTCCTTCCCCGGGAAAGCGGCTCCGCGGAAAGCGCCTACCGGCTCGGCGGCGTCCTCTATGAACGCGCCCGCAAGGAAGGCAATCCCCTCGCCGCGGATGACTTGACGGCCCGCGCCATGCGCGTCTGGGACATCTTCATCACCCTCGACCCGTCCCACCCGAAAGCCCCGGACGTGGCCTACGCCTGCGCCGAACAACAATACAAGCTGGCCAGCGACCTGGTCCGCCGCGCCGCCGAAAGCAAGGACGACAAAAACCGCGCCGCCCTCCAGCAGGAGGCCCTCGACGCCTACCAGGCCGCCATCCCCAAATACCAGCGCCTGGTCGAGGTCTTCAGCGCCTTCGACAAAGGCGTCCGCGCCCAGTACAAACTCGGCTGGATTTATCACGCCCTCAACGAAAACACCCTCGGCGCCGATGCGTTCCTGGCCTATTTTGAGGAAGAAACCGACCAGCAGTTCCAAGACGACCGCCTCGAAGCCAAATTCCGCGCCGCCGAACTGCTCATGCTGGGCGAAACCCCGCAGGACGCCGTGCCGCAATTCCTCGAAATCGGCCAGATATTCGCCGGCAAAAGCGAGAAGAAATTCAACCTGAAGTCGGCCACGGCGACACGAATCGGCGAGGACGCGGCCGCATATCTGCCCTGGTCGTACGACCTGACCGCGGAAAAACTGCGCCCGGCCTTGAACACCCTCCGGGAACAGCAGACCGTCGCCCGCGGCAGAATAACGGCCATCCGAAAGGAACAGGCCGAACGCCAGGCCGTCCTCGACCAGCTGACCAAGGAATTCGAAGCCGTCGCCGATGAAAATGCCGCCATGGACCTGCTCGTCGCCGAGGCTGACCTCGACTTCCTCCGCCTCGCCAAACAGCAACTCCAGGAAAAACTGGCCAATACCGCCGGCATGAGCGACCAGGAAAAGCAAATCCACCTCCAGACCATGGAGCAGGAAGCACGAAAACGAGCCGCCGACCTGGAAAAACAAAAGCAGAACACCGTCACCGGCGAACTCCTGGCCATGGATGAAAAACTGGCCGCCCTGCGCGCCACCCGCGAGGAAGCCGCCGCCAGAATCGACACCGTCACCAAACGACACCAGGAACTGGCCAGCGACTTCCAGGAGCTCGACCGCCGGTTCAAAAGCCTGAACCAAGAGGTGACCAGCACCCGCGAAGCCATCGCCGCCATCGAAAAGGAGGCCCTCACCATCGAAGCCGACAAGCAGCGCCTGGAAACCGCGGTCGCCGCCGCCACCGCCAAACTCCAGGAAAGCCAGGACGCAGGCCAGGCCAAAGCCCAGCAGGAACTCGACCGGGCCAACACCGAACTGGCTGAAATCATCAAAAAAATGGAAGACGTCTATCAGCGCAAGGCCGCCATCATCACCCCCGAAATCACCAAAAAACTGGCCGCCGACCGCGCCGCTCTGAAAACCATGGCCGGAGAACACGCCGACCTGGCCCGAAGGGTGCGGCACGCCGAACACCTCGTCGGCAGTGCCAAACAGGACGCGGAGCTGGTCAATGCCAAAATCCTGACCGCGACCCGGCGCCGGAAACTGGCCGAAGACACGGCCGCGGTCCTCGCCAAGCCGGCCGCCGAACGCGAACCGTTCCTGCCCGGACTGAAACAGGCCGCCAACGCCGCCCGCGAAGCCCAAACCCAGGCCAGCGCCAACGCCGAAGCCAAAATCACCAGCCAGAAAACCGCCATCACCCGCGAAGCCGAACTCGACCAAAAAGCCATCGCCGAAGCCGAAGCCGAAATCGCCCAACTCGAAGAAGACCTCAAACCAGTGCAGGATGAATTCAACCAATGGAAGCAAAAGGCCATCCAGGCCTTCGAGGCCTTCCACCAGGCTTACCCAAAATCATCCAAAACCCCGGACAGCCTGGCCCGCCTCGGCACCATCCATATGGAACTGGGCGACCACGCCAAAGCCTCCACCACCCTCGAACGGCTCGCCCGCGACTTCCCTGACTCCAACGCCAGCAAAATGGCCCTCTTCAACCTGGGCCGCGCCCAAATGGAAGCCGGCAACCGTGAAGCCGCCGCCACGTCCTTCCAGGAGCTGATGGCCGCCAAGGCCGATACCGTCAGCGTCCCCAACCTGGCCTATATCGCCGACGCCTCCCTCAAACTGGACATCCCCGCCACCGCCCTCGCCGCCTGCCGCGAAATCATCAGCCGCGGCAAGACGAACCACGAGGAAGCCCGCCTCGTCACCGGCGGCGTCAAAGACCGCGCCCTGATCCGGGCCGCCGAGGCCGCACTCAAACTCAACCACCAGGCCGAAACCCTCAAATTCATTGACACCCTCCTGGCCGACAACCCCAAGACGGCTTACTTCTTCGACGCCAAATTCCTCCAGGCCCAGGCCCGCTCCCGCGGCAATCCGCCCGACCTGGACGGCACCGTCGCCGCCCTCCAGGAAATCCTCCAGTATGCCGACAACCAGACGGTCTCCAACCGCGCCCTCTGCGAACTGGGCGAAGCCCTGGCTAAATCCGCCGACCCCGTCAAAAAACAGCAGGCCATCGCCCGCTTCCACCTGGTGGCCATGTTCGCCGACGTGACCGCCGAGGAAAACCGCGACTACGTCGAACGCGCCATCATCGGCAGCGCCCGGCTGCTCGCCGAAACAAACGACCGCGACGACCTGAACGCCATGGTCGAAAAATACCGCCAGGACTTCCCCAACGGCCGCTATACGGCCGAACTGATCAAACTGGCCCGCTGACCCCCCACCGCCGACCAGCCATCATCAGCACACTTGCTTCAACCCCTATAAGCCAAGGACAACAACACCATGAAAAAACTCCTCGCCATGGCCATTCTGACCGGACTGCTGCTGCCGGCGGCACTGCTGGCCCAAAGCCGGGACTGCTATGTCTTCAAAGCTGACGGCACCCGCCAGAAAGGCGAAAAAATCGAAGTCAGCAACGCCCAGGGGGACATCGTCCTCCATGTCGACAGCCGCCTGAAACTCCCCTTCAAACGCGCCGACTACCGCTACGTCACCACCCCAAAACCGCGCGAACTTGACCAGCTCGACCAGCTGATGGAACAGGAAAAATACCAGGACGTCGTCAAAAACGCCCCGGCTCTCTTCGAAGCCTACAAATTCCTCGGCTGGGGCGACTACCTGATCGGCGTCGAATGCGAAGCCCGCCTGGCCCTAAAACAGGTCGACGAAGCCAAGAAGGTCTTCAGCCGCGCCGCAGCCTTCGCCGGCGCCAACACCGACATGCTCTACCGTGCCCAGCTCCTGCTCCTCATCGAAGACAAACAGTTCGACAAAGCCGAGGAAATCCTCAACCGCATGATCACCAGCCGACAGGACCGCGACGCCGCCTTCGCCTTCAACATGCGCGGGCAACTCAACCTCGCCAAAGGACAAAAAAAACAGGCCGTCCTCGAATACCTCAAGACACTCCTGGTCTTCGACGCCAAAAAAGCCCCCAAGGAACGCGCCGAAGCCAAAAAACAGGCCGTCGCCATCATGAAGGAACTGAAAGACCCCCGCGTCGGCAAGATCGAAGCCCTGGATTGAAATCCGCCTCTTCCGCCTGTACAGTACACGGTGCAACACCAGCGACATGCCCCAAACCATTAATTCTGGCCAGTTTGGCAATATCAACCGGATTCAGGAGATGACAAGATGCTGAAAAAAGACTCGCGCCTGTTGAAATTCGTGTGCCTCGCCCTCCTCGGCGGCGGCGCCCTCTTCGCCCAGGATGCCGCCCCGGAAGCCGCCGAGGCGGCCGCCGCCGGCGTGTCCCTGTGGGACATCCTCTACGGCGGCAGCATCGTCAACCTCCTCATCTGGCTCGGACTGTTCGGAACCTCCTTCTTCATGCTCTGGCTCGCCATCGACGCCTTCATCAAGGTCAAACGCGACAAGCTCATCCCGACCGGCGTCGTCAACGGCGTGCGCGACTCGCTCTCC
Organism: uncultured Lentisphaeraceae bacterium; assembly: GCA_964407145.1. Classification (GTDB taxonomy): domain Bacteria; phylum Verrucomicrobiota; class Lentisphaeria; order Oligosphaerales; family Oligosphaeraceae; genus JAAZKI01. Next base: position 7,101 of record CAYOUR010000071.1, on the reverse strand, counting down.
CAGGGCGACCTCGGCACTGCCGTCGCCACCTGCGACACCAACCCGGGACCGCTCTCCAACATCCTGCGCAGCGCCTTCGAGAACATCAACGACGGCTATGAAGTCGTGCAGCAGGCCGTCTCCTCCAGCACCGACCTCGAAAGCGAAAAACTGATGCAACGCGTCAACCTGCTCAACATCTGCGGCCAGATCGCCCCGATGCTCGGGCTGATGGGAACGGTCACCGGCATGGTCGCCGCCTTCGCCGGACTGGCCAACGCCACCGGCGCGGCCAAAGCCAAGCTCCTGGCACAGTCCATCTCCACCGCCCTCTGGACAACCTGCATCGGCCTGATCATCGCCGTGCCTGCCCTGCTCTTCTTCACCTACTACAAAAACCTCGCCACCCGCATCCTCCTGGAAACCGAGGCCACCGTCCTCGACCTGATCAAGGTCCTCCGCAACGCCGAAGTCGAACAATAACACCGGCAGCCGCCCCGCCCAGGCGCCCCCCCCCCCCGGCGGACAACCGGCCGGCCGCCCCATACCCGGCCGGCCGCAACGCCATGCCGACTCACCTGGACGCAACCCCACACAGGAACCAGCCATGCGACAACGCGGTGATGACAACCTCGAAACGCCAATCACGTCCATGATTGACATCGTCTTCCTACTCATCATCTTCTTCGTGGTCACGGCTTCGGTGGACAAGGACGTGGTCGACGAAAGCATCAAGATCGCCCAGGCCAAAAACGCCCCGGCCGTCGACAGCACCGACCCGCGCGCCGTGACCATCAACCTGAACAAGGACGGCAAAGTCAATGTCGCCCTGCAGCCGATGTCCATCTCCCAGCTGCAACAGCTGCTGCTGTCGATGCGCACCCAGGCCGGCAGCTCCGTACCCGTGCTCATCCGCTGTGACCGGGAAACACAGTTCCGGCATATCGACCGCGTCATGCAGGCCGCCGCCTCCACCGGCCTGTACCGAGTCCGCCTGATCGCGGAAGCCACCGGCGGACTCTGAGACGCCACGGCCTCACCCCAAACCACGACCTGTTTCCCCCATCCACCCGGAGCCGGAAAGCATGAAACGAAAATCCACGGAACAGCTGGCCGTGCCGATGTCGTCCATGATCGACGTCGTCTTCCTGCTGCTGATCTATTTCATCGTCACTGCCCGCGAAGAAGTCTCCGAAGCCCACCTTGCCGTCAATCTCCCGGCGCCGGGCTCGGCCAAGGTCTCGGAAAACAAACCGCAGATGATGGAACTCGAAGTCCACCCCGGCTACCTGAGCGTGCGGGGCATGCGCCTGCCGGTCACGGAAGTGGCCGACACCCTGATGCGCCTGGGCAAAAACGACCCGGACATCACCGTCATGGTCAAGGTCAACCTGTCGGCCCGGGCCGAAGACCTGGTGGTCGCCCTGGACCTCTGCAAGGCCGCCAACCTCAACAACCTCAATGTCGTCACCCTCAAATAAAATGGCCCCGCGGACAATCGCCCCTGACATCCGCCCCAACACGCCCGCGCCGAACCACGCCTGAACACGCGACGCTCCGCTGGAGGATATGACCATGACGCAACAACCACAAGACAACCTGCAGGAACAGCAGTTCCCCGACCAGGAGGCCGTCCTGGCCGAATACCAGCACCGGAAAATGGTCGAAAGCCTGATGGGCCCCATCATTTCCCTGCTCACCCACGTCCTCATCCTCGCGGCCCTCGTCCTCTTCTATGACGCCGACGCCAGCCGCCCCAGCCAGACCATCGAACTGGAAATGCAGGAACTCGAAGTCAAGGAACTCGACCCCAAGACCCTCGAAGAACTGGAAAAACTGGAGGAGATCGCCCAAGACCTGGTGCCGACCGTGGAAAAACCGACCGTGTCCATCGAAGACACCGTCGACGTCGCCTCGGTCGCCGACTTCTCCGACGCTATGGCCTCGACCGACGACAACCTCGACTTCTCCGACGTGCTCGACATCCGCGCCAACGACTCGCCCCTGAAACTGTCGTCCCTGTACGGCGGCCGCAGCGACGAAGGCCGCAAAAAAACCCTGCAGAAATTCGGCGGCAACGAAGTGACCGAAGCGGCCGTGCTGCGCGCCCTCCGCTGGCTCAAGAAAACCCAGAACCCGGACGGCTCCTGGGCGCCATCCCAACAGCACGCCATGGCCGGCCTGGCGCTGCTGACCTTCCTGGCCCACGGCGAAACGCCGCTGTCGGAGGAGTTCGGCCAAACCGTGCAACGGGCCATGCAGTACCTGACCGAATACATGGACAAGCTGAAGACCAGAACGCCGGAATCGTACGGCAACGCCATTGTCGCCTATGCCCTGTCCGAGGCGTATGGCCTGACCAAGGTGCCAACCCTCAAGCCGGCCATGGAAAAAGCCCTGCAAATCCTGGTCGACGGCCAACAGGCCAGCGGCGGCTACGACTACAACTACAAAAAAGGCGCCCGCTGGGACCTGTCCGTCGCCTGCTGGAACTACCAGGCCATGAAGGCCGGTTACGTCGCCGGCGCCGATGTCAAGGGACTGGAACAGGCGATGGAAAAAGGCATCAACTTCATGCGCAACGTGTCGTTCTCCAAAACCAACAACAAATTCGGCTATTCGTCGCCGGGCTCCGGCTCGGACTACCTCCAGGGCGCCGGCACCCTCTGCCTGCAGCTCCTCGGCGAAGCCAGAAGCTATGAAGCCAAAATGGGCGTCAAGTACATCCGCGAAAAATGCAAGGTCGTCTGGAACGACCCGCGCCGCAAAATCGAAGCCAGCCACGCCAACCCGCTCTACGGATGGTACTACCAGACCCAGGCCATGTTCCATGAAGGCAAAAGCGCCTGGAAAGACTGGAACAGCATGTTCGCCCCCGAAATGATCAAGTACCAGCACCGCGACGGCTACTGGGAATGCCCCAACCAAACACCAGGTAAATTCGTGTGCAACTACGACAAGTGGTACAGCACCACCCTGGCCGCCCTCAGCCTGCAAGTCTACTACCGGTACCTGCCAACCTATAAAATGCCCAAGGGCATCGCCAAGGCCGAAAAAACCATGATGGAAAAACTCGACGACGACCTCGGCCTCGACCTGTAATGACAGACGAGCCAGGACGCCGCCGCCCACCACAACCATCAGGCCAATTGCCCGGCAGCAGCCGCAACGGCAATTGGCCTGATGCGGTTTCATTGACCCTACGCCACCCGCCCGCCAACGCTTCCGGCACCCGCCGCGCCATGCCCTCAGACCCGCCTTCGCGACCCCGTGACCCATACCCTCAGGAAAGAACCAGGCCATGACCGAAAGCAAACAAGACTTCCGCTTCATCACCGAAATCCCCAAAAACACCCTCGGGGAAAACTTCGACGATCTCTTCGTCTATCCGGATTATGACGCCGGCCGCGTCTGCCTGCGCCTGACAACACCGGCCGGCTGCGACCAGATCGCCTGGGAAGTGCTGGACCAGGACCGGGTCATCGCCACCGGCGACGCACCCGCACCGCCAGCCGGGGAACTGTTCCAAACGGCGGAAGACGTGCCCGACTTCCGCCCGTGGAATGTCAACACGCCCTACCTCTACACGTTCCGGACCACGCTCTCCATCCAGGGCCGAACAGAATCCTGCGCCATCCGCTTCGGCATGCGCAAGTACGCCGTGTCCAAGGACTCGTTCTTCCTCAACAACGAAAACCTGTACCTGCGCGGCGTCATCCGCGGCCGCGAAGCCCATGACCACCCCGACCTGCAGAACCTCGGCATGTACGAGTACTACGCCAAGTACATGCGCCAGATGAAACGCTACGGCTTCAACTTCATCCGCTTCCACAGCTTCGTGCCGCCCATGGAGTGCTTCCAGGCCGCCGATGAACTCGGCATCCTCATCCACGTCGAACTGCGCAAATACTATGGCAAATACCAGAAGGAACGCTCCCGTATGGACAAGCAGGGCTCCCTGCTCAACCGCGATGAGTGGACCGAAATGGTCAAACGCCTGCGCAACTCGACCTCGCTCATGGTCTACTGCATGGGCAACGAAATCGACCACCCGGGACGCAACCCCATCTGCCAGGAATTCTACGACCTCACCCACCGCCTCGACCACTCGCGGTTCTTCCTCGACACCTGCAGCCGCGGCGAATTCGACCGCAACAGCGTCGACCTCGACGTCCAGCACATGAGCTACTTCTTCCCCTGGGGACACGCCTACAACATGTTCGACAACCCCCAGAACTGGATCATCTCCGGCTCGGCCACCGGCATCCCCATGGTCGTCAAGGACCAGGACGACAACCCGAACTGGAAAATCGCCCGCCAGGTGCCCTCGCGCCGACCCGTCTGCGCCCACGAAATCTGCCACTACGTCGGCCTGCATGACCTCGAAGCCCTCAGCAATAAATTCGACCAATACTGCCCGGCCGACAAGCCATGGTGGATCGATGAACTGAAAAAACTCGTCGCCCTGAAGGGCTTCACCGAACAGTACCCCCTCATGCGCGAAGCCTCCAACCGCTTCCGCCTCCTGGCCTGGAAACTGAACCTGGAAGCCGCCCGCCGCAGCAAAATCCTCTGCGGTTTCCATTTCCTGCAGTTCTGCGACACCAACCGCTACGAAAACAGCAACGGCGTGGTCGACTGCTTCGATGACCAGAAGGGCATTGACGAAAACCTGTTCCGCCAGTTCAACGGCGACACCGTCATCCTCGCCTCGAGCCTCATCCCGGGCAACGAGAACGCCGTGTACCGCGTCATC
>CAYOUR010000071.1:0-2356 GCA_964407145.1 uncultured Lentisphaeraceae bacterium | reverse complement strand
TGCCGCGCCGCGTCTTCTTCGAAAACGAGATCTTAACCGTCCCGGTGGTCGCGTCCCACTTTTCCGCCGAGCTGTCCGGCCTGGTCTCCTTCCGCTTCGCCCTGCGCAACCCGTCTGGACAGGATGTGCTGGCCGGCTCGCTGTCCGACATCGACCTGGGCAGCCGCGGTCGCCATGACGTCTGCAACCTGACCCTCAAAATGCCGGCGCCCGGCCGGGCGGCCTCATACCGGCTGGTTCTGGAGCTGGTCGACGCGGCCGGCAACGTCGTCGTCGCCAACGACTGGGACTTGTGGACCTTCCCGAATAATCCCGCGGCCCTGCCGGCCGGCGACCTCGACCTCCGCCTGGACGAGGTCCACCCCACCGCCCGCTACCCGCAGCTCCGCCACACACCCGGCGCCAAACTGCGCCTGACCAACCGCTTCGACCAAGACCTGATCAACCATGTCGCCAACGGCGGCGACGCCTGGGTGATGTACCGCGTGCCTGTCACCCGCGACCGCAAAACCCGCGCCCCCAAGGAAAAATACTACCTGCCCGCAACCTGGGACCGCTTCAAGGCCATCATCTGGGACCGCGGCCACAATTCCGGAGCCTTCATCCGAAACAACCATGCCCTGGACGACTTCCCGAACGACGGCTTCGTCAACATGCAGTTCGCCAACCTGATCAACGACTGCGACAAGATCATCCTGGACGACTTCCCGGTCAAGGTCGAGCCGATCATGGAGGGCGTCGATCGCGCCGTGCGTGACCGTTTTGACGTCTACAACTTCCACCTCTCCGAGCTGCAGCCGGCCTATACCATGCGCCAGTTCGCCTACTTGTTCGAACTCAAGGTCGGCAAAGGCCGCCTGCTCGTCAGCGCCTTCAACTTCACCGGCCTGGCCAAGGGCGACCCGGAAACCGCCGGCATGTTCGAGTCCCTGCTGCGCTACCTGCGCAGTGACGACTTCCAGCCCGCCACGGCCATCGCCCCGGACGCCCTGGCCGACTACCTGCGCCAGAAGGGCGAAGGGCCCATTGTCAAGGAACGCCGCATGACCCAATACTGGCAGCTGGATGAGGAGCCGCTCGAAACCATGAAGTACTGGAACGAAGCCCTGGCCTATATCGGCGAGGAAGTCAAGGAGCAGGACATCTGGGTCAAAGCCCAGGCCAACAAACTCTCCCTGGACAGCGACAAAAAAGACCAGTGATTCCCCGGCCGCCCGGCCCTGAATTCCGCCCGGCCAGCCCTGCGGCCGGACTCCGGGTCAGGGCCGGACTCCGGGTCACGGTCGGGGCCGGGGCCGGGTCGACTCGCGCCGGAGCCGCTGCAGCTCCGCGGTTCCCAGCTCGAGGACATCCCCGACCATGCAGCCGGCCAGCTTGGCCTGCCCGCCTTTGAGTTCGAGGGCATACCGTGCCGGCTGGCGGCTGGAATACGTCGGCAGCCGCATTTCATAGGCCCGTTCGCTTTCATCGCGCCCCCGGGGCGGCTCCGGCGGCATGGTGTGCATGCTGACAATCCGGCCATGCCGGTCAAGGTACAGAATATCCAGTTCGATCAGGGTGTTCTTCATCCAGAAGGACCGCACCTGGTCGTCCTCAAAAACGAAAATCATGCCGCCGTCATCGGCAAGGTCCGTGCGTTCCATCAAACCGCGGGCCTGCTCCTCCTCGGTCAAAGCCAGCTCCAGCCGCGAAAAAACGAATTCCTTGATGATCACCGGCCAGTACGGCGGGCGCTTCATCGCCTCCCCGCGGCAGCACAGCCCGCAGCAGCACAGCATGGCCAGCGGCAAAATGCCCTTAACGCCGCCAGCCTGCTTGAAATTCAGGCCGACGATGCCATATTTATGTGTCACACCCGTTGTCAAATCTGGCCTCATTTCCTGCCTTTCATAACACGGGCCCATAGCTCAGTCGGTTAGAGCTGACGACTCATAATCGTCCGGTCGCTGGTTCAAGTCCAGCTGGGCCCACCATTTTCAACTTCACCCCAAGCCGTCCTGCCTCAGGACGGCTTTTTTGCGCTTCCGGCGCACAACGCCGCCCGCAAAGCCGCTGTTTTCCGGTGAGGGCCATCCGCAAAATTCCCATCCCGCCTCAGCCCCATACATTCCACTCCTCCCGGTAAAGAGAAACTGAAATGAAGAACATTGGGCTAATGAGCCCGCCAGACAGATGAGAAAATAGCTCTTTCCAAGCCGTTTTGCAAGCAGCCCGGGACTGTAATCATCGGCATTCATCGCTTCTGGCCCGGCCGTTTCCAGGGGCTGGCGATCTGCCGTCAGCGACCAGACCGTCCTGACGGCGGCTCCTGACGCCCCCTGTCCACTTGATTATTTCGTTCAGCGCCTATACTACC